>JBEKLE010000120.1:0-22260 GCA_050010355.1 Rhodopila sp. | reverse complement strand
TTCGTGGCGCCATCACCGGGCTGATGACGACGGCCGGCGGGATCGGGCACACGCTGCCGTTCCTGATCCCGTCGTTCTGGGTCGCGATGGCGGTGGCGATCGGCGTGGTGGTCGTTGAACTGGCGGTGATCTCATGGGTCCGCTGGAAATACATGGATACACCGCCGCTTTCGGCGACGCTTCAGGTCGCCTTCGGCGGGGCGCTGGTGTTCGCGGTGGGGATCCTGATCGGCAGCAGTTGAGGCGGCCTCGCGGTCTTCCGGTCGCGCCATGCCACTGGCATCACACCGGGGTTCAAGGCATCGTTCTCCAGGCTTTCGGGAAAAATGCCATGCGTCTTTTTGCGTTCGTTGCGGTCCTGCTGTTCGCCAGCAGCGCAATGGCGCAATCCCGGCTGGACGACATCGCCGTTCGCGGCCTGCTCCGGGTCGGGCTGACCGGCGATTACCGCCCGTTCTCGCAGCGGGACAATGCCAGTGGCGCCTATACCGGCCTCGACGTGGACATGGCGACGAACCTGGCCGGTGCGCTCGGCGTCAAGCTGGAGATCGTCCCAACGACCTGGAGTACGCTGTTGCCCGACCTCGGCGAAGGGAAATTCGACATCGGCATGGGGGGCGTCTCCATCACCCTGCCGCGGCAGCGCGTGGCGTTCTTCTCCCAGCCCGTCATGCGGGTGGGCAAGGCCGCCATCGCCCTCTGCGCCCACCGGGACCGGTTCGTGACGCTGGCCGCGATCGACCGGCCGGGCGTGAAGGTCATCGTCAATCCGGGCGGCACCAACGAGCGATTCGATCGCTCCAACCTGCACCGGGCGGAGATCGTTTCGTTTCCCGACAATGCCCGCATCTTTGACGAATTGTCCGCCGGCCGGGCCGACGTAATGATCACCGATGCGGTGGAAACGAAGGTGCAGCAGCGACTGCACCCGGAGCTTTGTGCGATCCACCCTGACCAGCCGTTTGACTTCGGTGAGCTGGGCTATTTGCTGCCGCAGGACATTGTTATGAAGCAGTACGTCGATCAATGGCTGCATATCGCGGTGGAAAGCGGGCTTTGGCAGCAGCTTGTGGATCGCTATTTGGGGCCGTGAATTAAGAGGCTTGAACCGCAGATGCACGCGGATGGGTTGGACTGCGACCGGGGATCGTGATACCGGCCGGCGGAAAGATTGACCCATCGACGGGTGCGCCACGCCCGTCATTTCGGGTCGAGCCCTTGGTTCAGCCGGGCGCCGCCTTTCTGCAAACCCTCGGTCCGACGCTTCTCATCGACGGAGACCCCAAAGGCGTGGATACCGGCATTCGCCGGCATGACGGGGCGGTAAGGCCGGAGAGCGGTCACAACGCCGCTTGGTACAATAGCTTCATCTGCGTTTATCCGCGTCCATCTGCGGTTCAAAATTTCTTTTGTGACGACACACCAATGATCTGCCCGGACAACGTCTCAGCCTCTGCACCAATGCGCGACCTGTGCGTGTGTTGCGAACCAGGAGCCTCCCTTGGCCTTCATGTGGCGGATCAGCCGTTCCAGCAGCGGCAGGCGCGAGCGGTGGCCGGTGATGTGCGGATGCATGGTCGGCAGAAACAGACCGCCCTCGTCCCAGGCGCCGTCGAACTCGGCGGTGAAGATCTCCTCGACGGCGGACGGCGGCGTATACGGGCGCAGCCCTGAGAAGCGCAGCATGTTGAAGTAGACCGCGTCGTCACGAATCCATTCCGGGGGCAGTTCGACGATGCCTGTGGGCTCACCCTGATCTTCCAGTTCGTACGGGTCGTCATCCGCCATCAGGCTGCTGTCGTAGAGCAGTTTCATTTCGTGGATGATATCCAGCGTGTTCACCGAGAAATCCCAGCTTGCGGTTCGGATCCCCACCGGCTCGACCCCGCTGATTTTCGCCAACGTCTCGCGGGACCGTAACGTTAGTTCGCGTTCGGCCTCGCGCGGCAGCGACGTGTTGACCTCATGGATCCATGAGTGGATGCCGATCTCGTGCCCGTCGCTGGCGACCGCGCGGACCTCTTCGGGATGCAACAGGGCGGACACGGCCGGATAGAAGAATGTCGCCGGGACCGACTCGCGTTCCAGCAACTTGCGTATGCGAGGCGTCGCCTGTCGCGCGCCGTACTGGCCCTGGCTGATCCGCATCGGGCTTTCGTCGTTGTCACACAGGGGGATGGTCTCGTGATCGGCGTCGAAGCTGATTGCGACGGCGCAGCGCGCACCCTGCGGCCATGATGCAGGCTTCAGACTGCGGCCGGCGCGGGCCCGTCCGACCATCGTCCGCCACGTCTGTTCCGGCCACTGCCAGGGCTCGATGCTCATTCGGGGTTCCCTCCATGCGCTGCGGACGCCATGCTGCACTCAGTTCGCCCCATCGGAAAAGAGCGCCCATGCCTGACCTGAACCCCGCCCTGCTGAGTGCCGAGGATATGCTGGCCGGGTTTGCGCGGCGGCAACTCACCCCCGTCGACGTTCTGCAGGCGGTGACCGAGCGGGTGGCGCGGCTGAACCCGGGGTTGAATGCGTTCGCGGTGATGAACCCGGGGGCGCTGCAGGCGGCGGCTGAAAGCACGTCCCGCTGGCGATCCGGGCGACCGGTCGGGATACTTGACGGCGTGCCGTGCACGGTGAAGGACCTGGTCGATCTCGCCGGTTTCCCGACAAGGCGCGGCAGCCGCACGACGACCGAGGACCCGGAGGCGGACGACGCGCCGATGGTGATGGGTCTGAAGGCGGCGGGTGCCGTGATCCTGGGCAAGACGACGACCACCGAATATGGCTGGAAATCGCCCGGAGACTGCCCGCTGCACGGGATAACGCGGAACCCGTGGAACCCGGCGTACACCACGGGCGGCTCCTCGTCCGGCGCGGGTGCGGCGGGTGCCGCCGGGTTCGGGCCGCTGCACATCGGCACGGATGCCGGCGGGTCGGTGCGGATTCCGGCGGCGTGGTGCGGGCTGGTTGGCCTGAAGCCGACCTACGGGCGTATCCCGCAATGGCCGGCAAGTGCCTTTGCCAGCGTTTCCTGCGCCGGCCCGATGACGCGAACGGTGCGCGACGCGGCGCTGATGTTCTCGGCGATGGCGCGCTGGGACCTGCGCGATCCGTTCTGTTTGCCCGTCGATCCGCGGGATTGGCTTGATGGCATAGAGGAGGGGGTTTCGGGTCTCAACGTCGCCGTGCTGGGCAATCCTGGCTTCGACGCTTTGGTCGATGCCGACGGGGTTGCCGCGGTCGAGCAGGCCGCGCAGTTGCTTGCCGATGCCGGCGCGAATGTCGAGCAAGCGGATGCCGGCTTGCCGGACACCAGCCTCGTGTTCGGCCGTGTGTGGGGGGCGGCGCTGGCTCGGTTGGTCGCGGGGATGCCTTCGCAACTGACGGGTCTGCTTGACCCCGGCATCCGCGAGGTCGCGCAGACTCTGGGTGGCATGACCGCGGTCGAGTTCATGGATGCCGAGGCCACCCGGGCGACGGCCGCGCACGCCATGGCCAGGTTGCATCAGCGCTACGACCTGGTGCTGTGCCCGACGGTGCCGGCTGGCCCGCCGCTGGCCGATGCGCCGACCGTCGATCCGGTGCGGGCGCTTTGGACCGCCTGGGCGCCGTGGACGTTCACGTTCAATCTGACCCGCCAGCCGGCGATTTCGGTGCCGATCGGGCCGCGCGCGGATGGGATGCCGAATTCCGTGCAGATCGCGGCGGCGCAGTTTCGCGACGACCTAGTGTTGCGCGCGGCGCGAGCGATTGAACTGGCGCAGCCATTTCAGGTGGCGGATCTGGGGTAGGGGTTGGGCGTGGAGGCGGTGCCGGCGACCGAACCAGTGGCGGCCTTGGACAGCCCTATTCCACGACCTCCAGGTCGGCATCTTCGTCGCCTTCGCCGGTGGGCTCCTCGCCGTCCTGCGGAAGCTCCAGCAGTGTTGCGGCGGCCGGTCCTTCCAGCGCGGCGACGTCTCTCAGTCTGATCGAGATGACGTTGGCCCGCGTGCGGCCCTTTTTGATATTGTTGCCGAGCACCTGAACGTTTTTTTCAAGCAGCCGGAACTGGTTGCTGAAATCCACCATCTCATGTTTCACCGCGCCGAGGATCTTGCCGATGATGTCCGCTTTCTGGCTGATCGCCAGCGTGTAATGACCAAGTTGGATCGTCCGAAGCATGACGGCCAGCATCGAAGGCCCCATGACGATGACGCGGTGATCCCGATGGATTGCCGCCATGAGTTCGCCGTTGCGGGTGACCTCGGCGTAGAGCCCCTCACTGGGCAGATACAGTATTGCCCACTCGACGGTATGGGGTGGGGCGATGTACTTCGTCTGGATCTTCCTGGCCTCGATGCGGATCTGTGCCTCCAGCGCTGTTTTGGCCGCCTTTTCCGCTGCGGGATCGGCGGCCTCGATCGCCTGGAGAAACCGTGTGTAATCCTCGACGGGAAACTTCGCATCGATTGCGAGATAAACCGGTGATCCGCCCTGAACGGGCAATTTCAGTGCGAATTCCACCGTATCGGACGTTGCGGGGTTGATCCGCATGTTCGTTTCGTACGAGCCGGGCGGCAGGATGTCGTCCAGTGTCGCCTTGACCTGCGCCTCGCCCCAGCCCCCTCGGGATTTCACATTGGAGAACAGCCGTTTCAGGTCGCCCACCTGACCCGCGACGGTCTTGACTTCGCCGACCGCCTGCTGGACCTCGGCGAACTGCGTGGTTATTTTCGCGAAGCTTTCGGTCATTCGCTTCTCGATCCCCTCTTGCAGTTTCTGATCCACGATGCCCTGGATCTGCAGCAGCTTCGCCTCGTTGCCTTCCCGCATCTCGGTTATCTTCGCATCGACCTGGACGGTAAGTTTGGAGAAATCCTCTGTCAGGGCTTTCGCGGTCTTGCCCTGGTTCTCGGCCAGCGTGGTGGTCATCTCGCCGCCTATACGGCCGACCTCGGTTCGCACGTCGGACAGGCGTTCGGTCAGCAGAAGCTGAAAGTCCGCGAGGGCCTTGACGACAGCGATACCCGACGCTTCCACCTTGGCACCGAAGGCCTCGATTTTCAGGTCTTGCTGATGCATCCCGGCGGTCAGCCCGGTCAGCAGCAGCTTGCTGGCGTCGATCGCGTCTAGCTTTGCCTTGGCGCCTGCGGCTTCAAGCGCGGCGGGAATCTCGGTTCCCAATCTGGTCATGGCGTTTGAGACGGCGCTGATTTCGGTGCGGAAGGTGTCGATCTGGGTGGTCTGAAGTTTTGCACCCTCGGCAATGGTGGCCAATGACCGATCGAATCCCGCCCGCAGGCCTTCATCGACCTTGAAACCGAGCGCCCGTTCGGTGTCGGTGATGGCCTTGCGAAGGGTCTCGATGTCTTCGCGGGTTGCTTTTCCCGACTGCTCGATCAACGTGGAAAGGGTGTGGAAGCGGTGAAGTGCCTCCGGGTTGGCGGATCCTCGACGACCGCCGATCCAGCTTCCGATCAGGGCACCGACCAGCGCGGCGATCATCAGGGTGATGGCTAAAAGCGCCAAGTTCTCTAAAGTCACGCCGTAACCTCCCGCTCGTGGACCAAAATCGTGGTTCGACCGACATTATACGATTCGGCGATTCGCGGCACGGAAAGGGTGGGTCGGCCGCTGCGGCAACGAATGCGATCGATTTGCGTGGGAGCGGCAGAAAATCAAGTAAGACTCTAACACGGAGGACACGAAGCACCACGAAGGTTCACGGAGCATCGGTTGACTGACTTATCGGGACTTACCGGCTCCGAAGCGGGCGCGCCAAACGCCCTGTGCCTCTCCGTGAACCTTCGTGGTGCTTCGTGTCCTCCGTGTTAGAGTCTTGCTTGCTTGACCATCGCGGCGTGGATCCTGGGTCCCGCCGGGAGGCTGGGCGCGTTCGGCGCAATCCTGCTAAAATGGGTGACGCCGGCAAGAACAGCGCACATCATGCACATTCAATATTGCTCCCGCGTATGACCCGGTCCAGCGACCGTCGGAGGCTCTGAATGCCCGGCTACGTCAGCGACTTCCACGGCGAACGGCACCGCTTCACCGACCTGAAGGACGTCCTCGCCAAAGCGTCGCATCGCCGGTCGGGCGACGAACTCGCGGGTCTGGCCGCGGAGACCGACGCGCAGCGCGTTGCGGCGCGGTCAGTGCTGGCCGATCTGCCGCTGTCCACGTTTCTGAACGAACCCATCATCCCGTACGAATCCGATGAGGTCACCCGGCTGATTTTGGACAGCCACGACGTCGCTGCGTTCTCGGCGATTTCCCATCTGACCGTCGGCGGCTTCCGCGACTGGCTGCTGTCCTACGAGGCAACGTCCGACCGCTTGGCCGCCATCACCCCTGGCATCACGCCGGAGATGGCCGCCGCGGCAACGAAGCTGATGCGCAATCAGGACCTTATCAGCGTGGCCAGTCGTTGCCGGGTTACGGCGGCTTTTCGGAACACCCAGGGCCTGCCCGGGCGGCTGGGTTCGCGGCTGCAGCCGAACCACCCCACGGACGATCTGCGCGGCATTGGTGCCGCAACGATCGACGGGTTGCTGCTGGGGTGCGGTGACGCCGTCATCGGGGTCAATCCCGTAACCGACAGCGTCGCGAACGGGATCGCGTTGCTGGACATGCTGGAAACGCTGCGTCTGCGACACGACATTCCCACCCAGACATGTGTATTGACGCATGTCACGAACGCGCTGGAGATCATCCGGCAGGGCGCTCCGGTCGATCTGGTGTTTCAATCCATCGCCGGAACCGAAGCGGCGAATGCGGGCTTTGGTGTGAACCTCGGTATCCTGCGGGAGGCCCAGGACGCGGCACTGTCGCTCGTGCGCGGCACGGTCGGCGACAACGTCATGTATTTCGAGACCGGTCAGGGTGCGGCGCTGTCCGCCAACGCGCACCACGGGGTGGACCAGCAAACGGTGGAGGCGCGCGCCTATGCCGTCGCCAGGGCATTTTCTCCGTTGCTGGTCAACACGGTGGTTGGCTTCATCGGCCCGGAATATCTTTACGACGGCAAACAGATCATCCGAGCCGGACTGGAAGATCATTTCTGTGGCAAGCTGCTTGGTGTGCCGATGGGTGTCGATGTCTGCTACACCAACCACGCCCAAGCGGACCAGGACGACATGGACACGCTGATGACGGTGCTGACAGTCGCCGGGGTCACATTCCTGATCGCTGTCCCGGGGTCCGATGACGTGATGCTGAATTACCAGAGTGCGTCGTTATGACATACAGTATCTACGGTCGCAGTTCAACCGGCTCGCGGCGCCCGAGTTCGAGGCCTGGCTGGATCGCATGGACATGAAAGACCGTGCCGGTCGGATAAGAGGTGTCCAGTCTCAGACCACCCGCCTGCTCACCAATGTCTGACCCTTGGATCAGCTTGCGCTCGGCGACCCGGGCGCGCATCGGGCTCGGGCGCACCGGCGATGCGCTGCCGGTCAAGGACGTCCTGGAATTCCAGCTCGCCCATGCCAGGGCGCGCGACGCTGTCCACACACCTTTGGATACAGCGAGCATCGCGCAGGCGGTCGCGCCGCTCCGGACGATCACCGTGCGCAGCAAGGCCGCCGACCGCGACACATATCTGCGGCGGCCCGATCTGGGACGGCAACTCGATCCGGCCTGCTGTACGGACCTGCCCGGGCCTTGGGAGGCGGTATTTGTGATCGCCGACGGGTTGTCGCCAGTCGGGGTGCAGCTTCATGCCGCACCCATGTTGAGGGCCTGCCTCGACCGGCTGCCGGACTGGACTGTCGGGCCGGTCGTTATCGCCACCCAGGCCCGTGTCGCCCTTGGGGACGAGATCGGGGAAGTGATGCAAGCCAGACTCTGCGCGGTGCTGATCGGCGAGCGGCCCGGACTGAGCGTTGCCAACAGCCTCGGGGTCTACCTGACCTATGAGCCGCGGGTTGGGCGGCGGGATTCGGAGCGCAACTGCATTTCCAACATCCACGCCGACGGGCTGTCCTATGCGGCCGCGGCGGACATGCTGACGTGGCTGATGACCGAGGCGCGCCGTCGCAAGCTGACCGGGGTTGGGCTCAAGGACGATCGGGTGGCAACAGAGCGATCGTCTGGCGCGCAATTACCCGCTCCTCGTCGGTCGGAATGACGAAGGCGGGCAGGCCGCTGGCGGTCGTGATCCGGCTGTTGCCCTTTTCGTTCGCTGCCTCGTCCAGTTCGAATCCCAGCCAGCGCAGGCGTTCCAGCACGCGGGTCCGGATCGGGACACTGTGCTCGCCGATGCCGGCGGTGAACACGAGGCCGTCAATGCCGCCCATGCTGACGGCCAGTGCGCCGGCGGTGCGGGCGATGTGGTAGACGAAGTATTCCACTGCCAGTTTCGCGAGGGGCGCGTCGCTCGCCAACAGTTCGCGGATGTCGTTGGACAGCCCGGACATGCCTTTCAGGCCGCAGTCGTGGTAGAGAAAATTCTCGACGTGGTCGACCGTCCAGCCCTTCTGCTGCTGCAGCCACAGGATCACGCCGGCGTCCAGCGACCCTGACCGGGTGCCCATCGGCAGCCCGTCCAGTGCGGTGAATCCCATCGACGAATCCACGCTGTGGCCATTGACCAGCGCGCACATCGAGGCGCCCGAACCAAGATGGGCGGCGACGACCTTGCCGGCCGCGATGGCGGGGGCCTGGGTCTTCATCGCTCCCGCGATATACTGATACGACAGGCCGTGGAACCCGTATCGCCGCACACCCTGCTGATACAGCGCGTCCGGGATCGCGAACCGGTCCGCCACCGCCGGATGGCCGCGATGGAATGCGGTATCGAAGCAGGCGACATGCGGCACGCCGGGGAATCGCTTGCGCAGGCCCTTCAGCACATCGAGCGCCGGCGGGTTGTGCAGCGGTGCCAGCGGCGAGACCGCCTCGATCAGGGCCAAATTGGCGTCGTCGACCAGAACGGCGTGGTTCAGATCGGGACCGCCGTGCACGATGCGGTGGCCGAATGCCGCGATATCGCCGGCAAGCGGGCCATCGGACAGGGCGGCCAGGGCCTCCATCGCCGCATGCGGATCGGCGGCTGACACCGTCTGTTCGTGGGTTGTTTTGCCGCCGGCGGTAACCTTCAGGTGGGCGGAACCGCCAATGCCGTCCACGGCGCCGGACTCCAGCGGCGGGGCCTCCGGCGTCAACGGATACACGGCGAACTTCAGGCTGGAGGAGCCTGTGTTCAGCACGACAATACGGCGACCGGCTTCGGACATCGGTTATCCCCTTGGGGTTACCCCCTTGGCCTTTACTGCCGACAGCGTACATGCTGCCAACCATCCGCGAAAGCAGCCCCGGGGAGACAAGATCATGACGACCACGAAGTTCGGCCTCGCCCAGCCCGTCCGCCGTGTGGAGGACCCTCGGCTGCTGAAAGGCGCAGGGCGCTACACCGACGACATCGTGCTGCCGGGCATGCTGTTCGGCGTCGTGCTGCGCAGTCCGCACGCGGCGGCGAAGATCACCCGGTTGGACACCGCCGCTGCGGCGACGCTGCCGGGTATTGCCGGCGTCTACACCTCGGCTGATCTGGCGGCGGATGGTCTGGGTCCGCTGCCGTGCGCGGCGCTGGTGGAAAACCGCGACGGAACCCCACAGGCCGCGCCGCCCCATCCGGTGCTGGCAGAAGGGTCGGTCCGCCACGTCGGTGATCCCGTGGCCTTTATCGTCGCGGAGTCGATCAAGCAGGGCCGCGACGCGGCCGAGGCGATCGAGGTCGACTATGACATCCTGCCCTCCATCACCGATCTGCCCACGGCGATGGACAAAGGCGGGACGCTGGTCTGGCCAGAGGTGAAGCACAATCTGGCATTCGACTGGGAGATCGGGGACAAGATCGCCACCGAGGCGGAATTCGCCAAAGCGGCTCACGTCACGAAGCTGACCGTCGTGAACAATCGCATCGTGGTCAACTCGATGGAGGCGCGGGCCGCACTGGCGGATTTCGATGAAGCGACCGGGCGGTGGACGCTGTATGCGAACACCCAGGGCGGCTGGCTTGTGAAGAACCTGATCGGGCCGCTGTTCGGCACCGATCCGGAGAAGTTCCGCATCATCACGCCCGACGTCGGCGGCGGCTTCGGCATGAAGCTGTTCCTCTATGCCGAACACGTGCTGACCTGTTACGCGGCGCGCAAGCTCGGGCGGCCGGTGAAGTGGGCGGCGGAGCGGGGCGAGGCGTTTCTCTGCGACACGCAGGGGCGTGACAACCTGACGCTGGGCGAGTTGGCGATCGACGCGGACGGGAAATTCCTGGCGCTGCGGACGCGGAATATCTCGAACATGGGGGCGTATCTTTCGACGTTCGCGCCGTTTATTCCAACCTTTGCCGGCACCGGCGTGCTGTCGAGCGTGTATGGATTCAAGGCGATCTACGCCAACGTGCTCGGGGTATTCACCAACACCGTGCCGGTCGATGCCTATCGCGGGGCTGGCCGGCCGGAGAGCAATTATCTGGTCGAGCGGCTGGTCGATGCCGCCGCGGCCGAACTCGGTGCCGACAAGGTCGAGTTGCGCCGTCGGAACATGGTGTTGCCTGAGGCGATGCCGCATTCGACGCCGATGGGGAAGAGCTACGACAGTGGTGATTTCCGGATTGTGCTGGATGCGGCCGTCAAGCGGATGGACTACGACGGATTTGCGGCGCGGAAGGCGGCGGCGGCGGCTCGGGGCAAGCGGCGGGGCCTGGGACTGGCGTATTACCTGGAAGCGACCGGCGGCGATCCGACCGAGCGGGCGGAGATACGGTTCGCCGATGACGGGTTTGTGGATGTGTATGTCGGCACCCAGTCCACCGGTCAGGGCCATGAGACGGCTTATGTGCAGTTGACGGCCGACCAGTTGGGCATCGATGGGGACAAGATCCGCGTCCGGCAGGGCGACACCGACACGATCCCGGTTGGCGGCGGCACCGGGGGGGCGCGGAGTTTGTATTCCGAGGGGCAGGCGATTCTGTTGACCTCGGAGTCGGTCATCAAGAAGGGCAAGCAGGCGGCGGCGGAGGAACTGGAGGCAGCGGTCGCGGATATCGCGTTTGGCGAGGGCCGGTTCTCGATCGTCGGGACCGATCGCGGCATCGATATCGTGGCGTTGGCGGCGACGCAGCGGAAGAAGGCGGCGGCCGGCCAGCCGGCGACTCTGCTGGATGCGGCGGAAATCGCGCCGATCGACGCGCACACTTTCCCGAACGGATGCCACATGGCCGAGGTCGAGGTCGACCCGGAGACCGGCGTGGTCGAACTGGTTCGCTACAGCGTGTGCGACGATTTCGGGAAAACGGTGAACCCGCTGATCGTGCGTGGACAGGTCGCGGGTGGTGTGGCGCAGGGTTTCGGGCAGGCGGTGCTGGAGCACACGGTTTACGACCGGGAGTCCGGTCAGTTGCTGTCCGGCAGCTTCATGGATTACGCGTTGCCGCGGGCGAACGAATTTCCCGACATCGAGGTCGAGTTGCTGGAGATCCCTTGCGCGTCCAACCCGCTCGGTGTGAAGGGTGCCGGCGAGGCTGGGGCTGTGGGAAGCCCGCCGGCGGTGATCAATGCGATCATCGATGCTCTGCGTGCGGACGGTGTGACGCACATCGACATGCCGGCGACACCGGAGCGGGTGTGGCGGGCGATGGCGCTGGCGAAAGCGGCATAGGAATTACCGGCCGGAGACGGACTGCTGGCGGTCTGTCGGCTCACGCCAGGCCCGTTTCACACAGATCGAGGCGGCGGACCGATACCGCCGCTGACCGCCTGTATCGCTGGGTTCTTTGCGACTGCGGGGCGTCGGTGTTGAGCTTCTTGTGCGCGGTTTTCATCATGTCGGTGCCGTACCCGCGAGTGAAGCGGCAGCGCTGGCTGGGTTATCGACAAGGACGCTTATCCTGAAATCCTCAGAGCTCGGCGCGAAGCCTGAGATAGAAAAACGGCAGAAAAAAACCCCGCCAAAAGCCGGGGTTCTGATCAACTGATACGCATAAGCTTAAAGAATGCGAAGGTCTTCAGTCCTCTTGTTTAAGAACTCTTCTGCCTTTGCGGGCTTGTAGCGACAGGTGATCATTGGTCTGTTTGATATAGGTCATAACCGGCGCTGTCAACCCGTGGATCCGGAGGTTCCAGGTGCCGCGGAGGAATCGAAAGCCGGAAGCCGGCGCCATCAACAAGAAGTGTGCCACGGCTTCCGGATTGCAGCGCGCCCACACCTGGGCGCCAGTGTCCGGCCAGTCCGAGACCCGAGCGCTGTGGGTCTGACCCGCAACCGCCAATCGGGACGCCAGATTGACAACGAAGCGCTGGTTGAGGCGCCGACCCACGTCGGAACTTGCGGTCCGCACCACGCGGGTGGCGTTCAGGTCGTTCGCGTTGTCGCCCCTCGACTGCCTGGTGCCCGGTCTCACACGTCCGGCGACCACGGTCGACTAGCCTGCAAGGTGGCCAGCGCCTGGCGGGCGGAGATGATGCGTGTTGAGTTGATGCGTCGCCAACGAATTCATAGCGCAGGCGACGTGAGAGATTTGACATCTCATCAGGCGCCTGTGGCTCGTGCCGGCAATCGCTCTCGATGAGATCTTCGCGTGGTCTTTCTGGCGTCGCAGCCGTCGGCTAGGCGTGCCACTGGGAAGGACGCGGACTCTCTCCTGTATGACAATGAAAATCTCAACTGCGGTATACTATCGTAGGGCTTTATCCAACCCTAGGCCGCGGTGTTGGGTATTACGTTCAAGTGAACGCGCCAGCACTGCTGCTGGAATCATTCATCGGATCAAAGTGTAAAGCAATATGATGACTATAGCATGTATGATTCTACTATCGTATGGTCGTTTATGGATTTTGTCGCGTTATCAAACAAGATATAGCACTGTCATGAACATTGTGCATGTATTCGTATGAACTTTGTATTGGCACGGTCGTTGCATTATTTGCCAGGCACTGAGACGCACCACGACGAGGAGCCGGTTCATGCTGAAATCCACACCCGACTTCGCGTCCCGGCACGTCAAGGGCATTTTCATAACGGAGAGCAACTTCATGACCTCGATCAAGAAAACCACCCTGGCGGGCGTATGCGCGCTCGCCGCGCTCGGCGCCGGAACCGCGCACGCAACGCCGCTGATTTCCCTTGGCCTTTCGCAGAGCGCCGGCACCCCCGTCACGATAGCTACCGATTCAGGAACAGGCAGCCTGGGCTACAATGCTGCATACGGCACCTTCGCCAATGTCAATATAAGCGCTACCGGAACTCCCTTTGTACCACAATCAACGTTTGAGACGACGTCGGTTAACACCAATTCCGTCACGGCCGGCGCCCAGACTCTTTACGTCTGGATTACGGATCAAGGCCTGACAAGCCCGATCGGAATTTCAAATTTCCTGAGCGCATTCACCGCTAACAGTTTTTCTGGCAACGTGACATCAGTTGTCGAGACTACCTATATCAGCGCGACGAATGCGCTGTTCGGCGGAACGCAACAGGCGACGCGGACGTTTACGACGGCGCCTGCTGCCGGTTCGGCGGTTACGGTTTCTCCGAATTTGCCGAGCCCTTTCTCCGAAACGGTGGAATACGCCATTCAACTTGGTGGCGTTGGCTCGGTAAACGATACCATTAACCTCCAGGCAGTGCCCGAACCCGCGTCCATGGCGCTGCTTGGCATGGGCATGATCGGCACCGGCGTCATGGCCCGCCGCCGCCGCGCGTCCACCACGACCCCGACGGCCTGCTAAAGCACGCGATCCCGAGCGCTTCCACGAACCCGCGGACAGTCATCGCCTGCTCGTCCGTGACGTCGCTGGCCGGCTACGGAGAGGGATCACGCAGCGCCAAAATGGCCTGCGTTTCCGGCGGCGAACACAGTGTCCGCGAAGCCGTCGGTTGCTCTTCCTTTCGTCGGTTTCCCTGACCAACTCTACCGGAGTACGCAATCAATGCCTTCGTTCATGTCCTCACGATTTCTGACCGTGGCTGCGGCGCTGGCGACCGCCACCGCCGCCCACGCCACCACAATCAACGGTTCGTATACGGCCGTCGATACCACGCCTGGCTACACAACATCAGACGGCGCACCCACGATCAACACGGTTGGGGGCTACTTGGCGTCCCCCTTGCCGGCGGAAGCGCTCACGGTGGGGAACGCGACGACACCGACGCCCTTTCTCGAGGTTTCGCCGACCAACTGGCCGACGAACAGCCAAGGCCATCCGACTGGGTCGGGTACCGTAACGGGCTCCATCACCGTCAATCTCACCCTTACGGACCAATTGCCTGCAACCGGGTCCTCTGTAACCGGGGTATCATCGTCTGCCGGCGGGTATGTGGCCTCCCTCATCACCGGCGGGGTCGTCCAGGTCATTGCAAACTATGCGATCGACTATGCAAATCAAACCGACTGCATCAGTTGGACCGTTGCTGCCTGCACCCTTCCGAGTAGTCAAGGCACCGATACCACCAATATCCTCGGCGACACGATCGCGGTCACATTCGGGGACCACGCGGTTCTCGACGTCAATTTGTACAACTGGTCTGACTGGACCATGGCACCGCGAATCAGCTTTGACCTCGTGTCCGGTCCCACCACAGGCGTGCCCGAGCCGATGTCGATCGCGTTGTTAGGCGTTGGCATGATCGGCATCCGCGCTGTGCGTCGCCGCCGAGCGCAGGCCCTCCAGGCGACCGCCTGAACGGCCATTGCCTGACAAATACGATCGTGCAGACAAACCCAGCCGGCCGGTCAAGTTCACCGGCTGGGGACACGCCAAGCTATCGGGGTCGCGGCGTTTGTGGCAGAAGGCTGATCACCGCTTCGAGACCGCCTCTGGAACCGCCCAAACGGTTTGCCAGGGCGTCCAGAAGGCCGGGGACAGTTGAGACCGGAGCCAACGGATGAACGCCGCCGTCGGACTGGGTGCGTTTGAGGGGAAGCGGTATCTGAACCTCGAAACCTACCGCAAAAGCGGCAAGGGGGTCCGGACCCCGGTCTGGTTCGCGGCTGCACCAACGGACGCCGGGGGACCGAAGCTCTATGTCTATACAGCCGCGGACTCCGGCAAGGCGAAACGCCTGCGCCGGACGGGTGTGGTACGGATCGCCCCGTGCGACGCCCGCGGGAAGGTGACCGGGCCATGGATCCCGGCGCGGGCCGAGATCGTCGGCGCCGAGGAGTTCGGCCGCGGCATGCAACTGATCAACCGCAAATACCGGCCCTGGAAGCAGATCCTTGATCTGAGCGCCCGGCTGTTTCCCCGCCATCAGCGCGTGATGATCGCGATCCAGCCGGCTTGAAGCCGAAGGCCGCGCGTCCTGACCGCGGGTTGCTCAAGCGGTGCCTTGGCGGCGATCCCGCTGACCGGGTCACATCGCGAACCGGTAACGCCGGACTGGCCGCGCCGGGTCGGGCCACTTGCGCAAGGGGCGACATCGACCTTGAATGACGCAAAGAGAGAAACCAGGGGAATAACCATGGGAACGATCCACGCCCGCTTGGCCCACGTTGGTATTTACGCCCACGACAAGCCGCAGCTTGAACGCTTCTACACCACCGTTCTAGGTCTGATGGTCACCGACAGCGGCAAGGCCCGCAGCGGGATGGAGCTGACATTTCTCAGCGCCAGTCCAGGCAACCACCATCAGCTTGTGCTGGTCGGCGGCCGGCCCGACACTGCCGGGTTCAATCCGATCAACCAGATCTCGTTCATGGTTGATTCCCTGGCAGACTTGCGGGTGGTGCATCGGCGGGCGCTCGACAATGGCGCAACCGACATGCGGGTGGTCAGCCACGGAAATGCCTGGTCGTGCTACTTCAAGGACCCCGAGGGGAACACCGTCGAGGCCTATCTGGACACGCCGTTCCACGTGCCGCAGCCGCATGGGGAGCCGTTGGATCTGAGCAAGCCAGATGACGAGATCCTGCGGGAGACCGAGGCGGCCTGCCGAGCGGAGCCTGGGTTCATGATGATGGAGGCGTTCCAGACGTCGCTGGCGAGCCGGCTGGCCGGCTGACAACCGATGGCTGAAGCAAGCTCCCATTGGCGTATCGCTGTCATAGGCGGCGGTATTTCGGGCGTGACCACCGCGATCTTGTTGCATATGCAAGGTTCGCGAACGGTCCTGTACACGCAGGCCCGGCCATCCTATGAACCGGGCGCCGATCGCCCGCCGGAATTCGCAACGCTTCACGCCGCGGCGTCTGTTCTTCCCCACTCGGTTGCGTCCGCGAACGTGTCGCGCTGGACAGGCATCTCCCAGGCGTTTTTTCGTGCGCTCAGCCGCGAGGGACGCAGCGGCGTTCGCAACCAGGTCCATTACGAAATATTCGAAGATCCGATACAGGGTCTGCCGGACTATGCTCAATCGGTGGAGAACTTTGAAGTCCTGACAGCCGGCGAACTAAAGGAAACCAGTGTTCCGAGGCGATCGGGCGCGAAGGAAACGCACGGATGGAAGTTCGACGCGTTTTTCTGCGAGGCCCCTGAGTATCTGCGGTACCTCTACTCACTTTATGAGGACATCGGCGGCCGGGTTGTTGATTCGCCTGGGAATGGCGGCCTTCCCGCCTATCTTGCGCTGGATCACGATATCTATGTGAATTGTACCGGCATCGGCGCCTATGCGTTGCTTGAATCGGCAGCCAACGGCAAAAGGTTCAGCGATGCGCCGTCCGCACCCGATTTCGAGCCCTTGATCGACCCGGTTCCGCCGAAGCTCATTCGCGGCCACTACCTGCGGATCGACACCAGACAAGTCCTGACCGGAGAGCGAGGGAGGTTCTTCTCATATAATTACAAACCGTTGGCCGAAATCTACCGCACCGCCTCGGGAGCGCCGGCCGACGTGTACTGCTATTCCCGCTCGGACGCGTTGATCCTGGGCGGCAGCCGCCAGGAAGGCAGGATCGACGAGGCTGGAAACTGGGAGGGCGAAGGAACTGTCGGAGAGGAAATCGAATTCCCGCGTCCGGATGCGCCTTCGCTTGCGGTGCCGTCTGCGATCCTGAAGCTGAATGCGGACATTCTGCTACGTATCAGCAACGGAGATTTCGACCTCGAGCGCATGGTGCGCGCCGATCCCGCCATCGTTTCGCCCAGCATCGGCTATCGCTTCGTTCGTGATTCGGTATCGAGCAGCGTCAGGATCGGCTGCTCGCGGGTGGATTCTTCCGGTATGCGAAAGTACATCCTGCACAATTACGGTCATGGCGGTTCGGGGTTTACGCTGTCCTGGGGTTGTGCGTTCGATGTGTTGCAGTTGCTCGGTCGAATCATCAAGCCACCGCCGAGACCAGCGGAGTCACCTGGACAGAGTAAAACCGATATTCGTTACCATCCAATTCGACAGACTTTTGTGGATTTTCTCTGCCAGCCAACTTCGATGATTGCTCCCGCGTCGATGCCGACATCGGGCTGACCTGACCAACTCATACTAACCCCAGCTTCCCTCTTTCCCTTTACTTCAACATTCTGATATATCGCGAAAAAATGCTGAAATTCGGGAAAAATGTGGCCACTGGCTACAGTAGAACAAAGCATGGACGGTCGTCCTCGCCAGTTCACGATCGAAGCAGGTCCGATAAACTCAGACAAACCTTGGTATTTCAAAGCTATATTTTGTGCCCAGTAGCGAGGCCGCCGCATTTCGAAAAAGCATTTCGGATCAAGGCATTGCAGTAAGTCGTAGAGGGAAGCTGGGACTAACCGGCAAAGAGATTGACCCATAAACACGTCATTACCGGCGCAGATACGCCATGCAGAGTCGCGAAATGGAAAGGCAAAGGCGTGGATGCCGACCGACGTCGGCATGACGGAGGCGGCATTGGCCAGCGAGTCGGTTCCAACGCAAATTGCTATTGTTGCCGGATTATTCAGGAAGTGCCTGGTATCGGGGGTTGATGCTGCCTTGCCCAGCCGATCGCCGCGCGGGCCAGTGCATCGATGGTATCGACCACCGGAACGTGAAGCGCTGACGATGGACCGGCCTGAATGCCGAGGGGAATCTCGGTGCAACCCAGGACGACCGCCGTCGCACCGCGAGAGGCCAGGCTGTTGAGCACCTCAACGAGCGGCGAGTAGGCATCCGTCAGGCGATTGACCTTCACCATGGCTATCGCTGGAAGAACGAGGCGTTCCATTTGCCCGGCCTCGGGCTGGATACAATCCCAGCCCTCGGCTGCAAGTCGATCCTGATACAGCCGCATCGCCAGGGTCGGCGCGGTTCCCATCACGCCTATGGTGCCGCTGGGGATACCAATTCGCCGCAGATCGGCCGCCGCGGCATCGGCGATGTGCAGGATCGGCACCCCAGCGGCCTCGGCCATAGGCTCGAACCAGGCATGGACCGTATTGCACGGAATAGCGATGGCGCCACAACCGGCCTGTCGCAAGCCGGCAATCCCGCGCAAAAGCCAGGGTAGTGGATCGGGCCCGGTTCCCCGCAGGCCGGCGATCCGGTCGGGAATCCGCGGATCCGACCACAGCACCGTCGGGATATGCTCCTGATCGCGGCCGGCCGGGGTCAGCAGGGTCAGCCGCAGCATGAAGTGCGCGCTGGCCAAAGGGCCCATTCCGCCCAGGACGCCAAGAACCCGGTCCGTCATGCGGATCGCTCCCGCTGTGCCGCCCGCACCAGTGTATCGAGCGCGCTCAGGAAGTGGGAGCGATCCTGTTTCGTCAAAGTGGCCGGGCCGCCGGTGTTGAGGCCCATTTCGCGCAGGTAGCGTCCGACCTCGCGGCCGGCGAGGGCGTTGCCGATATTGTCCGGCGTCCAGATCCTGGCGTTCGGCGCCAGGGCGCGGCCGCCCTTCGCGAGGCACCGGGAGGCCAGCGGAATGTCGCTGGTGATGCAGACATCCGCCTTGGTGACACGTTCGGCGATCCAGTCGTCCGCGACGTCGGCGCCGGCCCCGACGGTGATCATGGTAACGTTCGGCCTTCCGGGAGGACGGATCGGACGTGAGCCATTGGCCACGACGAAAACCGACAGGCCCAACCGGTCCGCGACGCGATAGACTTCGTCACGCACCGGGCAGGCGTCGCCGTCGATGAACAGCGTGGTCACCGGCTCGACCATCCGACAGCGCCGCGAACCGCCGAGCAACCGCGCCGGAGACCGACAAGCACCATGCTACGCGGCGGAGCGCATGCCCCGGTTGCCGCGGTCGTTGTAGCGCCGACGTTGCGCCTGGCCGGGCGCAGTCGGGCGCTTCGGCTGGTGCGTCATCGGCGGCGGGGCGTCACCGACCACCGCGATGGAGACATTCATCTGCCGCTCGATCTGGCGAAGCACGGCGCGCTCCGACGGGTCGCAGAACGAGATCGCGATGCCCGCGGCGCCGGCGCGCGCGGTGCGGCCGATGCGGTGGACGTAGCTTTCAGCCTCGACGGGCAGGTCGAAGTTGATGACGTGGGAAATGCCCGTCACATCGATGCCCCGCGCGGCGATGTCGGTCGCCACCAGAACGCGCGCCCGACCGGTGCGGAAGTCGCGCAGGGCCTTCTCGCGCTGCGGCTGGCTCTTGTTGCCATGGATGGCATTGACCTGTATGCCGGCGTTTTCCAGCACCCCGGCGACCTTGTTGGCGCCGTGCTTGGTGCGGGTAAAGACAATGACCCGGCTGAGCGCGTCGTCCTGCAGCATGGACAGCAGCAGCGACTGCTTGCCGCTCTGTGACAGGTGGTGGACGAACTGGTCGATCTTTGGGGTCGTCTCTTCCTTGCGGGCGATCTCCACGCGGATCGGAGTCCGCAGGAGGCCGTTGGCGAGACTGGAGACCTCGGCCGGCATGGTGGCCGAGAACAGGCAGGACTGACGCTGGGGCGGCAGCGCGGCGACGATTCGGCGGATGTCCTTGATGAAGCCAAGGTCGAGCATCCGGTCGGCCTCATCGAGGACGAACTGGGATACCGCGCCGAGTTGCAGTTCGCGGGTCTGCATCAGGTCGCACACTCGGCCCGGCGTGCCGATGACGACGTCGGCGCCGCGGCGCATGGCCTCGACCTGCTTGAAGCGGCTGGCACCGCCGATGATGACAACCGTGCGAAGGCGCGGCAGGTGAATGCTGAGCGCGCGGACGGTCTCGTCGATCTGGAGGGCCAGTTCGCGGGTTGGCGCCAGGATCAGGGCGCGGGCGACGAAGGGCGCCGGGCGGATCTGCTGGGCAGCGAGGTGCTGCAGGATCGGCAAGGTGAAGGCGGCGGTCTTGCCGCTGCCGGTCTGGGCGACCCCGAGCAAATCCTGTCTCGCCAGCAGGGGCGGGATGGAATCGGCCTGGATCGGAGTGGGGATGGTGAATTTGCGCGTCTCAAGAGCGCGCAACAGCGGTTCGGCAAGGCCGAGCGCCGAGAAAGTCATTTGGGTCAAGACGTAGTTATGCTCCAGCGCCCGCCACGGGTTGTGGACAAGAAGCGCCTGAATGTTCGTCGCCCCGCGCGATTAAATGGGGACGAACGGTTTTCGGATAAAAATTCCGGAACTCGGACGACAGAAGCCGTCCGCTAATCACGCGATCGCGGAAAGACAAGCGGCATATCGGCCTTGGCATCCGGAATTGCAAGGCCTTTCGTGCGGAGCGGCTGACCGCACACCGGACGCCGACCGGCGGCGGTCTCATACCACCCGGCCGAGCCTTTGGTCGACGGCCGGCCGGCTGGTATCTTATGGATTTCGCGCCCAGCCGCATGCCGCCTCCGCTTGGCAGCCCTGCGCGCATAACGGTCGGCGTCAACGCCAGCCGTTATCATTCGCGGCGTCGCGTGATGCTCCAGACGGTGATGTCCCAGGCGTTATGGATGCCGACCAGCAGCAGCGTTCCCATCGCCAGCGCGAGCGCCGGGCATCCCTCGTCCAGTCGTAATGCCAGGGTAACGCCCGACCCGGCCTCGAAAAGGTAGCCGACGATCGGCATGACCAGGTACCAGGTCCGATCTTCCAGATCGATCTTGACGATCAGCCCGTCGCGCACGGTGTCCCGGCAGGCCAGGCCGGTATGGGCCAGACCGACCACGCCGCACGCAACGATGAATGCCCCGAGGGTTTGCCAGCTCTGGATCGGCGCGAGGACGATCATGCACGCCGCCAGGACGCTGCTGAAATTGACGACGCTGGCGGACATGAAAAGGCGCAGTGCCGCGCGCCGGTCGCCCGAGAAGACGCCGGAGCCGACCGACGCGGCGACAAAAAGCAGGCCGACCATCGTGGCCGAAGCGGTGCCGACCAAAGAGTAGAATTCGTGCCATGGACCCAGAGCGTCGGTCAGCGACAGGACGTTCGTGCCACGCATCTCAATCCCTCCTTGCGCAGGGCGGCGATCCGCGGCGAAGCAGGACGTTTCCCGGATCGCCGGCCGACTGATGGCAGACTATAAGACTGACGAGGGCAGAGCCGGCTATACCCGCGACGCCCACGCGCGGCGGCGCGGGACACTGTCCCGCGACCCCATCGCCGGTAGGGTCGACGCGGGCTGAACCACCCTGCGTCTTGAACGACAAGGACGAAATTTTCCGGGAGCCGGCTAGACCGACATATCCACCAGCTTTCCGTTCGGTGAGTCGTCCGACACCGAGTCACTTCCGCCCCTGTCCCCGTCGCCGGCTGGCTCTGTCTTGGCGGGAGGCAGAGGGGGCGGCGGACCCGGTGGGGGTCTCATCATCATGTATTGGGCCATCACATCGCTGACGGCGCTGATCGCACTCATGCTGTCATCTCCTCATTGAAGAGCAGCGTTTTGCTACGGCATGGACCGGAGGTCCGTTGGCAACATAGATGCTGAAGGTTAACCAATCCTTAACGCGACCCCGGATTTTTCCACAATGTCGGTGCGACCGCCCCACTTGGCTCGGTGAACCGTCCATACGCTTCCGGCCGCCGGTGCTTTTCAAACCCGAAGATCGTCGTCCGCCCCGGCATACACATATCGAGGTCGCAAGGCCGGCCCGATATGCCTGGGTCAGGCGTAAGCCGGTTCCCCGGCCGGCATCCCGGACGGACGCTGCTCCGGCAGATCCAGCGGATGCGCCGGACGGTTCTGGCGCAGCGTTGACGCCCCGTCGGCAACGACCTGCCAGACCGCCTGCGACAGCGCCTTGCGGTCCTCGAACCGCGCCGGATCGAGCGGGGTGTGCAGCAGCACCGTCGCACGCAATCCGATATGCTGCGTCAGGCGCCTGAAATGCGAGAGGATGTCCATGTCGCCGTACCAGGCGAAGACCGGCCGGCTGGCACGCCCCGCCGGCAGTCCACCCAACCGGTCGTAGACGACCGACACCGGCTGGATCAGCGGAAGCTCCG
>JBEKLE010000119.1:0-15052 GCA_050010355.1 Rhodopila sp. | reverse complement strand
GTTCAATCCGCTGTTCCGAAGTCGTGACAACCCGAGGACGACCGGCCATGGCTCACTCCAATCCGTAATGTGTACGAATCGGCCCATACCAAATGTGGCCCGCGTCGGGGAATCCTGCTTAGTAAACCAAAGCAGCCTCCAGCGATGTTCAGCCACTTTTTCATTCCGTGAATACTCATGCCCTGAGCCTCGAAATCGTGGGCGTACTGACGTTGTAGCTGCGGGCGATGTCGCGCACGGTCTCGCCGTACGCCCGGCGGCGGCGGACTTCCTGCTGTTGGTGCAGGGTGAGGGAATAGGGTCGCCCCATTTTGACGCCACGGGCTTTCGCGCGGGCGCAGCCTTCGTCGGTGCGGGCCTTGATAAGCGCGGCCTCGGACTCCGCCAGCCGGCCTAATACCGTCAGCATCAATCGCCCGTGCGGCGTCTTGGTGTCCGCCCATGCGTCATGCAGGGAGCGGAAACCCGCCTTGCGGTCGGTGATGTCGGCAAGGGTACTAAGCAAGTCGCGGGTGCTGCAGGCAAGGCGGTCAAGCCGCGTCACAAGCAGCACGTCGCCTTTTTCCAGCGCGGCAAGGGCGCGGCTCAGCTGCCTCCGCTCGGTCTTGGCTCCGCTGGCCGTCTCGCGGGAACACGTTCCCGGCTCCGGCGGCGGTCAGTTCCGCCACCTGCGCGCTCACGCTCTGGCCGTCCGGGGATACTGTCGCATACCCGTAAATCATGCCTGCATTATGTAACAGACTTATCAAACAGAAAAGACCAATCTTATCAACGGCGTTTTTTGTTACCTAAGTGTTGACTTCTGACAACACGCGATCCCACGCACCGCCTTCCCCGCCACAACCCACATCGCTCCGCCACCGATCAACCTTGCCCCGACCCCTTCCCCCATGCTTATCTGCCCCCATGCCAGGAACATTACCGGAACCATTCGCCACCTGGTTCGCCGCTCAGAACTGGACCGCCCGCCCCCACCAAATGGCGATGCTCGACGCCGCCCACGCCGGTGACAGCGTCCTGCTGATCGCGCCCACCGGCGGCGGGAAAACCCTCGCCGGCTTCCTCCCTTCCCTCATCGATCTCGCCGCCAACCCCCGCCCCGGCCTCCACACGCTCTACGTCAGCCCGTTGAAAGCCCTCGCTACTGACATCGCCCGCAACCTCACCCGCCCCGTCACCGACATGCGCCTGCCCATCACCATCGAGGCAAGAACCGGCGACACCCCCGCCAACCGCCGCGCCCGCCAGCGCGCCACCCCGCCCCACATCCTGCTGACCACACCGGAAAGCCTCGCCGTCCTCATCTCCCTCCCCGACGCCCCCACCTTCTTCAGGACCCTCGCCTGCATCGTCATGGACGAGGTCCATGCCCTTGCCGGCACCAAACGCGGCGACCAACTCGCACTCGGAGTCGCCCGCCTCGCAATCCTGAGCCCCGCCGCCCGTCGCGTCGGGCTGTCCGCCACCGTCGCCCACCCCGACGCCATCCAGGCCTACACCGGCGCCACGAAACGCATCGAGGTCGCCGACGGCGCCCCGCCGGCCATAAGCATGACCCTGCCCGAAGGCCGCCTCTCCTGGTCCGGCCACATGGGCCTGGAAGCCGCCCCCAAGGTCATGGCGCACATCAAAGCCGCCGGCATGACCATCGTCTTCGTCAACACCCGCGCCCAGGCCGAACTGATGTTCCAGGCGCTGTGGAAACTGAACGACACCACGCTCCCGATCGCCCTCCACCACGGGTCCCTCGAAGTCGAACAGCGGAGAAAAGTCGAAGCCGCCATGGCCGCCGGCAGCCTTCGCGCCGTCGTCGCGACCTCCTCGCTCGACCTCGGCATCGACTGGGGCGGCGTCGATCAGGTCATCCAGGTCGGCGCCCCCAAAGGCGTCTCGCGCCTGCTGCAACGCGTGGGACGTGCCAACCACCGCATGGACGAAGCCTCCAAAGCCATCCTCGTCCCCGCCAACCGCTTCGAGGTCCTGGAATGCGAGGCCGCGATCCTCGGCGTCGCCGCCCGGGAACTCGACGGCGATCCGCCCCGCCCCGGCGGCCTCGACGTCCTCGCCCAGCACCTGCTCGGCCTCGCCTGCAGCGCCCCGTTCCTGCCCCACGATGCCTACCGCGAGATCACGACAGCCGCCCCCTACGCTGCCCTGTCCCGCGACGATTTCGACGACGTGCTGCGGTTCGTCGAGGACGGCGGCTACGCGCTGCGCGCCTATGAGCAATGGAAGAAACTGTTTCGCGACAGCGAGGGGCGTTACCACGTGCGCAACGCGCGCACTGCCGCGGCGCACCGGATGAACATTGGCACCATCGTTGAAGCCCCTGTTCTTAAAGTAAAACTGACCGGCAAGCGCGGCTTCGGCCCAACCTTGGGCGAAATCGAGGAATACTTCGTCAACATGCTCCGCCCCGGCGACACCTTCATGTTCGCTGGCCGCCTGCTGCGCTTCATCCGCATCCGCGACACCGCCTGCGAGTGCATGGAAGGCGGCGACGGCGACCCGATGGTCCCAGCCTATGAGGGCGGCCGTATGCCGCTGACCACCAACCTCGCCGACCGCGTGCGCGGCCTTCTGCAATCGCCAAACACCTGGAACCTGTTTCCCGAGCAGGTCCACGACTGGCTGAAGCTGCAGCGCAGCGTCTCCCGCCTGCCCGGCCGCGCCGACCTGCTGGTCGAAACATTTCCTCGCGGCGACCGCTGGTACCTCGTCGCCTACTGCTTCGAGGGCCGCAACGCCCACCAGACCCTCGGCATGCTGGTGACCAAACGCATGGAGCGTGCCGGTTACGCCCCCCTGGGCTTCGTCGCCACCGACTACGTGCTGGGCATCTGGTCCGCCGACCCGCCGCGCAATGTCGCCGCGTTGTTCGACCAGGACATGCTGGGCGACGATCTGGAAACCTGGATGGCCGACAGTTCCATGCTCAAACGCACATTCCGCAATGTCGCGGTGATCGCCGGGCTTATTCAGCGCAACCTGCCGGGAGCGGATAAGAACCGCCGCCAAGTGACGGTGAACAGCGATCTGATCTATGAGGTGCTGCGCCGCCATCAGCCGGACCACATCCTGTTGCGGGCGACGCGCGCCGACGCCGCCTCCGGCCTGATCGACGTCGGCCGCATTGCCGGCATGTTGGCGAGGGTGCGCGGAAAAATCGTGCACATGGTGCTGTCGCGGGTCTCGCCCCTGGCCGTGCCGGTGCTGCTAGAGATCGGACGGGAAAGCGTGCGCACCGACACCGACGAGGAAGCCATGCTGGCCGAAGCCGAAGCCATCATCGCCGAAGCCACCGGCGGCGGCGCAACGACTGGCCCGGTCGAACCGCACCCGAGAGAAACCGGGACGCCGGCAATCCACCGCGCCAACGCGGCGCGCCGCCCGACCGGCGCCAGGCAGACCACGTTGCCACGCGGCAAGTCACCCAGAACCCGACAGGCGGACCTGTTCTCATGACCGCAGCCCAGATCCACCTGGCCGGCGAGCGGCTGATGCTCGACCCCATGGGCGCGCTGTTCTGGCCGGACCAGCGGCTGCTTGCGGTGTCCGACCTGCATTTGGAAAAAGGCTCGTCGTTCGCGCGCCGCGGCATGCTGCTGCCGCCCTGGGACACGCATGCGACGATCGACCGGCTGACACTGCTGCTGCGCCGCTGGTCGCCGGCGACCGTGGTGGCACTGGGGGACTCGTTTCACGACGCCGGCGGTTCGGGGCGTTTGCCGGCCACCGAGCAGAAACGCCTTGTGGCGATGACCCAGGCGCACCGCTTTATCTGGGTCCAGGGCAACCACGATCCGACACCACCGAGCGGTCTCGGCGGCGAGTGGGTGGCGGCGCACGCGTCCGGCGCGATGATGTTCCGGCATCAGGCGATCGCTGCGGCCGACCCAGGCGAGGTGGTCGGCCATCATCACCCGAAAGCCACGATCGAGGCCCGCACCGGCACCGTCAGCCGGCCGTGCTTCGTGTTCGACGGACAACGCCTGATGATGCCGGCGTTTGGCGCCTACACCGGCGGCCTGGACGTGCGCGACCCGGCGATCAACCGCCTGTTCCCACGCGGCGGCCGCGTTTTCCTGCTCGGGAAGGACAGGCTTTTCAGCTTCGATTTTGGCCGCGGAAATGTGTTACGGGGCGCGTGACGCCCTCGTTCATTCCGTTGGCTGTGCAAGCGGCGAGGCGACACGGCACTCTCGCGGTTACGGGCGATTGTGTTCTCTTGCAACAACCCCCGGCGCTTCTGCTCACGCGTGACGAACGGCAGATGATTGTCACTGCGGCACGCGGTCTGCAGGGTCTTGCGTCTGAATGGCGATGTCGCGGGACCGTGGCAGCCGGCCGCCGATCGTTACGACGGAAATGCTGCCTCCATCGCGCGGCGATACTTGTACGCCTCGTCGGCCGTATCGATCCGTACGTCGCCCCAGGTCACCGGCTGACCGGCGGGGACGTCACGGATCAGCGGCACCCGGTTCGCCAGCCCGATCGGCAGGCCGCCGTGTCGAAGACTGTCCGCCGCGGTCATCAGTTTGCCCCAGACACAGGCACCACCCTCGCCGTCCAGCATCTCGCCCGCGCACAGGTCCCGTTTCGCGGTCGACACCACGTCGCCGCGGAATCCGGTCGGCGTCCCGGTCGGCTCCCTGCGTAGCGCCGAAGACAGGATTGAGACGTTCAGTTCAAGCCCGATCAGATGAAACGGCCTGTACAGCGCGGAAACACGGCCGGTCTGATCCGTCACCACACCGTATTCCTGAAAGCACCGCTGAGCGTAGTCGTTAGGCGCCTCGAACACCACGAAAACGCCCCAGCGCAGATCGTTCTTGACCGGACTGCCGTCACGATGGACGCTCGAGATCACCTCCACCTGTCCCGCATGGTGCAGGGTCCCCGCATTGCCCGGCCGGAGCATCTCGGCCATTTCGTGAGTCCCCACCGGCGGAAACACCAGCCCATCCGGTGCCGGCGTCAGGCCGGAGGCATTGGCGACCGCCGCCATCTCGATCCCCGATTTGGTGCCATCAAGAAATGAGTTGAACATCTGCGGATTCAGCCCGCCGGTCTTCGCCTGTTCCGCGGTCAGCCCGTAATATCCCCACACCGTTTCGGGTGTGGAGGCGTGATATTCCGGCATGTATTTCGTGCCCTTGCCCGCGGCGATGACCGGGAAGCCGCAGGACCGCGCCCAGTCCACCAGCTCGCAGATCAAGGCGGGCTGGTCGCCGTACGCGAGACTGTAAACCACGCCGGCCGCCTCGGCTTCGCGCGCCAGCAGCGGGCCGGCGAGCACGTCCGCCTCCACGTTCACCATGACAACATGCTTGCCCTCGCGGATCGCTCGGCGCGCGTGGGACAGACCCGCGGGCGCATGACCGGTCGCCTCCACCACCACCTCGACCTCGGGGAAGGCGATCATCGCCGCGGCATCCTCCACAAAGCGCGTCGCCGCGATGCGTTCGTCATTCCAGCCAACGCGGCGGCAGGCGTCGCGGGCGCGCTCCGGCGACAGATCGGCGATGGCCGCGACCTCCATCCCTGGCGTCGTCGGTACCTGGGACAGGAACATCGACCCGAATTTCCCGGCGCCGATCAGCCCGACCCGCACGGGATGCCCGCTGGCGGCGCGCTTTTGGAGCAGGCGATAAAGGTTCATGTGCGTCCTCCCATCCGGTTACGGTGACTCTACGCGAGTGGAAGCGGTCCGGCAGCTCGAAGCTCCAATGCCCAAGGCAGAACGGACCGTCGTCATGCCAAAATCATGCGGACGTTGTTTCGCGGCGGGCCGGACCGAACGCAATACGCCGCATTACCGGCTGCTCCGCGACGGACGACCTTTCTGGCATTAGTGCTTCGGCGAAGCATACGCAACCAGTGCTACCACCGCTCATGATCCACAGGTTGCGCCCCTGGTCCGACATAGTTTGCGCGAGGACGAATCAGCCTGCCCTCCGACCATTGCTCCAGGGCATGAGCGATCCAACCAACGACCCGCCCGGTCGCGAATGTTGCGAACGCCGCGCCCCGCGGCAGCTTCATCTGCTTTTCCAGGAGCACGAGCGCGAAATCGATATTCGGCCACGTGCCCGTCGCCTTAACCGCCGCGTCAAGCACGCGCCGCCACCGTTGGCTCAGTGGCAGCACCTGCAGCAGCTCCGCCGCCCGGGGATCCCCCGCCGGATAAAGCCGCTGACCGAAGCCCGGAATTCGCTGCCCGCCGGCGATGCGCGCGGCAAACATGTCCTCGGGGTCGGATAACAGCGCGTGATCCGCGAGCAAGGAGCGGACCAGGTCGGTTGCCCCTCCATGCAGCGGGCCGGTCAGGGCGCACAACCCACCCAGTACCGACGCTCCGAGCGACGCCCGCGTCGATGCGATCACGCGGGCCGCATAGGTGGAGGCATTGAGTTCGTGATCGGCGCAGAGCACCAAGGCCCGTCTGATCAGATCCGCGGCCTCAGACCCCCTGCCCCAGCTGCTCGCAAGAAGCTCATGCACAGGCAGCTCACTGCGGGACGAGACCGCAGTGGTTCCCGCCGCCGCCGCGGCAACCTGGCGCAGGATGCGGTAGGCATCTGGCAATCCGCGATCCGGCGAAACGCTCCAGGAACCGGCGGTCACCATGGCGGCCACCGCTTCGATGCAGCGCTGTGCGGACGGGCGAGACCGCCAGCCATCCAAGTGCCCATGCGGCGGTGGTCCCGCCTGCATCGGCAACGGCGTGGACCCGCCCTGCCAGAGAAGTGCGGCGACGTCCTCAAGGGTCGCGGTGCGTGACAGCTCGATGGCGTTCTGTCCCCGGAAGCACAACTTGCCATCGACGATCCGGGTAATCGCTGACTGGAGCACGGGGTCGCCCCAGTTGATGGTCGCAGCCGCAACCTCTCGCCGGCTTCGCCCTCGCCCATTGCGCTCTTTCAGATCACGGATATCACCCGCATCGTAGAGGCTTCGCCGCGAATCCGAGGGATCGACAATGGCCCGGACGAGGCCCCGGCTAGCATAGGCGTACAGCGTCTGGCGGGACACGGCCAGCGCGGCGGTTGCTTCCTCGGCGCTGAGAGGGCGTTGACGGTCGCTGACAGCGGGCTGATTTTTCATATTGATTATCTTGATCAAGATTGACGATCTATTGGAACAGCGCTTCCATCAAGTTGTCAACCTGCCAACCGTCAACATGGTGGAGCATTCCCATGCCGCTTGGTCATAAATTGTCACAAACAGTCGTTGCCGGTCTACGCGTTGACCAGCGATATGCGAACAGTCCCGGGAGCTTCCGCGTTTACCGCAGCCGATTATCCCTCACCGCCGTCGCGAGGCGCGAAGCAACCCCGCAATCTCCTACGTCAGACGGCATATCAGCGGACCCGCTACGACGCATCGGCGTACAAAGGGCCAATATGAGACAGCACCCTGTCGCTGGTGGGACATACGGTCGTTACGCCGTGTGCATGTTTGCTCGCGGCGATCTCGATCCTGTGATGGAACCTCCCGCAAGCCGCCTTTGCACTCTAGTCTGGCTTATGCTACCGAAAATGAATGGATTATCATCCAATCCTTGCTGCCCGAACCATTTGCCCCACGATGACTGGGGCTTGGGGTAGCGCGCTGTAGCTGTTGGCAACAGCTATCGCTCGTAGCCCCGCCATCCCGGACGGGGCTTTTTCATCTAATAACGATCCCTGTCCGCCCGTATCGTCTTCGAGACGAGGCATACAATGCTACGGCGGTCATCAGTTGCTCACCATCCGGACCAGACACAAGCGTTATCCGTCAGAAGCACGCTATCGGTCTGGGATCGCCTGGCGCCAAACTACGGCAGCCGCTGGCCGGCGGCCCTGGCGGATTTCATCGCGGCACGCAAGGGCTACGCCGGCCGGTTGATGGCGGCAGTCCATACCGACATGGTCGAATACAGCCGGCTGTTCGGCATCGACGACACCGGAACAGTCGCGCGTATGCGGGACCTGCGGCGCGGCCTGATCGGCCCCGCCATCCGCCGCCATCGTGGCCGCCTTGTGCAGACCGCGGGTGATTCGATGCTGATCACGTTCGCCAGCGTTGCTGATGCCGTAAAGTGCGCAGTGACAATCCAATATGAACTGGCGATCGAGAATAGCGTCTGGCCGGACGACCGCAGGATGCGCTTGCGTGTCGGCGTCGATCTGGGCGACGTCATCTCGGACGGAAGGGACTTCCATGGCGATGGCGTGATCATCGCCGCCAGGCTACAGGCGGTGTGCCCACCCGGAGGTGTCTGCATATCACGGGCGGTGCATGACCGAGGCGGCGATCGGCTCGGCCTGCCCTACGAAGCCCTTGGCCCGCTCATGCTGAAAAATGTCGTGCGGCCGGTGGAGGCCTTTGTCCTGTGGCCGTCACCTTACGAGATGGCAATTGCACGACGGTTGGTCGCCTAGGTCCGGCCGACCCAATCAGTTGCCTCGGCGCACACAGGTATCGGTATCGCAACACCTGTATGCGCCGCACTTGACGCGTCCACCGAACGATCGAAATTCACGCTGATCCGCCAGGATTGCCCTGCCCTGTCAGTCTCGTGCCGCTTCGACTACGCTCCCTGCCCGGACAGATACGGACCAGGCGCGAGGCCCTCCTACGAGCCCGCTCGCCAGATCCCTCGGCCCGCTGCCCGTGCCGCGGCTTCCGGCAGCCGCAGTTCAGCGGTCTCGGCCCTGGCCCAGCCGTCCAACACGAGCGCCTCGCTCAATCGCGTGCCGCCCGCCACGCAACGTCCTACCGGCCGCCCATGGTCATCATGGCCGCGGATCGTGCAGTCCACCGCCTGGGCGCGTACTAACGACGCCAGCGCGTTCGCCGCGGCCGACCCGCAATCCACCTCCACCGGTCCGCCGCCATGGCAAACCGACCCACGCACCGGCGCTGAAACCCCTTCCAGTCGCACCACCTGCTCGCCGACCCGCAGCGTATCACCGTTCAGTACGGCCAGGCGGCCGGCGGCGGCGGACAGGTGACTGCTGATTGGCGCAACAGCAGGCGCCTCCCGCGACCGGACGAACAGCGAGGTCGTAGCGACAAGCGTGGCCACACCACCGGCGGCCGCGACCAGAAGACCGAGAGACCGCAGCAACCGATCCCGCCACGAGACCAACCCCGCGCTGGAACGGAAAATCCGCCGCCTGTGGTTCAACGACACGGCACATACCCCGGTTGTTTCGGCGCCGGCAAGGTCCGGCTCGCGACTCACGCTACCGATTCGATTTTGAAATGCCAAAGCCAGACAGTGGCCGTCAAGCCCAATAAGCCGGTTGGCGTTTGAATCTTTCGAACGACCGGACGATCTGGGGCCTTATCCTTGCCGCGCGCGCAGCCAGGAAGCCGATGATGATCCCCGTCGCGTAGGCATGCCGTCCGCCCGGCCCACCAAGCTCCGCGAGCAGATGGGTCGCGACCGCTCCGTCGTTCAGTACACCGAGGCGCTGCTGCAGCGCACTCAGGCGGCGGACGAAACGATGTGGTGTCTTGCCATGATACAGCGCCGAAAACATCTCCGCCGCATAACGCGCCCGCTTCGCCCTCAGCCGCACCCCGTGCAGAGACGGCACGTCCAGCTCTTCGATTTTCTTTCCTGACGACAGCAGTTGCTTCCAGCGATGTTGCAGGACCTGATTAGCGAAGGTCTCCAGCGGCAGTGGCTGGGCCGTCTCCTCGCCGGCGGCCGCTTCCGGAACGACGTGCCAGAAACCGGCAGCCGCGAACCAGGCCAGCTCGATGCCAAGCATCCGGAATGCCGAACTTTGCAGATACGCGGCAAGGGCTTTCTGACACGCCCGCCGCCGCCTCGATGTCGCGAGGATCAGCCGCTCCAGCCGTTCGTCGGCCGGCAGTGCCTGTTGGATGGCGGGCACGGTTTCTTCGCCGAAAACATCCCAGTCACGCGTTGGACCCAGCCGGGAACCCAGTTCCTTGAGGGCGGCACTGACGCCGTCGAGCGCGCCGGCGGGCACAGCGCCGCGGAAAATCGACAGCGCCGACCTCGCGCGGCGAACCGCGACGCGCATCTGGTGGACAGCCTCGGAGCCCTCGCCATCCAGCCGAACGGCCACCAGGGCCTTGGCCAGGATCACATCGATCAGGTGACCCAGGATATGCATCAACGCGTCGATCACCCTCAACGGCTGTTCCGGCAGCGGTGCCGGCGGCAGCAGCGGCGCACCATCATGCCGCGGAATGGCAGGCCGTGCCGTCGCGAGGGCAATCGCCTGCGCCGCCAGCGAGCTGACGGGTACCGCCACCGGTTCGGCACCGGCGATCACCAGTGCGGCCTCGCGCACCGCCTGTTCCTCGCCACTCAGCCACAGCCGGGCGACCGGCTGCTCCGCTGTCACCGACCGCAGGATACCTTTGGCCATCGTCAAGACGACCGCCTGCCCGGCAAACTGGTGAACGCTGATCGTCTGGCGCCCCTCGAAAGCCGCGAGGGGTGCCAGGGGAGAGGGCAGCGCGGCAGGGTCCGGCGCCTCGGCGACGACCGGCACCGGTTGGGCGGGCAGCCACGTTGCTGCGCCGGGGAAGACCCGCTCCAAACGCCGGACACCGCGCTGTTCGGCCAGCGTCAGGCCCTCGGCCAGCAGGGCGTGTTCGGGACTGTCGTGCCAGACGATCTTCACCGACTGTGTGCGTGGACGGCCGTCGCGGCACGCGGTCAATGCCTTCAGACGCGACAGACCCGCCACTGTGTCCGCAGTCGCGGCGAGCTCCAGTTCCATCAGGAGAGACCAGCCGTCTCCAGCATCCGGGGGGTCAGAAAGCGCACCAGCCGTCCACCCCCCTCCCGCAGATCCCACCAGGACCCGGCTACCACGAACTCAGCAAGCGCACCGGTCGGGAAGCCGGCCGCCAGAGCACGTTCGTTTTCACTGCCGCTCTGCGTCACCCCCGGGCCGGCCAGGCTCAAGGCCAGATCGTGCAGGCCCGGGTTGTGGCCGATCAGGAGGACGCTGCGCACCGTCTCCGCCACGCCGTGCAGCGCCGCCGTCAATTGCATCGGGGTGGCCAGGTAAAGACTGTCCATCGGCTCGATCAGCGGGGTGTCATCCCAAGGTTCGAGCGCTTCCAAAGTTTCCATCGTCCGCCGAGCGGTGGAGACCAGGACGACGTCGGGTACCAGGCCGAGGTCGCGCATCGCGTGTCGCATGACGACGGCGGACCGGCGTCCGCGCGCGTTGAGCGGCCGATCCCGGTCGGGCATCGAGGCGTCGTCCCAGGCGGACTTCGCATGCCGCAGAAGCAAAAGCTGGCGCATAATGAATTACATTCTGCCATGCTCCGGGCATCTTGTCGCCCCCGTGGTGTGCAAAGCGCTCAACGGCGCCATGTCACGGTCCGTATACCGAGAGGCAGGGACATGGCGGTTGCGACTTTGCGGGTGGTGCTCGGCGATCAGTTGTCAAGCACGCTCTCCGCACTGTCCGACCTCGATCCCGCGCACGACGTGGTGCTGATGGCCGAAGTCATGGATGAGTGCACCTACGTGCCGCACCATCTGAAGAAGATAGTCCTGGTGCTGTCGGCAATGCGGCATTTCGCCGAGGCGCTGGCGGCAAAGGGTGTGCGGGTCCGCTATGTCCGCCTCGACGATCCGGCCAACACCCAGACCTTCCGCGGCGAGGTCCGCCGAACCGTTGCCGCGCTGAAACCGCGCCGGGTGGTGGTGACCGAACCGGGCGAATACCGCGTCATCAGCGACATGCAGGAGTGGACCGAGGGTGTGGAGATCCGCCCGGACACCCGCTTTGTCTGCTCGATCGCCGATTTCCGTCAATGGGCGCGCGGGCGAGCCAGCCTGCGCATGGAATTCTTCTATCGCGACATGCGCCGCCGCACCGGCCTGCTGATGACACCGGTCGGCGAGCCGGAGGGCGACCGCTGGAACTTCGACGCCGAGAACCGCAAGCGCCTGCCGCCCCGCCTGCCGATACCCCCCGTCGCCGGCTTCCCGCCGGACGATTTGACACAGGAGGTTATAGAACTGGGCCGGCAGCGCTTCACCCAGGGGTTCGCCGAGGTGGACGGGTTCAGCTTCCCGGTCACCGGGCAGCAGGCCGAAACCGCCCTGGCGGATTTCATCGCCCATCGGCTGCCGGGGTTCGGCGACTGGCAGGATGCGATGCGGTCTGATGCTCCGACACTGTTCCACGCGGTTATCTCCCCCGCGCTGAACATTGGACTGCTCGATCCACTGCAAGTCTGCCGCTCGGTTGAGGCCGCCTGGCGTCGCGGCCACGTCGCGCTGAACGCCGCCGAGGGCTTCATCCGCCAGATCATCGGCTGGCGCGAATACGTCCGCGGGATCTACTGGCTGAAGATGCCGGAATACGGGGCACTGAACGCCCTGAACGCCACGCGCCCGCTGCCGGAGTTCTACTGGAGCGGCGCAACGAAGATGGCCTGCATCCGCCACGTCGTCGGCCAGACGAGGCGCCACGCCTATGCCCACCATATCCAGCGCCTGATGGTCACCGGCAACTTCGCACTGCTCGCCGGGCTGCACCCGGACGCGGTGGACGAATGGTATCTGGCGGTTTACGCGGACGCCTATCAGTGGGTGGAGATGCCGAACACCCGCGGCATGGCGCTCTTCGCCGACGGCGGCATCGTCGGATCGAAGCCATACGCGGCCTCTGGCGCCTACATCAACCGCATGAGCGACTACTGCGCCGGCTGCGCCTACGACGTGAAGCAGACGACGGGACCGACCGCGTGCCCGTTCAATTTCCTCTACTGGGATTTCATCGCCCGGCACGCCGAACGGTTCGCCTCCAACGTGCGGATGGCCATGCCGCTGCGGAACTGGCAGAGGATGGCTCCGGAACGGCGCGACGCGATCCGGGCTCGGGCGGCCGAATTCCTCGCGGAGATGGACGGGTGGCCGCATCCGTCATGAGGACCGGCCAAGCTACGGCAGATCGATCCAAGAAAGATGCCCGCCCTTCCCCGCGCCGGTGTCGAGAAAGATCGCGGTCCCCCCGAGCGCGCCATGCCGCACATACGGCCGTCCGTCGTTGCTGCGGCGATCGTGTCCGCAATACACCGTCAGACCGCCCGGTATCCGGTCGACCCAGCGCAGGCTCCGCTCCGGGTAGCCGTCCGGCTGCATCCGGCCCGTGGGTTCCCCGTACAGCGCGCGCGCCAGCGCCCCGTGGGGACGCTCGAGGCTATGGCCGGGCGATGGCTGTTCGAGCATCTGCGTGTGGAATCCGCCATGGACGAACAGCGCCGATCCGTGGCGCAGCCATGCGGGTGCCGCGGCGACCAGTCGAAGCGTCCGTGCTTTCAGGGTATCGTCCATCTGTTCGATCGTCGCCTGCACCACCGGATCGATCCGCACGTGGTCGCCGGACAGGGCGCGAGCCAGCTTCAGGTCATGGTTGCCCAGTACGAACAGCCCGCGTCCGCACTCCACCAGATCGAACATCATGCGCAGCGTGCCGGCGCTGTCCGGACCGTGATCGGGCAGATCACCGAGCTGCACGATGAACCTGTCGGTGGCGATCGCGTAGGCGAAGCCCGTGGCGTCGCCATGCACGTCGCCAACGACTCGCACCTTCGCACCAAGAGGGATCGCCGGAATGGTCATTGAAGTATCATGTAGATAGAATTGGCATGCCGCACCAACAGGCAACTGACCGCGACGGATTTGCCCAATTCGGCGTCATATTTGCGCGCGGATGCTGGCGTAGGCGTCCAACGCGCGGGCTCGGCCGGCCGCGAGATCCACGATCGGCCGAGGGTAAGTCGTTCCCAGGATCACCCCGGCTTCGGCCAGCGCGTCCGGCGGAGCCTCCCACGGCGCGTGAATGTGCCGTTTGTCGACACGAGCCAATTCCGGGACAAACTGGCGGACATAATCGCCGTCGGCATCGAACTTCCGCCCCTGCAGGACCGGGTTGAAGATCCTGAAGTACGGCGCGGCATCTGCGCCGCAGCCGGCGACCCACTGCCAGTTGCCGGCGTTGCTCGCCAGATCGGCATCGACCAGCGTGTCCCAGAACCACGCCTCGCCGTCCTGCCAGGGGATCATCAGATGCTTGATCAGAAAACTCGCGGCGATCATGCGGACGCGGTTGTGCATCCAACCGGTCTGCCAGAGCTGGCGCATCCCGGCGTCGACGATCGGCACACCGGTCCGGCCTTGCTGCCAGGCCGCCAGCGCCGCCGTGTCGTCGCGCCAGGGCATGTTTCCGAATTCAGGCTTCAGCGGTGTCTCCGGCAAGCCCGGGTTGTGCCACAGCAGGTTGGCGCAGAACTCCCGCCACAGCAGTTCGCGGATGAAGATTTGCCTCCCGTCCCCGCCGGGCCGGCGGTGTGCCATGTGCCAGAGTTGCGCGGCTGAGATCTCGCCGAAATGCAGATGCGGCGACAGCATGGAGGTCCCGTCCCCCGCCGGCCGGTCGCGCGCGGCGGCGTAACCCGCCAGACCGTGTGTAAGAAAAGCCTCGGCCCGGTCCATCGCGCCGGCCTCACCAGGCGTCCAGATCTCGCGAAGCCCCGCTGCCCAGTCCGGTTTCGTCGGCAGCAGCCCCCAGTCCTCCAGGCGATCGGAGTGCGGGGCCTTTCCGGCTCGGAGTTTTGCCGGGGCCGGTGTGGGCGGCTTCGGGTCGCCGAGCGCGAGGCAGGCGTTGGCGAACGGGGTGTAGACGCTGAAGGCGCCGCCGGCCTTGGTGCGCATCGAGTCCGGATGGAACAGCGTGGTCGTGCGCAAGCGGTGCAGCCGCCCGCCCAGGGCATCGGCCGCCGCCTTGTCCACACGCCGCGCCCAGGGATCGGCGGAGCCGCCGGTGAAGACCTCGGCCGCGCCGGTCTCGTCGACGATTTCCGCGATGATCGCGACGCTGTCCCCGCGGCGCAGGGTCAGTTCGGCGCCGCGGCCGGCCAGCGACTGCCGGAGAGCCGCCAGGCTGTGGTGCAGCCACCAGCGCGACGCACCGCCCGGAGCCCAGGAACCGGCAGAGGGGTCGTCGAGGATGAACACCGGAATGACCGGTCGTCCGGTCTCGATCGCGGC
>JBEKLE010000118.1:0-22736 GCA_050010355.1 Rhodopila sp. | reverse complement strand
CGGTCTGGGTGCCCTGCCGAGCGGTCTCGGTCACGCCGCGGAGGAAAAAGGCGACCCGGGCTTCCCACTCGCCGTGTTCGCGCACGGCTTGCGGGTGTTCGTAGTAGGTCCGCCGGTTCTGCTTGAAGAACAGACTGAGATACAGCAGCGGGCTCGCGCAGGACGCCGCGCTCGCACATCAGGAACGTGATCAGCAGGAGTCCCAGACGGCCGTTGCCGTCGAGGAACGGGTGAATGGTGTCGAACTGCACATGCACCAGAGCCGCCTTCACCAGCAGCGGCAGGTCGGCTGAGTCGGTATGGATGAAAGTTTCAAGCGCGCTGGGGCAGTCCTTGACCAAGTGTGGCGGCGGCGGCACGAACAGCGCGCATTGCCGGGCCGCGTCCCGCCGATCCAGTTCTGACTGCGGCGGAACCCGCCGGGGTCCTTGTCCTGGCCGCGGCCTTTCGACAGCAGGTCGCGGACCAGCCGAAGCGAGACAGCGGGAAATCCTCACGCAGGCGGCGCAGTCCGTCGTTCATCGCGACGACGTAGTTGGAGACTTCGCGGGTGTCGTCGATCGGGACGCCAGGGGCTTCCTCCGCCTCGTATAGCAGCAGGTCGGACAGCGACGACTGGGTGCCCTCGATCTGCGACGACAGCAGGGCCTCCTTGCGGAGATCCATGTAAAGGAACAAGGATGGATCGGGCAGGACGGACCCAATGCCGTCCAGGCGTCCGACCGTCTGGTTGGCCAGTTCGAGCGCAGTTTGCAGGCCGGTGAGGTCGACCGCGGGGATTGGCGGCAAGGACACCGGAACGTAGGCGCGCACTACCTCCCCGCCCACGGCAGTGGTTTCATAATGGCCCAGGCGGGTCGGGTAGATGGGCATTGGCGAGACCTTATTAAGCGACCCTTTAACAGCCGGCGAACTTGTTAGAATATAACCCCATATCACTACTGTCCGGTTAACTCAGGCGGTGTGACCCGGAACGCCAGGAGCTCTGCGGGTTTTGGCGGGAAAACAGGTGGCGTCGATTTCTGCCAACACATCTGGAGACGTCATTGCGGCCATGGTATTGCAGGCCTTGCTTTACCCAACTATGGATTTAAATCCGATTACAAATGCCTAACTGCAACAGAAGTCAGACCATTGATTTTCCAAAGCTTTTGACCGGACGCTAGTGACCCCATATACCTCGATACACTATTGATCCCGGTTGCCGCGGGCCGGCGAAGCGGCGAAAATAGTCCTCATCTTGAAGGAACCAGCCTATGCTGCAAATGCCCCCTGCCGGTCCCGGCATGCGTGAGGATGAAATCGATACCCCCGCCCTGGTCATCGACCTGGACGCGTTCGAGGCGAACCTCGACACTATGGCCGCATTGCTGGCTCCCACCGGGGTGAAGCTGCGCGCCCACGCAAAAACCCACAAATCGCCGGTGATCGCCAAATTGCAGATGGCGCGCGGGGCGGTTGGCAGTTGCGTGCAGAAAGTGACCGAAGCCGAGGTGCTCGCCTGGGGCGGCGTTCCGGATATCCTGGTCAGTAACGAAGTCGTCGGGCCGGCAAAGCTGGCTCGGCTGTGCGCCCTGGCGGGGATCGCCAAGGTGGCGGTGTGTGCGGACGACACCGGCCAGGTCGAGGCGATCGAAACAGCCGCCCGCAATGCCGGGATCCGCATGACCGTGCTGGTGGAAATCGATGTTGGCGGCGGCCGCTGCGGCGTTCGCCCTGGGCCGGATGCGGTGGCGCTGGCCGGGCGCATCGCCGCCTCGAAGCACCTGATCTTCGGGGGGCTGCAGGCCTATCACGGCAGTGCCCAGCACAAGCGCACACCGGCGGAGCGACAGACCTTGATCGGCGGCGCGATCGATGCGTCCCGCCGCACCATCGAACAGCTTCGCCAGCAGGGATTGGACTGCGCGATCGTGGGCGGCGCGGGAACCGGAACGTTTGAAATTGAATCAAAGTCCGGCGTCTACACGGAAATGCAAGCCGGCAGCTACGTCTTCATGGACGCCGATTACGCGCGGAATCTGGACGAGGCCGGTGCGCCGGTCGGCACGTTCCGGCACGCACTGTTCGTGCTGTCGTCGGTGATGAGCCAAGGTCAGCAAGGCGTCGCGGTTGTGGACGCGGGTCACAAGGCGGTGGCGGTGGACTCGGGGCTGCCGACGGTCTGGCAGCGGCCGGATGTTCGTTACACAAGCGCGTCGGACGAGCACGGGAAGCTGCAATACGGCAGCGAAACGGCTGCACCGAGGATCGGGGAAAAGCTAAGGCTTGTGCCCGGACATTGCGATCCAACCGTCGACAAATTCGACTGGTATGTCGGCGTCCGCAACGGACGGGTCGAGTGCCTGTGGCCAGTCGCTGCTCGGGGCGGGTTAAGTTAAAGACACGATCGAGAAAGGCTGGCGCGGTGCCCTGACCCCTCATCTCTTAAACGTTCCGAACACGACAGCGACGTCCGGACACAGCGGGCTGCTACAGACGGACTCTTATTCCGGCCAGGACCGTTGGTCCCGGCATCTGGTATCCGTTCACCGGCTCGAACTTCGAGTTCAGGATGTTCCAGCCATTAACATAAAGCTCCACTTGCTTGGTGACCGTGTAGTTCGCCGCCACATTTGCAACGAGTCCGTGCTGGCCGACTCCGTAGCCAATGCCGTTGCCGCTGTTGTCGTAAAGATAGTCATGCGCGGAACCCGTATAAATCACCGTGGCAACGATCTGCAGCGCCGGCAACGGCTTGACGGTCACGTCGAAGGACGCTTCGTTCTGCGGCCGGCGTAGCAACTGCGACCCCTCGCTGGCCGGCTGTCCAACCGACGTTGTGTCCAGCAGCGTATAGCCTGCATGCAGATCGAGCCAGTTCCGCGGCCGCAACGTGGCCTCGGTTTCTACCCCGTGCACATGGGCCGAACCCAGGTTGATTTCCGTATCCACCGGCGAAAAGACACCGGCGATCAGGTTTCGCACGCGTTGATCAAAGTATGTAGCGCCGAACGTCGCGAAATCGCTTCGTCCCAACGCCGGGAAATCAGTAGTGAAGCCGGCCTCCCAGCCCTGCGATTCTTCCGGATTCAAATTGGGATTGCCAATATAGCCGGATGAGTCGACCCCGAACCGATCGAACAACGACGGCGCTCGGAATCCGGTCCCGTACGCCAGTTTCAGGTGCGTCGCGATCTACTTCAGATCGTATACACCGCCCAATCGCCATGTCGTCGGTGCATCATCATCCACCCAGTCCTGCCGAACCTGGCCCGTCAGCGCCAGGCACTTCAGAACCGTCGTCTGCAGCCCCGCATAGGCGGCATTGTCGGTCATCGAGCCCGACGCATTTTGCGCGAATGGAAAGCCGCCGAAATTCTCGTTGGTTCGCACTTTGGCCGTGTCGCCGGTGTACTCATAGCCGAAGGTTATCGCGCTGTCGGAAAGGCCGCGTCCCGCGATCATGTCGTCCAGATGCAGGATGTTGTTCCACTGCACGTCGGTTCGATAGGAATGGTATCGATCGTCTGAAGTGCCTGATTAGGATCGTCCGGCGCCAAAGGCTCCAGATACCGCCGGTCATCCTGCAACTGGCCGACGAAGGCGCTGGTTTCCAGTTTGCCGTCGAACAGATGTGTTGTGCCCCCGACGCGACCCAGCAATGATGTCGTCTGACCGATCGAGTTGGAGTCGTCGTATGTCGGAGAACCGAGCGTATCGAATCCAAAATAGGTGGCGTTCGCCCGTGCGAACAGCGACAGCCGCGTGCCCTCGACTGGCGTGTAGCCAAGGTTCAACGTCAGAATCCTGTCACGGAAACCTTGCGGGACACCCCTATAGACATCCTCCCGCTGTGGAATTGAATCGTAACCACGCTGCGACTGAGATTCGGCCGTCAGCGCGTAATCGACCGGACCCTCCACGCCGCTGGCGGTGAGGCTGCCCCGTATCAGCGCTGGATAACCCCCGGCCAGGTCGCCGCTCCAGTGGATACTTCGTTTGGCCCCGCGGCGGGAGATCAGGTTGATCGCGCCGCCGATCGCGCCCGACCCATAGAGCGCCGCCATCGGACCGCGGATGATCTCGATCCGCTCGATGTCGGCCAAGGTATCGGTCCCGAACTCGAATGCATCGGTGGGATCCGATGCATCCGTGATCGGCATGCCGTCGCGCGAGACCAGCACATGGTTCGAGTTGGCGCTGCGGAGTTAAGACGCTCGCCTGACCGCCCAGCCCACCCGACGGGCTCACATGCTCCCCTGGGACATCGGCCAGCGCCTGGGTCAGGCGGTTATACCCGTGCGCCTGGATCGTTGCCTGATCGATCACGGTGACGCCGGCCGGGACGTCCTCGACCGGCGACGGCACGCGCGTTGCCGTCACGACGGTTTCAGGCACGGACAGCGGCGCATCGTCGGCTCTCGCCGCCGTAACGGATAGCAGGGTCAAGGCGGTCAAGGCGGGGTAAAGGCGCATGCGGAAGCTCCATCGACCAGTCTGTCGATTGCTCGCATACGGGTTTCTCCCCGCTGCCCCAGTTCATCTCGCCCGGCGCTCGCGCGCAGTCTCGATGCCGGCCGGTCTCCTGGCTCGCGGGTCTCAACCTTGGGTCCGCCTTCTCGCCCCGGAGTTACCTCCGTGGGGGCAATGGCACTCGGTCCCGGCTCGCCGCTTACAGTTGCGAGGGCAGCCGCCTTTCGGCAGTTCCCGTTTCAGCCCTTGCGGGCCACCGTCATCTGCGCCGCATTATAGTATATCCCCATCGTTACGCCATACCGGGCGACCTTGGGGCAGGGCAATCGCTTGAGAGATCCTGCCGTCCCTTCCGCATTCGTCCAATGCTGTCCTTCCCGCCTTATTCGCCGGAATGGAACCCGGATGAGAATGTCTTGGACTATCTCCGGCAAAATAAGCAGTGTGGCGAGGTTTGGGACACCTGTGACGACATACGGGAAGCCTGCAAAAACGCCTGGAACCTCCCGTTCGACGATCCAGACCGCATCCGGTCAATCGGTTCTCGCGACCAGGCATGTGTCAACGTTAGGCGGACTGGGATTAGACAGTGCATGGAATCATCGAAGAATAGGGATCGTATCCCGCATGATACGCTTCAACGGCCGACCGGGACGCGCCAACCGTCGCAGCAGGCTGCTGCTGGTTTGATGACGTAATAGCTCTGCAATTCGCAATGGCTGATGCACGACCGCAATTCGGTTGCGCAGCATAGCGCCGTAGTGTTGCAGGTCCGACGCGTGGGATGGCCCACTGATAGCCTCTCGGACTTGCGTGCAAATCTTCGCCTTGTAACTCTCCCACCAATTGCAAATCTCGGCCTGCACGCGGAGCAGCGCCGAGGGGTTCTTGAACATTTGCTCAGCAAACCGACGCGCCGCAGACCAATTGTGAAATGCCGGCAATGGATTGGGGCCGAATAGGTTAGTGTAATAATCCAGGCTCGGGCGTAGCTCTAAAATCGGAATGCAGCCCAGTTCGAGTCCTTCGTAGACCCGACAGGTATCCATTGTAGCATTGCCCATGGGACTCGGCACGAACACAGTCTCCTCCAGAACCCGGTCAAATGCGACTTTGCTGAGCCGTCTGCTACCGCCTGTCGGTGCTGATAACGAATCCGTGCTCAGCATAAACTGCGGGGCAAAGTCCTTGAAAGCTGCCGCCATTGCGATTCGCGATGATTTGATCTCACCAATAAACGACCACGCATAGCGTCGTTGATCGGCTGGTTTGCGAGAGTGGCCGGTCGCATTCGGATACCCCAGGGGAACCGTTATGATTCCGGGGTGATCAGCAAGATATGTGTGATTCCACCGGATGACGAGATCAAAATACTCATACAACTTATACCCACCGGAAAACCATTCATCGCTGACATGGACCAGAATCAGTCGTTTGCATTGTGCCCGGCAGTCCGCAAAGTACCGTGTATACGCAACCAGCGGCGCCCGGTTGCTGCTAACGACATGAATACAATTGTCATCGAAGCACCGTAGATCAAGGTCGGTTATCTCAGTTTCAATCAGATCGCCAAACAGATACCGAAGCCAGTCTTGCTCCAATAAATCATCTTCATGCCAAATTAATTTCATTGGCGGACTCCATTGCCTCTACCGCAGAACCTTAGCCGATGGATGAACAGTCTGGCAATCCTCAATGGTATCAATAAGATCGAACATCGGGATCGCAGCGGTGGCGCGGTGGCGCGCGGCGGATCCGAATAGGCCATGCCGTCGCGGTGAAACTCGAACTCCACGCGCTGAAGGCAACCAGTGTCAACGTCGTACAACTGGCCCTGGTGCGGACGTTGCCCGAGAAGACCGTCCGTTATGGGATCAAGGAAATCGGGGGGTAGCTCAGGGCTTTCGTATCACGGTCCAAGGCGCGCTACGATAAGAAGTGAACTCGGCCGCAGTGGCGTCATCGATCGGTGCGCCGAATGCCGAACGCATCTTTTTCGCCTCGGCCTTCCAGCCATCGGGCTTCAGGAACAGGCTGTTTATCACAATGTAATTTGATGTGTAGCGTACGCTGCAGATCCGGCCGATCAGCTGGGCAGAACAACCGGCGCTTTTCGGGCAGGTCCGCTACGCAACCAAAAGCGTTCCGACAAACGCCGCGCCAGCACCAAAGACCAAGTTCCGCGGCCGCGTTCCTGCTCTCTGCCCCTCCTCCGCTACGCCTCAGATTCAGGTCAGTTTCGCCTGAAACGCACCTGTATGCAACCAGGCGACGATTCGGCTACTCCGCCGCCTGCCGGAATTTTTGCGCATACCGGGTCAGCGCCCCTTCGTCGGTCGGCACGATCGGGGTGAAGTCTGTATGGGCAATCCATTCCGCCCGGGTCGGCTTTCGGATGTAGTTGGAGACTGCGTTCAGCGTCAGGTAAACGATCTTGCGCGGATACGGCGTGATGTTGCCGGCCGATCCATGGACAAGGTTCCCATGGAACAGCAGCAATCCACCGGCTCTGCCGGTCGGTCCGACAATACCGCCTTTCTCCACGAGGTCGGTGACGGTCGCCTCGTCCAGTGTCCACAGCGGGTATGACGTCGTGCTGGTGTCATGTCCGGCCGCGAAGACGCCGTGCGTATGGCTGCGAGGCACCAGCATCAGCGGGCCGTTGATCGGCATCACCTCATCCAGGAAGACGGCGATGTTCATCGCGCGCGGTTCCGGCATACCGTCATCGCGGGCCCAGGTGCCGTAATCCTGGTGCCATTGCCAAACATCGCCGGTGAACGACGCTTTGGCGTTGATCTTGTACTGATGCATGTAGACTTGCTCGCCGAACAACTGTTCTACCGGGCCGATCATGCGCGGATGGCGCGCCAACAGCCCGTGCGCTTCATTATAGAGGTGCGCCGCGAAAGCCGTGCGGGGCGCACCGGATTTCTCCCGCCAAACCTCCGGCCGCTCCTGACGGTAGATATCTTCCGCCTCGGATTTCAGAATGGCGACCTCTTGCGCAGAAAAGGTTTCCGGCAGAAACAGATAGCCTTCGTCCTGGAACTGGCGGATTTGTGCCGGTGTCAGCATCGGATGTCTCCTCCGTTACGGGGCTTACCGGGCTTCAGGCGGCCGGTCAACCGGCTGTGTTCTTTCTGGGCACGCCTCTGATTACCCTATGCAGGCGGGAGTGGTGACGACCCGTGGACCGGTCTGGGGATCAGTATTGGATAGTGCTTACATTTGCCAAGTGCCCGACGACCTATGAAAACCGCCCGGGCGAAGTGTTCCGTGAACCGGGCAGCACGAGCGTGAGGCGGTCCCTGAAGCGGTGGTCGGCAGTCATGGCCGAATATCGAGCACTCAATGACAGGAACAACCCGGAGCCGGAGCAAGCGGGCACAGCGACCCAAGACGGCCTACTGGAGCGGCGGGATTGCCTGTCCCATCGGTAAGCGGTTGTCTCGCTGAAATGTGACTAACCAAGCGCCCCGCAAACCGATGGAGTGAACGGCTGAACAGCCGTCAACCGTTCATGGTCCTAGTGTGCTTCCAACGACGTCACCGATCCGGGCGTTTATAAGGAGTTTCGCCATGTCTCGTAGCCATTGTTCTCGCGTCAGCCGAGTTGCGATGTTCGCGGTGGCCGCCGTGCTGCTTCTCCGCGGGTCCGCGCTTGCACAGAGCGTATCAGTCTTCGATGACGCTCCATCGATCGAGCAACTGCGAAGGATCCTGGTGCCGGAGTCGCGACCCGGCACAAGCCGATCGATCGTGATCCAGCGGCCCGACATTGATCCGTCCTCGTCCTCGACGCAGCGTGCGTCGACCCAAGTGAAACCCCCGTCGCGGCCGCCAGGCGTAATTGCTTCTCCATCGTCTCCGGTCGAACAAGCTGCCAATTCGCCGAAGCAGGATCCGGCAGACCAACCGGGCGCCGTCGCGTTCCACGTCAATTTCGCCTTTGATTCAGCCGAGTTGCCGGACTCGGCACATGAGATGATAGACCTTATTGCTCAGTTGATGAGGGAATCCCCGCAGGTCAAGCTTCGCGTAGAGGGCCACACGGACGCTTCGGGCTCATCCAGTTACAACGTCGTACTGTCCGAGCGGCGGGCGCTATCCGTGGGTCAATACCTGGTGAAACAGGGCGTGAACCCGTCGCGCCTGATGCTGGTTGGCAAGGGCATGGCCGAGCCGCTGACGCGCAACAAGTACGACCCGGCCAACCGGCGCGTGCAGTTTGTGCGGATCGGTTGAGCCGTGTATCCCAAGTTTGCCGTGTCGAAGGGACACCGACTGGCGGTGGTCCCATCGAAGCTGCCGCTTCTTTTGAACGACCCGGAGCGAAAACGGCTCCCGGCCGCATGGTAGCGGGCCGAAACAGCCGATTCTGGTTATGGTGACGTCGGTCATGCTGTCATGGCGAATCGGCGCGGCGGCTCGTATCGCGCTCATCCTGGTCTGCTCGATGGCGGTCGCACTGGTTGTGACGCGCCCTCCTTCTCCGGTTGCGGCGGCCGAGCGGCTGTATGAAGCCGTTGCGTTCCGTTTCCTGGCACCGCTTCGGGCGCCCGATCCGAATGTCGTCGTCATTGGAATTACCGAAGGGACGCTGGCGGCGTTCCCCTACCGCTCGCCCATCGACCGCGGCTTTCTGGCCAATGTGATCAACGCGCTTGCCCACAGTGGCGTGGCGGCAATCGGCCTCGACGTCGTGCTCGACCGCCCGACTGAGCCGATGAAGGACGACGCTCTGCGCCGGGCGCTCACGCGTTCGGATGTCCCGGTGGTGGCAATCTCGATCGCTCCCGATACGACGTTACCCGCCGATCAGCAGCGCTTCCTCGATAGCTTCCTGACTGGTGTCCGGTCGGGGACCGCCAATCTCGCGCGCGACCGGTTCGACGATGTCATCCGCGAGCATGTGCCGCGGCATCCGGTGACCGGCCAACGGAGCTTCCCCGCAGCGATCGCCGCGGCCCTGGGCGCGCCGGTACCCGAGCAAAGCTTCATGATCGAATGGCGCCGGAACCACCGCGGGCCGCGTACTGGGTTCGATGTGCCCATCTATCCCGCGGAGTATGTCGCGCTGCTTCCGCCCGGCTGGTTGAAAGGCAAGGTCGCGCTGATCGGCAGCCTGATTGCGGGCAGTGACGAGCACCGTACGCTAGCCTCGACCTTTGGCCCGCCCAGCTTTGGTGTGGAGATCCATGCGCAGGTGGTGTCGCAACTGCTGAACCGTCGCGCGGTGCCCGACGCCGCCATGCCATGGCCCGAACTTCTGTCCACGGCAGCGCTGGCAGCGGCCGGACTGGCGCTGGGGCTCGTGTTGACGGGCTATTCGGCGGCGGCCGCGCTCACGGCTCTCGGCATCTGCGTCGTTGCTGGGGCTTTGGCGGTATATGGATTGAGCGGTGTGCTCGTTCCGGTCATGGCACCTTTGGTCGCGCTGGGCCTGGCAGGGGGAACGGCGCGGGGCTGGCGCGCTGCGGCGGACCGTCGTGACCGGAGGGCGCTGCGGGCGCTGTTCTCGCGTTTCGTCAGCGAGCCGGTGGTCGATGAAATCATGAAGGATCGCGACCTGTTCATGGCGGGCGGGCGGCCGGTGCCACAGGAACTGACCGCGACCGTTCTGTATGCTGACGTGGCGGGCTTCACGACGATCTGCGAAGGTCTTGAGCCCGCGCCGCTCATCACGTGGCTGGACCATTACATCGACGCGATGGCCGCCCAGATCATGGCGCATGACGGCGTGCTGCTGCGCTTCATCGGCGATGGTATCCTGGCGGTTTTCGGTGTGCCGGTTCCGCGTCTGGATGAGGCGGGGATCACCAGGGATGCGAGGAATGCCGCGCGGTGCGCCCTGGCGATGGAGCAGGCGATGGAGCGGCTGAACGACGGCTGGTGCGCCGAGGGCCTTCCGGTGGGCGGGCTCCGGGTCGGGATCCACACGGGTCGGATGGTGGCCGGCAGCCTGGGCAATGGTCCAAGGATGGAGTTCTGTCTGTTGGGCGACACGGCGAATGTAGGCGCTCGGCTAGAACAGCTTGGCAAGCAATACGCCGAACCGGGCCCGCGGTATTGCACGATCGTGGTTGGTGATCCGACATGGTCACGCCTGAGCGGCGCGTTTCCAGGTATCCATATCGAGGATGTTGTCCTGCGCGGCCGTCACACTTCAATCGGGGCGTATCGGATTGACGCCGCCGCCGCCCGCCGTGCCGGTGGAGCAATGACCGGTGACGCGGCTACAGATCTGATACTGAAAGACTCTCTAATGCCGCCGTGTCCTTGATCGTTATGAAGCCACCTTTGACTTCCAGATAGCGGGCACGAGTCCAGTCGACGATATACCTGTTGATGCTCTCGCGCGAGATGCCGATCAGGTTTCCGATCTGCTGCTGCGACAGCTTTATGTCGAGCCGCAGGCCAGCCGCCTCCTGCTTGCCGAACGTTTTCGCCAGTCGCAACAGGCCGCGCGCCACACGTGACGGCGCATCGCGAAGCACGGTGTCTTCCAGCGCTTCGCTGGTCTGGCGCAGGCGCTGACAGAGGATCGCGATCAGCCGCGTGGCAATCTCGGGGTTTGCGGCCAGGAACGGCATCAGGCGGGCTCGCTCCAGTACCAGGAGCTCGGTGTCCTCGATAGCCACGGCATTTCCGGTTCGCGGCTGCCCGTCGAGCACCGCAATCTCCCCGAAGAGGCCACCGCGATCGATGATGTTGAGCACCAGCTCCCTTCCGTCCACGGAATAGGTGCAGATCTTCACGCGTCCGCTGATAACCGCCATCAGGCTACTGCCGGGATCGCCTTGCTGGAAGATCGTCGCCTGTGCCCGGTGGCGAGCCAGCGTCGCGCTGACGGCGATGCTGGAGAGTTCGTCTGAGCGGAGATGCCTCAACAGAAAATGCCCGGCGAGGACCTCCTCCCGGTTCAATGAAGCTGTCGCCATTCTGTGCTCCTTTTCGCCGGATGTTGATCCTAAGCCCCGGATGTGGCGAGTCGCTTCCTCGCTGCCGGTTTGGACCACAAGAAAACGTGAAAGCGGGACGGCGGAGATAGTGCCGATCTATGCAACGACAGTTAGGAGGATCACAGTAAGATTGTGGGCGAAATGGCAAGTTCCGGCTGAACGCATGGCGCGCACAAACAGGAGCTTGGCAAATGTCGAAAACGTCCGGCCGCACGGCAGGATCCGGTGACGTGTCCCACCGGACAAAGCTTGCCCGGCGGGTACGGCGCCCTGCCGCGGCGCTGGCGATGGCAGTGCTGACAATGCTAGGCGCCTGCCAGACCCGGCCGGAAACAGCCTACGACGTCGTGCAGCCTCGTACCGCCGTGGTACGAAATATCGGCAACTTCGATGAAGCGCTACGCTGCATGGATGACATGTTCATCGTGCAAGGTAAGCAGGATATTTATATCACAACCGCCGGTATTCCAGACGCGACTGGACTTATCGCGGCCGGCACCAAGGAGATGTTCATCACCGCGGTGTCACGCATGTCGGAAAAGAGCAACGCGTTTCACTTCGTCGACTACGATCCTACTCAAACCGATGTGCAAATTCTGTCCGAACTGGTCGGTCTGCACAAAGAATTCGTCGCGCCGAATTACTATGTCCGCGGCGCCATCACTCAACTGGACAGCAATGTGCTGCAGTCCTCGGCCGGCGCCGGTGTATCTATCCCGGGTCTGGACGCCGCGATCAATGGCAACCAGGTCGTCTCGGTCGTCTCGGTCGACATGAACATGGGCAAGCTCATCACGAGGCAGATCATTCCGGGCATTTCAGCCAGCAACTCGATCGCCGTCGTACAGTCCGGCAAAGGCGCCGATGTGGGCGGATTGATCGGCAAGGCCGGACTGTCGCTCAGCGTGTCGCTCGACAAATCGGAAGGTTTTCATCAGGCGGTGCGGGATCTGATCGAGTTGTCCACCATCGAGGTGCTCGGCAAGCTGACCCGGGTGCCGTACTGGGAATGCCTGAGCATCGAGTCCACCAATCCCAACTTTCGCACGGAGGCACGTGGCTGGTTCGATACCATGGGAGAACCGGAGCGCGCCCGTTTCGTGAACATGGCTCTTGGTCGAGCCGGCTATCTGCCAGGGCAAAGCGACGCGGCGGGACCGGAGCTGTCCGACGCCGTGGCGCGATATCAGGCCGAAAATGATCTGGTGCCGAATGGCCGGATCGATTTTGATCTGTATTACCGGCTGCTGGCGTCTAATTCGCGCCGCCCAGCCGTCAAATCGGCCGCTTCAATGCCCTTGGCCGACAGCGCCGCCGCGCCGCCCGCCACCACGCCGCCCGGACTGGTCGTCAGCAGTCCGCGCGGCCCCAGACCGACATACCGCATCGGCGAGACGATGATGGTATCGGTTCAGCCGACGCGGGATGCTTATGTCTACTGTTTCTACCAGGACTCCAGCGGTGCCGTTGCCCGTATCTTCCCCAATCGCTTCCAGCCTGATCCCTTCCTTCGCGGCGGCGAACAGATCGATATCCCTCCCGCCGGGCAGAAGTCCTTCGCGATCCGTTTCGACGCCCCGGGCGGTGCCGAGGCGGTCGCCTGTCTCGGCGCAGACCATGAGGTCGGGCTCCACCTGCCCGACCAGTTGAAGGCGCAGGACCTTGAACCTCTGCCGGTCAGCGGGTTGGGTGAGGTCGCCGAACAGTTTCGCGCGGTTCCCGGTGCGCAGATCGCAGACGCCAGGCTGCCCGTAGAGGTACTGAAATGATCTCACGGCGCGTGGCACATATCGCGGGCCGCCGTCGCTTCTCCTGCTCGCGGTACTTGTCGCGCTGGTGCCGCTGACCGCGCTCACTGGACGACGAACGGCGCATTGCGCTGATCATCGGCGTCGGCGGCTATCAGAAAGCGCCGCATCTCGCCAATCCGGTCAACGACGCGCGGACCCAGAACTTGCCACCCGGGATTACCTGCACGTCCGGTGGCCAAATAATGTAGACCTTCGCATCTTTGGGCATCGACTTGAGATTGGCCGCGAAGACCGGGCTGTTCGGTGCCAGTATGCATGCCAGGAGAGCGAGCAGGCTTCATTGCGGTTCCCCTTGATCGCCCGCGGTACGGAATCGATATTTATCGGCCACATTGCTAGCATAGCGCGGTCGAGCCCCCAAAAACGATGAGAGACAGGTATCGCGTTCGTGAGTGAAGCGCTGTGAGCGACTCCACACTCCGGATGCCAAGTCGTCCGATAAGACTGACGTGCGACGGAACAAGGATCTGAAATCATGACGCGCCTGTTGAGCCGGCTTATCCGGACCATGTTGTGTGTCGCCATGGCTGTCGGGGCGATGGCCGAGCGAGCCAAGGCCGAGGACGTGGTGCTGCTTGCCTCGACGGTGCCAGGCTACATGCCCGGCATGGTCATCTCATCCGCCGACCGGCTCAGCGTGCCCGAAGGTGCGAGCGCGACCCTGCTGTTCCAGTCCGGCGACGTGCTGCGCTTGCGCGGCCCGTTCGAGGGCACGCTCGGTCAGCCGCAACCGGGCGTCGCCGCCGGCACCGCGGCGATGGTCGCAGACATGTTCCGCATGCGTGGGATCGATGCGACGGTCATCGGTGGCACGCGGTCAACCACCCTGGCGCGACCCAGAAGCACACTGGAGGATTTGGAGGTCGATCCACAGCGGTCCGGGACCTACTGTGTCGAGCAGGCGACGTCCGTCTGGATCACGCGCCCGGCCACGCTCGGGACCAACGAGGCGGACACTTACGCGTTGCGTCGCAAAGGCAGCAGCAGAATGCTGAGTTGGCCCGCGGGGGCGGAACGCATTGAATGGCCGGTGGATGTGCCGATCGAAGACGGAAGCCAATTCGAAATCACCACCGGCGGCGTGGCTCAGTCAACGCTGACCTTTCGCGAACTTTCGTCCACCGCTACGACGGGACTGGCAAGAATTGCCAATGGTCTTATCCTTGGTTGCCACGAACAGTTCGATGCGGCATTAAAACGCTCCGGCCGTTCGGTTGCCAGGCCGGAGGTTTGGATCACCACCGACCACGGGCGCCGGCCGACATACCATATAGGGGAGCCGATCGTCCTGACTGTTGTGGCAAATATGGATGGTTATCTATACTGCGTCGCCGCAGACCAGGATGGCAGCGATAGACCGATTTTCCCGGCCGGAGCGGTCGACGGAGCACAACTGCTCGGGTCGGTGCCGCTGTCTATCCCGGGCCGCCGGCAGCCGGCGGGACTGACCGCGGTTCCGGGGCTGGCACGCGTCCGCTGCTGGCTGGCTGACCGGGATGTCACACCGCAGTTGCCGCCCGCGCTGCTGGGCGCGCCCTCGACGCGATTTCCGGATCAGCTTGCAGGCGGTCTGGATGACCTCTTTGCCCACATCAATGGAACCCGGATCGACGAGGATGACCTTACCGTAAGGACGGAATGAGATCTGAACGGGAGATGCTATCTCAGTCTTTATTGTTGTGGTGAATCTCGGAGCAGAATCATGCCGAAAATCCCCAAAATACTTCAAGCCCATATTAACACCGCATTTCCCAGCGATGTATGCCTGATTGGGACCGTATTGCCGAACGGCTATGCACAGATCACGCCGCGCGGCAGCACGCTGGTGTTTGACGACGGCCATTTCTCACTGTGGGAGCGGGGGAAGGGATCGACAGCCGAGAACCTCGCCGATGGCACGAAGGTTACGGTCTACTTCCGCAAGCCACAGCTCCGTGCCGATGGCATCCTGCCGAAAGGCGGCATCGCCCGGTTCTACGGGACCGCCCGGCTGTTCAAATCGGGACCGATCTATGAGGAAGTCTGGACGCGCCTGATCCAGCCGGAAAAGGATCGCGACCCCGATAGGAAGGGGTTCGCGGTTTTGATTGAAATCGAGCGGGCCGAGGAACTGGACGGCACCCCGCTCGGGCTGGATTGACCTCCGGGCGCCTCACTCAGCCCCGCCTTTCCGACGCGGAAACCCACCCTCGGTCCTTTTTTGGGGAGGATCAGCGTCCGCAGCTCGTCCGAAGGATCATGCGATCGGCATCGGACAGGGCTCCTCCCAACGTGACGCGTTCGACAATGTTCTGGCAGCGCGGATCGCTTGGATTTGGTGCGCGGCTCGCGGTGGAGGCGGGCGGTGGCGGCCGTGACGAGGCGGCGATCGGCCGTGATGCCGCGATGACGGAAAGCGTGGCGACTTCCGCCCGCGGTTCAACCGATGATGCCTTCAGGCGCGCCAACTCATGTTGCAGCGCCGGCAAATAGGCTGTTTCACTCTCGGTTGCCGGGCGTTGCCCCAGATTGAACGGCACCGGGGTCGTGATCGCGACCAGGAGCCGCTGCCCCGGCGGTCCGGGTGCGGCCGCGGTGGTCGTGACGTCGCTCGCGGCAGGGGTATCCGGAACAGTCCCGCGGCGCAGACAGGTCAGTCACCACCGCAAGCGCGGCGCAGTGACCGGGATCGAGCGGCTCCGTGGCAACGCCGACAGCGCGTCCCGGTGCCTCGACCTGGCGCACAAAAGAATTAAACGCCGCTCCGGGCATCGTGGGGCCGGACACCATCAGACGGGCTGGCTGCGTGGGGGAATCCGACTCCCGGACGTCGATCAAAGCGCACGGCACACCGAGCGCGAGGGTGCGGGCTTCGGCAAGACCGAATGGGGCCGCGAGCGAAGGCGCAGGGGCCGTCTGTGCAGCCCGGGAGGCCAATGTTCCGGGGCCGGGCGAGTCGGTGGGGGATGGGGGTGTCGAAGGAGCCGGCGGCACAGCGGTGGCAACCGGTCTCGCGACGTCGGGCTGGGGCCTGGCCGAGACCGATGCGGGGGCTTGCAACGCCGCGGGCGGGGGCTGCGACGCGGCAGGGACCTGTGTTGACACGACAACGACCGGCAGGCTGCCCGTCACGCTGCCGCCGCGACCGTCCTCAACCAGGATATCGAGTGTCCCGATTGGGCCAAACATGGTACCGTCCGGCTTGAAGGTTCCGGTCATGAAGTGGTCGACTGAAAAGGCCTCGCCCAAAGCGGCCTTGCGGCCCTCGACGCGCACCTCGCCGCCGCGAGGCAGGCCGATGATCCGAACCGTCAGCGGGTCGAGGTCCGGATCGGTCGGTGCCGGAATTCCAAAAGGCGTGGGCCCAGCGGTGTCGACGACTTGCAGGGTCGGAATCGGACCAATCAGCGGAGGGCGGTTAGGCGGCCGCGGGTAGAAATAGAACGGTTCGGCACCGAGCGAGCTGAATACGTAAGGCTCCTGCCGGTTTTGCGTCGCCCTGAGCACGGCGTCACGCACACTGCGGAAAAACAGCCCTGTTGCGAGGCACGTTGTCCACTCTCGCCAGGCCCGGCGTGGTCGCCACCGCCCGGCCGGCAATGCCGATGGAACGTGCAACGCGCTCGATGAACGGGTTGTTGCGGCAACTGTCGAGCAGTACGATACCGATTTTGCTCGCTTGCGACACCTCGTCGAGTACCAGTGACAGCGGCAGGGCTTCATAAGCGAGGTCGTGCGCGCGCTCGAGCTTGGCGTCCGCCGGGATCAGGTAGTTCTCGCGGTCCACCTGCACCCCGTGGCCAGCATAGTAGACCAGAGCGGTGTCTGCTCCCTGGGCGCGGACGCCGAAGTCCCGTATGCCGCGGGTCAGTGTCCGGAAATCCGGGTCGTGCAGTTCTTCAACTTCAAAATTCAAACGCCGCAGCGCGTCACCGATCGCCTGGGCGTCGTTCACGGGATTGGTCAAGGTTGGAGCGTTCTGGTATGCATCGATGCCGATCACCAGAGCGACCCGCGTCTCGGCAGTGGCACGTTCCGGCAGGCACAGCCCGAGCAGCAAAGTCAGAAACAGGGCGAACACGCGCAAAAACACCGGCCGCTGCAGGGTGTGGCGCCTATCTGATGTGCATTGGGGCATGCTGCCTGTAAGCCTGTCTCTCACAAAAATGCTATTTTCGATACGAGACGGCGCCACCACCATCCATGCCGTTTGTCGCGCATTCCCTTGCCGGTCGGGGCCAACCACGTTCCGTCGTGAGAAATCAACCAACTCAGACGTTCAAGCCATGACGTAGCCACATGCACGAAGCGAATGTTCGCTTTGACTGCGGTCGAGAACGGCCATAACGTCGTGCTTCCAATTATGGCGACTATATTCGCCTCCGGCAAATCCAATGCAAGTCCGGGACACGACAGGCATTATGCGGCGATTGGCCCGGTCGAGGCAAGGGCGGTGGCCTGTAAGGTCGGACGTTTGGCCCAGACCGTATTTCTGCGAGCCGATGGCAAATAATCGGGCGTCGTCGGATGAATGGAGGAATGCGAAGCATGACCAGCGTCGGCAATGCTCCGGGTCGCGTCGTTGCAACGACAGGCCTGATCCACGTCCTTCTCGCCGTGACGCTCTGGCTCATTCTCGGTCTCGGCGGCTGTTCCGGCGACACGGCAATGAGCGCGGGCAGCGGCCCTGCTCCGATGGCATCTGCCGGCTCGCACGCTCCGGCTTCGGCGGTACCGTTCAATGAGGCAATTGCTATCGCCGCAGACCAGATGTTCCAGAGTTTCAAGATGGCGGGGGACAGTGGGGCCGGTCCGCTGCCTTTCATCATTGATCCGCTCATTGACGGCTCTACCGGCGCGCAGTCGACCGCCACGCAATACATTCAGACTCAGGTCCTCGCTCTCGCCAGGCAAAAGTACAGCAGATTTCAGGTGCAGCCCTTCACTTCGGCCGAACTCAACAGGAGACCTCTTGTGCTGATCGGCACCTTCGATACCGTCGACAAGGCCGGCGAGATGAAAGGCGACCGCTACGCCTGGTGGATCTGCCTCGTACTTGTGGATTTGACGAGCGGCAGGGTGGTTGCACGAGGCGTCGCCCACGCGCAGCTCGACGGCGTCGATGCCACGCCTCTCGAATACTTCAGGGACAGTCCGGCATGGAGCGAGGACGATGAGACCTCGGCCTATGTCAGGAACTGCCAGCAGACCAAGGTGGGCGACGTGGTCGACCCAAAATATCTCGATAGTCTTCTCGCTTCCTCGCTTATCGCCGATGCGATCGAGGCATACGACAACGGCCAGTACCGGCAGGCTCTCGATCTCTACCGGAGCGCGGCTGCGGTGCCGGGAGGTGACCAACTGCGGCTTTATGTCGGTCTCTACCTGACGAACCAGAAACTGGGCAACCGTGCCGGTGAGGAAGAATCGTTCCGGAAGCTCGTGGACTACGGACTTTCGCACAAACGGCTCGCTGTGAAGTTCTTGTTCCGGCCCGGCAGCACGGTCTTCATCAGCGACAGGCAAACCAGCGGCCCGTACGAGATGTGGCTGCAGCAGATCGCGCGCGAGGCGGCGACGCGCGATACTTGCCTTGAGGTCACGGGACACACCACTCCGACGGGGCCGGCGCCGATGAATGACCGCCTGTCGCAGCTACGCGCGGAATACGTCCGCGACCGACTCGATTCGATCGAGCCGCCGCTTACGCCGCGCACCGTTGCGAACGGGCTTGGCTCGCGTGAGAACCTTGTTGGCACCGGCAAAGACGATGAGAGTGACGCACTTGACCGCCGGGTGGAGTTCAGGGTCATTGAAACGACGTGCGGGAAGCCTGCGTAGGCGCTGGGGTGTGCCCTCTTTGCTCATAGGGTCTCGCTTCGACGAGGGTGCACTTATCGCCGGCCGCGTCAGCCCTTGAGAAACGGGGTGGCGTGCTCCGCGATCTCGGCAGCGCGTTCCAAACTCGAGCGCTCGGACGGGCGTTCTGCGGCGGCGACGCTTTCGGGGTCGGCGATGTCGCACTCAACCGCCAGCGTCCTGGCGCCGGTCGGCCGAAGGGCGTCGGCCCTCGCCGCTTTTGTCGTTCGGGCGCAACCCTCAGGATCGCCGTACGGAGAGTGAGGCCAATGCCGGCAGCCCAAGGCGGGCAGCGCGTTCGCCGTCGTCACGGGTGTGGCCGCGCTGCCGCGGTTCGTTAGGGCGTTTGAGGCACGCACTTTATCGCACGGACAGCGCGAGCCGGTACCTGTATGATATGCAACCAACGACATTAACCCACAACAGCGTCGTCTCTTGTCAGGAGCGGCGCGACGCGGGTATCCCGCGTCCCCACAGGCACCAACCTGAGGACCATTGATGAACCGGCTGCTGATTTTCGGCCTTGGCTACTCTGGATCTGCCGTCGCGCTGGCGGCCCACCAGGCCGGGTTCTCGGTCACCGGCACAACCCGCGCCGGCACCGACGGAACCATCCCGTTCGAAGCGGCGTGGACAGAAATCAAGTCAGCAACCCACTTGCTTACCACCGCTGCCCCGGACCAGTCCGGCGACCCTGTCCTGGCGCGTTACGCCGGCGCCATCGATGCGGCGACGAATCTGCGCTGGATCGGCTATTTATCCAGCACCGTCGTGTATGGCGACCGAGCCGGTGACTGGGTCGATGAAGACACCCCACCCGCCCCGTCGCATGGCCGCGGCCAATGTCGTCTGGACGCCGAAACCGCCTGGACGCGCTTCGCCGACCGCTGCGCCGTCGATATCTTCCGTCTCGCCGGCATCTACGGGCCGGGCCGTTCGGCGTTCGACGACCTCCGCGCCGGTCGCGCCCGCCGCGTGAACAAGCCGGGTCACCAGTTTGGCCGCATCCATCGCGACGACATCGCCCGCGCTGTGGTCGCCGCAATGCAGCAGCACCGTACCGCCGGACGCCGCGTGTTGAACCTGGCAGACGACGAACCCTCGGAAAGTGCGGCCGTGGTGACCGAAGCATCGGCGCTGCTGGGCGTCACGCCGCCCCCGAAAGTCGCCTACGACGACGCCCTGCCCGCCATGAGCCCAATGGCCCGCGGTTTCTGGGCGGAGAACCGCAAGGTGGCGAGCGCCAAGACCAAGGCCGTACTGGCTATCGACTGGCGCTACCCGTCCTATCGCGAGGGCCTACGCGCCATCCTGACCGAGGAGCGCCGCGACCGTTCTTCGTAACAGCGCCAAGTCCGCCGGCCGGGACAACCGGTGGTCCCCGTCCTTCACCAGGATCACCTGGGCATTCGGTGTCGCCACTTGCTCCGCGATGCGCAGGGCCAGTTCCCATGGCACATCCGGGTCGGCCTGGCCATGCAACAACCGCACCGGACAGCGGATCGAAATGGGGCCGCTCAACACCAGATTCGACGCCCCGTCCTCGATTAAACCACGCGTGATCGGTGTCGGATCACCATACTGGCTCGGCACGTACACCACGCCGTCTCGCTCCAGCGTGGCCCGCTCGCGGGGCGCCATGAAGTCCCACATCAGCCGCTGGGTGAAATCCGGCGCAGCCGCGATGCCGACCAAAGCAGCGACGCGGTATGGTCGGGTCATTGCCGTCAGCAACGCGATCCAGCCCCCCATCGACGAACCCACCAGGATCACCGGGCCCGCGGTCAGCGCATCGATCGCCGCCACCGCATCCGCCGCCCAGGCGCCGATCGTCCCATCCATGAAGTCACCACTGCTCGCGCCGTGCCCGGAATAGTCGAACCGCAACATGCCGACGCCGCGATCAGCACAGAATGCGGCGAGCGCGGTCGCCTTCTCCCCCGTCATGTCGGACCGGAAGCCGGGAAGAAACACGACGGTGGGGGAACCGCCCGCCAAGCGAATCCAGGCCAGTTCGGTCCCGTTGCCACGATCGAGCCGCCCATTGGTCTCAGCCATCGGCATCATACCCCAAACAATAGCAGTCGAATGCATGGGTCAGATCAATCGGTACGGCGCGATGGACCCGACGGGGTGAAGCGGGTAGCGGGTGACGATCCCCGACAGCCGCGTCGTCACGATAGAGGACGTCCCCACCGTGGCGGACCACCGATTAGATGCGCGACGGCCGCTCCGTCACGTCGCTGGACAGCGGAGCGACCACCCATTCGTCTCCCTCCGCCGTGTCCGCCCCGGAGAACGACCCTACCCATGCTTTCCTGAAACAACAAGCATGATACCGTGCCGCGATGTCGCCTCCCCCCGACGCTCCGGTCGTGTTGCAGGTCCTCCCCTCCCTCATCACCGGCGGGGTCGAGCGTGGCACGGTCGAAATCGCCCAGGCCATCGCCGAGGCCGAGGCCACCGCCCTCGTCGCCAGTGCCGGCGGCCCGTTGGTGCACACGATCCAGCGCGCGGGCGGCCACCACATCACGCTGCCCCTCACCACCAAATCCCCGTTCGGTATCTGGCACAACGCCGCAGCCCTGGAGGCCCTGATCCGCGACCACAAGGTATCGCTCGTCCACGCCCGCTCCCGCGCCCCCGCCTGGTCCGCCTGGCTGGCTTGCCAGCGCACCGGCGTGCCGTTCGTGACAACCTATCACGGCACCTACGACGAGCGCTTCCCCCTCAAGCGTGCCTATAACAGCGTCATGGCGCGCGGCCGGATCGTCATCGCCGCCAGCCGTTTCATCGCCGACCTGATAAGCACCCGGCATAAGGTCGATCCTGCCCGCATCAAGGTGATCCCCCGCGGCGTCGATCCCGCGATCTTCAACCCCGCGGCTGTTTCCGGCGACCGCATTGCGAGGATGGCAGCCGACTGGCGCCTGCCCGACGACGTTCGCACCGTTATGCTCCCCGGCCGCCTGACCTCCTGGAAGGGCCACACGGTTTTACTCGATGCCATTGCCCAGTTGCGCCGGCCGGACGTCATGTGCGTGCTTGTCGGTTCCGATCAGGGGCGCCACCGGTATACCAGCGACCTGGAACGTCAGGCGAGGCGGCTTGGCATCGCCGACCGGTTGCGCCTGGTGGGCCAGTGCGACGACATGCCCGCGGCACTCGCCCTGTCCGATGTTGTGGTGCACGCATCGATCAGACCCGAAGCCTTCGGCCGCGTGGTTATCGAGGCGCAGGCAATGGGCCGCCCGGTCATCGCCTCCGATCTCGGCGGCCCCGTCGAAACCGTTCGCCACAGCGAGACCGGCTGGCGGGTGCGGCCGAACGATCCGTCCGCCCTCGCCGAGGCCATCGGCACGGCGCTGGATCTTGACCCAGCCGATCGCCTGGCACTGGGACAACGCGCCCGCGCCTCGGTGCCGACGGTGCGGCAAATGCAGGAATTGACGCTGGATGTTTATGAGGAAGTGCTGACAGCCGATATGCAGACGCCATGAGCGTCGCGATGACCGAAAAGCAGAGGATGCTGGCGGGCCAGTCAACCTAAGGCGACGCCCAAAAACAAGCGAGTCGGCTGAGATCGCCCACCGCAACATGCCCCCCGGGTGTCATGGCCGGCCTTGGCCCGGCCACCCACGACGTGCCGGCGCCTGAGTATCGAAAG
>JBEKLE010000117.1:0-15157 GCA_050010355.1 Rhodopila sp. | reverse complement strand
GTGACCGGCGCCGCCGCATCCCGCCGCATCCGGTGCTCGCCGAGGAACAGCAGAATCGGCGCGGCGATGAAGATCGAGGACGACGTTCCAACAACGATTCCGAACAGCATCACCCACGCGAAGCCGGAGATCGACTCGCCGCCGAACAGCGCCAGCGGCAGGCTGGCCAGAAACACCGTCATCGACGTTCCCAGCGTCCGGTTCAGCGTCTCGTTGATCGACAGGTCGATCAGCTCCCGCAGCGGCATCGACTTGTACTTGCGCAGGTTCTCGCGCACCCGGTCATAGACCACGACCTTGTCGTTGGTGGAGTAGCCCAGCACGGTCAGGATCGCCGCGACCATCACCAGATCGAACTCGATCCGCGTCAGCGCCAGGAACCCGATCGCCTTGGTGATGTCCAGCACCAGGGTGACCACCGCGCCCACCGCGAACTGCCATTCGAAACGGAACCAGATGTAGACCAGGATCATCAGCAGGCTGATGCCCAGCGCCAGCAGCCCGTTGCGGAACAACTCGGCGGACACACTGGCACCCACCGCGTCGGTGCGCTCGATCCTGGCACCCGGCACACCCTTCTCCAGCGCCGCGCGCACCCGGGCGACGGCAGCCTGCGTGCCCGCTTCGGTCGGTTGGGCGCCAAGCCGGATCAGCACCTCCGACGGATCGCCAAACCGCTGCACACCCTGGTCCGGAATGTGTTCGGCATTCAGCGCGGCATGGATCTGGCCGAAATCGGCCGGCCCGTCGGTGCGGACCTCCATCACCACGCCGCCCGAAAAGTCGATGCCCAGGTTCAGCCCGGGATAGAAGAACAGGATCACCGACGCCGTCGACAGAACGGCCGAGACGATCAGCCCCATGTAGCGGCCCCGCATGAACTGTATGCGGGTGTTGTCGGGAACCAGGCGAAGGCGGGGTTTGATGAACATCGGCGGGAACCTCAGACCGGCAGCAGCTTCGGCCGTGTGGCGACATACCACCGGGAGACCAGAAGCCGGGTCAGCATCCAGGCGGTGAACAGCGATGTGGCGATGCCGACGGTGATCGTCACCGCGAACCCGCGCACCGGACCGGAGCCGAACACGAACAGCATGACATGCGCCAGGAACGCCGTCGCATTGCTGTCGAAAATGGTGCTGTAGGCGCGGTTGAAGCCGTGTTCCAGCGCGGCCAAAGGCGGCCGCCCGAGCCTCTGCTCCTCCCGGATACGCTCGTTGATCAGAATATTGGCATCGACCGCCATGCCCAGCGTCAGCAGAATGCCGGCCATGCCGGGCAGCGTCAGTGTCGCCTGCAACAGCGACATGATGCCCAGCATCAGGAACAGGTTGATCACGAGGCACAGGTTCGCGAACCAGCCGAACAGGCCATAGAAAAAGCCCATGAAGGCGATGACGAACACGAACCCGGCGGCCAGCGAGATCGCCCCGGCGCGGATGCTGTCCGCCCCCAGTTCAGGCCCGACGCTGCGTTCCTCCACCACCGTCAGCGGCGCCGGCAGCGCACCGGCCCGCAGTAGCACCGCCAAGTCGTTGGCGGACGCCGCGGTGAACGAACCGCTGATCTGCCCCCGCCCGCCGGTGATCGCCTCACGGATCACCGGCGCCGAAATAACCTTGTCATCCAGCACAATCGCAAACCGATGGTTCACGTTCGCTCGGCTGACATCGGCGAAACGCCGCGCGCCCACGGAGTTGAAGGTGAAATTGACCACCCAGTCGCCCGTCTCCGGGCTGGTGCCGGCGCGCGCGTCAGTCAGGTCGGCCCCGTCGACATCGATGCGCTTGCGGACCGCGATCTTCTCGGCCGGCCGGTCCTGCATCTGCAGAAAGTCGTCACCCGGCGGCGGCGGCCCGCCCGAGGCCGCATTGGCGGTCTCGTCGACCAGCCGGAACGTCATGTGGGCGGTCTTGCCGATCAACTGCTTGATCCGGTCCGGATCACCCACGCCGGGAAGCTGCACGACGATGCGGCTTTGCCCCTGCCGCGTGATCTGCGGGTCCACCACGCCGGTCTCGTCGATACGCCGGCGAACGATCTCGATCGACTGGTCCACCGCCCCGGCCGCCCGCGCCGCCAGCGCCGGTGCCGACAGCGTCAACGTTATCGTACCGTCAGGATCCGAACCGATCACCATGTCCGGCCGCCCCGTGGCGGCATCCTCGCTGATCAGCGGCCTCAGCGCCGCCACCGCCGCATCGGTCTTCGACGCATCCCGCAGGCGCAGCAGGACGCGGTTCTGGTCGGTCTGCGGCTCCAGCGTCTGATAGAACACCTGCGCGTTGCGCAACGCCTGCCGGACCCCGTCTGCCAGGCTGTCGAGGCGCTCCTTCAGGACCGCATTCATGTCGACCTCTAGCAGCAGGTAGCTGCCGCCACGCAGGTCGAGGCCCAGATGAACGGTGCGCCAGGGCATCCAGGACGCCGGCGCCGGAAACAGATTGGGCACGCCCAGCACCATCCCAAGCAGGCAGACGCCCAGGATGAGCGTGGTCTTCATACGGCTGAAATACATCATGGTCTGACGCGCGGGGCTCCTGGACACCGTGTCGTTCGGTCGGCGGCGGTCCTAATGCGCTGCCGCCGATGCGATTGTCCAGTGTCGTCCCGTGTCAGCGCAACAGGCGAACCAAGGCGGCTGCCCGGTAAAATTCCTCGGCGTCACCATCGTCGGCGCCTTCCCGTCATGCCGACGAAGGTCGGTATCCACGCCTTTCCGGCGCCCAATCAAGCGCATAGATGGCGAACTGCGCCCACACCATGATGATTGGCCGGTGTCCCGTGGGTCAATCCCACGGGCGGTTCGTGCCGCCGGCGATCAGATTGCCGCGATAGGCCGACCGAAATGGTCAAACGTTCGAACAACCTCTAGCCTCGCCCTAAGCTTGTGACGAAGATGTCACCAACCACGTCGCGCCAGCAGGCTGATGCCGAACCAACCGGCCAGGAATCGATCAGGAGGAAACAATGCCAGCAACCACCGCTGCCGCCACACATGAAGCCCACGTCAAGCCCATCGGCCACTACCGGTGGACCATCATCGGTCTGCTCTTCGTCATCACCACCATCAACTACATGGATCGCAACCTGCTCGGCGTCCTCAAGCCAACCATCCAGGGCGACCTGCATTTCAACGAGACCGACTACGGCAACATCGTCTTCGCTTTCAGCATGGCCTACGCCGCGGGATATGCCACGATGGGCGCCTTCACCGACAAGGTCGGCGTGCGCATCGGCCTCGCCGTCGCGGCGATGATCTGGTGCGCCGCCTCCGCCGCGCACGGACTGGTCACCTCGGTGGCCGGCTTCACCGTCGCGCGCATTGCCCTCGGGCTGGGCGAGGGCGGCAACTTCCCGACCTGCATCAAATCCGTCGCCGCCTGGTTCCCGGTGCGCGACCGAGCGCTTGCCACGGGGATCTTCAACTCCGGGAGCAACGTCGGCGGTCTGGTGGCACCATTGATCGCGGCCTTCGTCACCGCATACTGGGGCTGGCAGACCGCTTTCTACGTCACCGGCCTGATCGGCTTCGTGTGGGTGGCATTCTGGGTTGTGATGTACCGGGCGCCCGAGGTGCACCCGAAGGTTTCCGCGTCGGAACTCGCTTACATACACAGCGACCCCGAGGTGCCGACGATACACATTCCGTGGGCCCAGCTTCTGCGTTATCCGGGAACCTGGACCTATATCGTCGGCGCGATTCTTACCAACCCGGTCTGGTGGTTCTATAACAACTGGGTACCGAGCTTTCTGTTCTCCAAATTCCATGTGAATCTGCTGGCCCTCGGCATACCCCTGGTGGTGATCTACCTGATGACCGATGTCGGCTCGATCGCCGGCGGCTGGCTTTCGGGCCGGATGATCAAATTGGGTTTCGGCGTCTTCACGTCCCGCAAACTGGCTTTGCTGGTTTGCGCCTGTTGCACGCTGCCGGTTTTCATGGCGCCGATGGCCGACTCGATCTGGATTTCAGTGCTGTTGATCGGCCTGGCGATGGCGGCGCATCAGGGCTTCTCCGCCAATCTGTTCACGCTGGTCTCCGATACCATGCCGAAAAGCGCTGTTGCCGGCGCGGTGGGTCTCGGCGGCGCCATCAGTTCGGTCGCCGGCGGGTTTTCCGCGGCGGTGGTGGGCCGCGTGCTGGACGCGACGCACGACAACTACACGCTGGTGTTCTTCGTTGGGGCGGGTGCTTACGTGGTGGCAACACTCGCCGTGCATCTGATCCTGCCGAGGCATCGCGCCGACCTGATCAGCCACATGGCGGTGGCGGAGTAGTTGGGGTTTCGTCTCCTGCTGGCCGGGCAGGAGACGACGCCGGGATTCATGGGACGCTGCCCGCCGTATCGTATGTTTGGTGCAGGCGGCGTCTTCACCGTTGTTTCGTCGTAACGGTCCCATTATTTTGGACCGAAACCCGCGTAAGCCTGATGCGCACCGCGGAAATCAGGAACCAGGTGACTTTTGCGGACCGTAGAAGATTACCCAGACGGAGAAGTCTCCGAAATCGCCTCGAACCCATGCGCCACATGGGCGGCGCAGAACAGAAGATCGCCGGGGCCAACTGCGGTCACCTTGTCCTCGACCCGGTAACGGCCCGTGCCAGCAGCAACAAAATAGAGCTCGTCGCGTTGATGCGGAACCTGTGGCCCGTTCGTGGGCCGAGCGGCAAATCTCACTTCGAGATCTCCGTCAACGAAAACCTCAGCCGAACGCCCCGGCGTGCGCGGGAGCGCAAGCGCGGCGGCGAGCGACATTGGCGGCGGCGTGTGATCCATCATGGGTTCCCTTAAGACGACAAGGCGAACGACCTGCCGATGATCTCACAACTTGCCCCCTGTGCTGATAGCGCGGAAGCGCATCCTGAAAGCCGCCGCTGATCTCACGCTCCGTACCCACAGATTGCATTTTGTGGGTACGGGCCTAAGCTGTCCAATCTATGGCGCAGCCACTGCCCCTGCCGATCCAGACACTGTACGCGGGCCGGCCTGTTCGTGAAGCGGACGCATCAGGGGCGAGACTACTGGTACTTCCGGTCGGCAACTGTTGCGGGCAACCGAAACGACAAATACGTCAGGCCGGCCAGTCCAGAGCTGTCGCAACGAATCGCCCGCCACCGGACCGAAAAAGCAGGCTACAAAGAACGCTGGACTCTGGTGTCCGCGCTCATCCGGTCGGGGTTGCGCGCCGGATGCCCGCACAGGCCGCATTCTCGAAGCCATGGCAAAGGCCGGTGTGTTTCGCCTTCGCGCGGTGGTGGTCGGGACGCTCGCTTATCAGACCTATCCCGGCCTGATCGGCGCCAGGCTCAACCATACGAATGTAAAGACCCGAGGATCTGGACCTGGCTCAGTTCAAGGGGATTTCCGTCGCGATCGAGGATCAGGTGGATATTCCGTTTCTCGACATCCTGCGCAGTGTCGACCCCGATTTCCAGGCGTTGTCCCCGATTTTCGCACCGAACCGAGCCAGCCGCTTCGCGCTCGGCGACCGTTACCGCGTAGAAATTCTTACGCCGCTCCAGGGACCGCTGCTGATGAACTGGTGATTCTGCCGGCCCTGCGGGTCGATGCGCAGCCTCTCCGCTTTCTGGATTTCCTGATCTACCGGGAAGTACAGGCGGTGTCCCTCCGGGGGGCCGGAATTCCCGTCAACGTTCCAGCGCCGGAGCGCTTCGCGCTGCACAAACTCCTGGTCAGCCGCCTGCGTATGGCGACACCGCAAGGCCAGGCGAAGGCCAGCAAGGATATCCGCCAGGCGGGCGACCTCATACCGGTTCTGATCGAGCAGCGGCCCTATGAGCTACGGGACACCTGGACCGAGTTGATGGCGCGCGGGCCGAAATTGCGGCAGTTGGCAACAGAGGCGGTCAGCCTGTTGGATCAGGCAACCGGATCGCCAGCGGCAAGACAGGCGCTTGAACGGCTGACTGGCAAGTAACGATCAGTCATCAAGTCTTCCGAACGTTCCAGAACAACGCGAACCCATTCAGCACGCCGGACAGATTGGTGCGGTACGCCGTCGCCCCCAGCACCTGGCCGAGCGGCACATAAGGCACATCCACCAGCGCCTGAAGCTGCAGATCCCGCGCCAGCGACCGCTGTGCCGCCTCATCCCTCGCATCCAGCCATTGTTGCCGCAGGTCCTCGATCCGCGGGCTGGAAGGCCACCCCGGTGCCGCCCCCGGCCCTTCGCCCATCCCCCGCATGAACACGTGTCCCACCGGATTGAACTGATCGAGCCCGGCCCAGAACGTATTGAACACGCTCCACCCGCCCTTGTCCGTCGGGTCCTTCTTGATCCGCCGCTGCACCACCGTGCCCCAGTCCATCGCCTGATAATCCACGTTCAGCCCGATCTTTTGCAACACATCGGCACACACATCCGCCATCGCCTTCAGCAGCGGGAAATCGGTCGGCGCCAGGACCACCGTCTTCTCCCCTTTGTACCCGGCCGCGGCGATCTCGGCCCGCACCGCCTCATAGTCGCGCGGACCCGAGAACACCTCCAAACCGACGTCGGTCGCCATTGGGCTTTGCGGACAGAACAGACCCGTCGGCACATGCCACATCGCCGGATCGTCGCCGCTGCTGGCCTCGCAGAAATCCTGCTGGTCGATCGCCTTCAGCAACGCCCGCCGGATCGCCGGGTTATTGAACGGCGCCGTCAGGTGATTGAGCCGCATGCACCCCATCAGCCCCGTCGGGTCCTGGATCTCCACCTTCACGCCCGAGGCTTGTCGCAACACCGGCAACAGGTCGTTACCCGGATTTTCCCACCAGTCGACCTCGCCGGTCTGCAGCGCCGCCATCGCGGTGCCGGCATCCTGAATGACATGCCACTCGACGCGATCGAAATGCACGATCTTCGGGCCGGCGGTCCAGTTCGGCGTGCCATCGGTCCGAGGCACATAATCCGCGAACCGCTCATACACCACCATAGAGCCAACCACCCGCTCCTGCGCACTGAACCGATACGGGCCGCTGCCCACCATTTCGGTGACCTGGGTGAACGGGTCTGTCCTGGACAGCCGTTCGGGCATCATTGCGGGGAAGTTGGTAGGGGATTTGCCCAACGCCTCAGGCAGCAGCGCGAACGGGCGCTTGAGCCGGAACTGGATCGTCTTGTCGTCCGCGGCCGTCAGTTCGTCGGTGACCGCCATCAGCGTCTGGCCGAACGTGTCGCGCTTCGACCAGCGCTGGATGCTGGCGACGCAGTCCCGAGCCAGCACCGGCGTTCCGTCGTGGAACTTCAGCCCGTCGCGCAACGTGATCCGCACCAGTTTGTCGTCAGCCTCGGTCGTCAGCCCCGCCGCCATCTGCGGGCTGGCCTTCAGCGCCCCGTCCGTGCCGAACAGCGTATCGAAAATCATGTAGCCGTGGTTCCGCGTGACATAGGCCGTGGTCCAGACCGGATCCAGCACCGTAACGTCGGCCTGCGGAACGAATTTCAGCACCCTGTTGCCCTGCGCCCGGCCGATGGCGGGAACGGCCAGGGTGGCTGCCGTAGCGGTAAGGAACGTGCGTCGCTGCATCGTGGCGGATCCTGTCCGGCTGCTTGATAGGAGGGAACCCCATCAGCTTTCGGACCATGCCGCAATGACTATTCCACCGGCCCTGGACCCAGTCGGATCAACTCGACAAGCGACTAAAAGCGCGCAGACCGGCGTCATGGCGCAGACTGGCTTCCGGGAGATCGCTTGCCAAACGAGAAGCTTCCAGGGTTACCATCTATGGTGAATTTGGGACGCACAGACATGGCACAGTCACCCGAAATCGGTTCGGCTCCGGACGTCACAGGGATTGGGACCCGGGAGCAGCCCTGGCTCCTCAGGACGCCGACCGGTCAGTCCGGATTCACCGCCTATCGCGACACCGCGGGGGATCCGCCCGCGCTTGTCGTGCAGGTCCGCAAGACCGAACTGCGCTACCACCTTCGGGCGCTCGATGACCTTGCAAAGATGCTGCTTTTGCATGGCAACTGGATGCCGCTGGGCAGCATCAACGAGGAGAGCCCGGCATCGCCGGGCACGGTCGAAGCGTGGGCCCGCTCACCCGACAATCCGGTTCAGGGCTGGTACGGTTTGAAAAAGGGGCGGCGCGGTCGTTTCGCCAGCTTTGTGCCGCCGGTCATGGAGGTACTCGGCCTCGCGGAGGTCGAACACAATGCAAGGAACAATCGCATGAAGGTGAAATGAGGCGTCACCACCGGGCAATTGGCAACTGCGGCTGGTGCTCCGGTGCTAACGGCGGTTACCACCAAGTTGTTTGATCTTCGTGCCGGCAAAACGCCCCGGCTAAATCGCGATGCATGGACCCGCTGCAACTCCTGGGTAATTCGCTCGATCGCGCCGGAATGCAATCGGCGCTGTGCGTCCAGAGCCATCTGCAGGGGATGTGCGGAAGTGACCGGACATTGCCGCCCCGAATAATCCTGGTATTCGCGCGATTCGGCAGCATCGGCTTGGGGCTTCTGGAGGACGATCAGGTCCTGATAATTCAGCGCGCCTCGTGGGATATGACAGCGGACATCTAAGAATTTCGACCAATGGTCGAAAATGTGGCGCACGCCGTAAAAGGCTTCTGCGCGGCAGTTTAAACGCTTCGTCAACCATCGGTGCAACTGTCGCATCCCAACTAACAAAAACGTTGGCGAGACATCGATTCACTGATCACAAAGTGCAACATCGCCTCACATTGACCACGCCCCTCCTGTCACCAACGATCGTAAATCCGCTGATCCGCCGCCAGATTCCAACGCCTTGGCATGCTCACAGTCTGCCGGGACGCCCTCAACCGTGCGGTTCTGGTCTTCCCGCGCCGCGCGGGCTAGGAGACTGCGCCGGTCACGTGCCGGCGGCCAGCCTCTGAACAAAGAGAGCGCCCATGCTCTCTTCAAACCAAGGGAAACAGTCGATGAGATCAGCCATTTTTGTCGCGGGGATCGCTACGGTCGGCCTCGCGGCGGCAGCCACGCAGCTAAATCCAGCGCTCGCCCAGGCGCCGCTAAAAGGCGGGCTTTACGCCTTTCACAGCAGGGCGGTCGGCAAATGCCCCGGCCTGGACTGGCACCTCACGGTCGAACCGAACGGCGCAGTGGACGGCTTTGTGGCGTGGGACCGGATGCAGCACATGGCGCGACTCACCGGAACGATCAACAAAGACCGAACCTTCGAGATGGCGGCTCAGGAGGTCGGAGGTGCGGCAAGAAAGGCGACCGTCAAGGGAACCGCCGCCGGAGACTACATCACCGCATCGATCACCGGTTCCGGATCGGCCTGCGACGATCAAGTGCTGCAAATTCCGCGCGCGGAGGGCGGACTCGAGGGCGGCGGAGGCTAGAGAAACCTCAGCCGGACAGCATGAGCCTGGCTTGAATGGTCGCTCGCCGGTGCTCCGGCCCGCCGGCCGTTTGCGGTCAGCCTGAACGCGCTCGTGCCAACGATCGTCTGACCTCAAACGAGCCCCAGGACAAAGCCGTCCGGCGGCGGGGGCAGCCTGCGAAACCGGCTGCCCCCGCCATCCCAACGAAACATCAACCCTGTCGCGGCCCCTTCCAGCGCTCCGACAGCGGATGGTGATCCTCCACCAGTTCGCGCAACCGCTCGGTCTGGATATGCGTGTAAATCTGCACCGTCGAGATGTCGGCGTGCCCCAGCAACATCTGCAGACTCCGCAGATCCGCCCCGCGCGCCAACATATGCGACGCAAACGAATGCCGCAGCACGTGCGGGGAGACTCGTGCCGGGTCCAGCCCGGCCTCCAGCGCGATCTGCTTCAGCAACAAAAAGAAAGCCTGCCGCGTCAGCGGTCGTTTCGGATCGCGACCCGGGAACAACCACCGGCTCTCGGCCGCCTTGGTTTCCAGACCCGTGACCGCCAGCAGCGCCGCGGCAGCCTCCTTGGCCGCCCCGGACAGCGGCACCATCCGCTCCTTGCTGCCCTTGCCCCGGATGATCATCATCTCGGCCTTCGCACCCAGGGCCGCACGCGGCAGCGACAGCAGTTCCGACACACGCATCCCGGTGGCATACAGCAGTTCCAGCGCCGCCCTGGCCAGCGCGCCGGGACGGCCCGGTTTGCGGACGGCGGCCGCCAGCAGAGCGTCAACCTCCGCCTCGCCCAGGAACTTGGGCAACGGCTGCGGCAACCGGGGCGTATCAAGCTGGCTGGTCGGATCGTCGCTCCGCACCCCTTCCTTGAGCAGGAACAGGTGGAACTGCCGCAGCGCCGACAGACGCCGCGCGGCCGTGCGGGCGGAAAGACCACGGGTCTGCAGCGACGCCATATACCCCTGGCACGTATCCGCATCGCCCGCGGCCGCCGCAAAGCCCCGGCCGGCGGCAAACGCGGCAAAGTCGTCCAGATCGCGTGTGTACGATTCGATCGTGTTACGGGCGGCACCCCGCTCGACCGTCAGCATCTCCAAAAACGCGTCCACCCTGGCGTCCAAGGGATGCGCCCCGACCCGACGCCTAGTGCGGCGCGAACTTGTCGTTCGGCACGACTTTCTCGACCGCCTGCGGGTGCGGCTTTGGCGGGAAAATCCCCAGCACCAGAACCCCGCCCGCCAGAGCCACCAGCCCGGCCAGGACGACAAAGAAGAAAATGCGAATCATCGAGGTTCCTGACAGCCATTTTCCGGACGCCCAGACCCGCGGGCAGCGAGGAGCGGGGCAATTCGACTCGCGGGCAATCGCCTGTTCCAAGGACGGTGTGCTAACGTCCCGACTTATGACACGCAACACTGCTCTGCGGGAGACGATTCCGATTCCCGCCACAGTCGCCGGACGCAGCATCGTGCTGGTCGGATTGATGGGCGCCGGCAAAACCTCCATCGGCCGCCGGCTGGCCGCGCGCCTGGGTATGCCGTTCCGCGATGCCGACCAGGAAATCGAGATGGCGGCCGGCTGCACCATTCCCGAACTGTTCGCACGATACGGCGAGCCCGCCTTCCGGGACGGCGAACGCCGGGTCATCCGCCGGCTGCTCGCCGGCGACCCGGTGGTGCTGGCGTTCGGCGGCGGCGCCTTCATGGACGAGCGCACCAGGGAAGCGACCCGCGCCGACGCCGTCTCGGTCTGGCTTCGCTGCACTCTGCCCACACTGCTTCGCCGCGTGGCAACCCGCGACAACCGTCCCCTGCTGAACGGCGTCGACCGCGAGGAAACCATGCGCCGCCTGATGGAACTGCGCTACCCGGTCTACGCCGAGGCCGACATGATCGTGGACTGCGGGGATGAGCCGCCGGACTTCACCACATCGAACGTGATGACTGCCCTGATGGAATGGAAGCCCGCCCGCCGCCTGCACGTTGTCCTCCCCAGCACCAGCTACGACGTGGTGATCGGCGACAACCTGCTCGCCCGCGCCGGCGCGCTGCTGGCCCCGAAGCTGCCGCAGAAGCGGGCCGTGGTCATCACCGATCAGACCGTCGCGGACCTGCACCTGCAAACCCTGATGGACGGTCTGGCCGAAACCGCGATCTCGGCCAGCGCGATCATCGTCAAGGGTGGCGAGGCGTGCAAGAGCATGGACACCTACCTCAACGTCGTGGACCAGTTGCTGGAAGCGCGCGTCGAACGGCGGACCGCGGTCATCGCATTGGGCGGTGGCGTGGTCGGCGACCTCGCCGGCTTCGCCGCGGCGACGACGCTGCGCGGCCTGCCGTTCATCCAGATCCCGACGACGCTGCTGTCCCAAGTCGACTCGTCCGTCGGCGGTAAGACCGGCGTGAACACCAGGCGAGGCAAGAACCTCGTGGGCGCGTTCTACCAGCCCAGGATGGTGCTGGCCGACACCGGCACACTCGGCACCTTGCCGCCGCGGGAACTGAAAGCCGGATACGCGGAAGTCGCCAAGGCCGGGCTGATCGGCGACGCCGCGTTCTTCGCCTGGTGTGAACGGCACGGCCAGGCCGTCGTCTCGGGCGACCGTGACGCGCAGGCCGAGGCGGTCAAGCGCGCCTGCGCCTTCAAGGCCGCCGTGGTCGGCGACGACGAGCGCGAGGAAAAGCCAAATGACGGGCGCGCCCTGCTGAACCTCGGGCACACCTTTGGCCACGCGCTGGAGGCGGAATACGGCTACGATGGCGGCCTGCTGCACGGCGAGGGCGTCGCCATCGGCCTCGGCCTCGCGTTCAAGCTGTCCGTTCGGCTAGGCCTTTGTCCGCCAGCGGACGCCGAACGGGTGATCGCCCATGTCTCGGCCGTCGGGCTATCAGCGGACCTGTCGATGCTGAACCGCCGCTTCTCGGCCGGAACGCTGATCGGCCACATGCGGCGCGACAAGAAAATGCGCGACGGGGCGCTGCATTTCGTCCTGACGCACGGCATCGGCAACGCATTCACCAGTGCCGATGTGCCGCCGGAGGCGGTGATGGACCTGCTGCGTGAGGAAGGCTGCGATGCCTAGAGCAACGCCCAATAACAATCGAGTCGGCTGAAATCGCGCGCCGCAACATGCCCCATCGGCTGAAATGGCACGCCGCGCCGTGCCCCATGTGTCATGACCGGTCTTGGCCCGGTCACCCACGACCTGCCGGCGCCTGCTCATCGAAAAGTCCCTGATGAAAATCGTGGGCGTCGCTTGGCGCCGGCCGGGGAAGGCTGGCGGCATGCTGCCTCGACACCCTGGAACCTGGAGCCGGCTCAACCCATGGAACCGGCCGAATACGCCCTGATGGACGCCGCCGAAGACCGCATGTGGTGGTACCGCGCCCTCCATACCCGGCTGTGCGCCGCCCTCGGTGACGTCCGCGGCCGCGTCCTCGATGCCGGCTGCGGCACGGGAGGCCTTCTCGCGGCCCTTCGAGCCCAACGCCCCGACCTGATCCGCTTCGGTCTGGACTTCAACCACGCCGCCGCGGTCCGCACGCACGCCAAATCCGGCGCCGCCGTCGCCGGAGGCAGCGTCAACGCCCTGCCCTTCGCCGACAACAGCTTCGATGCGGCCGTCTCCGCCGACGTCCTGTGCCACGCGGCGGTCGATCCGCCAGCCGCACTGGCCGAACTGAAACGCGTGCTGCGGCCCGGCGGACGCCTCGCCGTGAACATGCCGGCGTATCAGTGGATGCTCTCCGCCCACGACCGCCGGGTCCACAACGTCCGCCGTCTCACCGCTCCAGCCACCGCGGCCATGCTCCGGACCGCCGGTTTCAGCCACGTGAAAGCCAGCTACTGGAACGGATTGCTCCTCCCGCTCATGATCATGCAGCGAAAAATCCTTGCCCGGGCCGACGCCGTGTCCGATGTCGCCCCGTTTCCGCCATGGCTCGACTCTACGTTGCATGGCATGACGGAACTGGAACGCCGCCTGCCCTTCCCGCTTCCCGTCGGCGGATCGGTGCTGGCAACAGCAGAGAAGCCATGAACGACACGATCATCCGCGCCGAGACCAGAACGCGCCGGCCGCAGCCGGCTCGAATCGGGCTTTCCATCGTCGTTCCCGTCTACCGCGGCGCCGCGACGATCGGACGTCTGGTCGATGCGCTGTCCGAACTCGCGCCGGCCGGCGGCCTGGAAGTCGTGCTGGTCAACGACGGCAGTCCCGACAACTCCGCCGACGTGTGCCGCGACCTGCTGTCCAGCGCCCGCGTGCCGCTGATCTATATCGAGCACGCACGGAACTACGGTGAGCATAACGCGGTGATGACCGGCCTGCGTCACGCCCGCGGCGATTTCGTGATCACCATGGACGATGACCTGCAGAACCCGCCCGCGGAGGTGGTGAAACTGTACGACCACACGCGGCTGGGCGGCTGGGACGTGGTCTATACGCGATACGAGGTGAAGCATCACGCGCCCTGGCGCAACCTGGGCAGCCGCTTCGCCAACGCGGTCGCCGACCGGCTGCTGGACAAGCCGAAGGGGATCTATCTGTCCTCGTTCCGCTGCATGTCCGCCATGGTGGTGCAGGCGGTCACCCGCTACAGCGGCCCCTATCCATACGTCGACGGCCTGATCATGCAGGTGACCCAACGCATCGACAGCATCGAGGTGCGCCATCTGCCCCGCGTCGAAGGACGGTCGAACTACACCATGGCCCGTCTGGTCCGCCTGTGGCTTAACCTCGCCACAAGCTTCTCGCTGGCACCGCTGCGGCTGGCGATCTTCGCCGGCCTCGGGATGTCAGTGCTGGGCACGATCGGCGCTGTCGCCACGATCGCCGAGGCGCTGTTCGTGCACAAAACCCCGTCCGGCTGGGCCTCCACCATGACCGTCCTGCTGCTGGTGTCCGGCGTCCAGTCGATGATCCTGGGCGTGCTCGGGGAGTATGTCGGGCGCACCTTCCTATCGGCCAACGGCAAGCCGCAGGGGACGATCCGCGCGATCCGGCGCAGCGCACGGGACGCCGCATGACCATCCACTGGCTTGTCCTGACGGTTGCCATCGCCACCAGCATGGCGGGTCAGACTCTGCTGAAGACCGCCGCGGGAGCGCCCGATTTCATCAGCCAGTTGTTCGATCCGCGTACCCTGGTCGGGTTGTGCCTGTATGGCGGGGCGGCGCTGCTCTACATCATCGCGCTGCGGCGAATTCCGATGTCGGTCGCACTTCCCTGCACCGCCGTTTCCTACGTTGCCGCCGCCCTGATCGGCCACTACCAGTTCGCCGAACCGCTCGGCCCGATGCAGCTTGGGGCTCTCGCGCTGATCTGTGCCGGCGTGGTCATGCTCGCGTTGGCGTGATACCAGTCGGGTTCCAGGACGATGCGTAGTCATTATGATATCATATTATAAACCATACTCCGCCGCCCCCGTCCCGTCTTTCGCTGACCGGCCTCTGCGGCCGTCAAAGGACCATGACCATGATGGCGAGATTGTCACGCTCCCCTTCTGATGATGCCGTGCCACGCGCTCGTGATCCCGCGTGCGAGAGGTTTGCGATAACACGTGACGTGACGAAACAGGCGTCGTTAACCTTGCACATGGAAACGATCCAGGATGTCCCAAAGCCGGCCGTACTCACCGGAAACACGCACAGCGTCGTGCGTTGAAGGGACCTCGGTGTCTCGGCTCAGCTTCGACGATCTGGCGCGCGTGCCGGCGCAGCGACTGGCCCGGCTCCTGCTGGAACGTGCCGCCGAGGACCCCACTCTCCTCGGCCGGCTTTACGAAACCGTCGATGGCGACAGGAACGGACCCGGACCCGACC
>JBEKLE010000116.1:0-15365 GCA_050010355.1 Rhodopila sp. | reverse complement strand
GCGGGGGACGCCTGGACGGGAAGCTGTATTTGTGGCGTGGGCGAAAGTTTCGTCATCAACGCACCTCCAGGTCCGCTTGCAGTGCGCCCGCTGCCTTGATCGACTGCAGGATGCTGATCAGGTCGCGCGGTCCAACCCCCAGCGCGTTCAGGCTGGCCACCAGTTCGCGCAGCGTTACCCCGGAGGTTAGAATTCCCAGCTTCTTGTCGTGCTGGTCGTCGATGTCGATCTTGGTGCGCGCCACCGTGGTTGTGGTTCCTGTTTTGGAGAACGGTTCGGGCTGGCTGACCTCCGGCGTCTCGGTGACCCGGATGGTCAGATTCCCCTGGGCGATCGCCACGGTGCTGATGCGCACGTTGGCCCCCATCACGATCGTGCCGCTGGCCTCGTCGATAATCACGATGGCGGCGTTGTCCGGCTCCACACGCAGGTTCTCGATCTCGCCCAGGGTCTCGATCGCGTCACGGCCGGTCAGATCGATCCGCACCGTCCGCGGGTCGGTCACCTTGGCGATCTTGCCGAGCGTCTTGTTGATGATGGCGGCGATCCGCTGGGCGGTCGTCAGGTCCGGGTTACGCAGCCCGAGCCACAGGCCATTGCCTTTTTCGAGATTGAAGGGGACGTCTTTTTCGACAGTCGCGCCGTTGACCATGCGAGCGGAGGTCGGCACCCCGCGGGTGACCGACGCGGCGGCGCCGCGTGCGGCGATGGCCCCGGTGGACAGGGTGCCCTGGCCGACGGCGTAGACCTCACCGTCGGCGGCGAGCAGCGGCGTGACGAGCAGCGTGCCGCCGGTCAGATTGGTGGCATCGCCCAGCGCGGAGACCGAGATGTCGATGTGGCTGCCACTGCGGGCGAAGGCCGGCAACTCGGCCGTCACCATCACCGCGGCGACGTTCTTGGTGGAGAGCGAGGTGACCTGGTCGCGGGTGTTGACGCCGAGGCGTTCGAGCATTCCGATCAGCGATTCACGGGTGAAGACGTTATTGTTCAGCTTGTCGCCGGTGCCGTTCAGGCCGACGACCAGACCGTAGCCGATCAACTGGTTCTCGCGCACGCCCTCGACGTCGGCAATATCCTTGATCCGGACGTCCGCCCATGCGGATATCCACCCGAATGCGGCTGGGCAAAGGGTCAGTCCAAGCAGAAGGGCAGCGATCACGCGCATTTTGCCCGAGGGTTCATCCTGTAGGTGGCTGTCTGTCGTTTCAGCAACTTTCGTGCCACGGCGGAAATACCGGAATCCGGCGTTCCGGTGTCGATGTCAGGGCTGCAGATCCTGCCGATCGGCACCAAAGACGTGCCTATTGATGCTGATTTACGACAGTTACGTTTCAAATTGTTGACATTTCTTCACGCGCTCTTGGCGTCCGCTGAACGGGCCGCTATACGTCCGCGCGTTCCCTACCCGGAATGGGCCGGGCGCCTGTCCGCGCGGTTTTCAGCCGAACGGCACTGGGCGCGAGGATAACCAGGACCGAATGCGCATGATGATGAGTTTGCCCCCTGATTATCGCCCCACCGAGGACGAGGAATTCATGAATCCAGTCCAGGTCGAGTATTTCCGGCAGAAACTACTCCGCTGGCGGGCTGACCTATTGCGAGAGGCGGACGGCACCCTGGCAAGTCTGTCGCAGGGCGGCATTCATGAGGCTGATATCACCGACCGCGCCAGCGTTGAGACCGACCGCGCGCTGGAATTGCGGACCCGTGACCGGGCTCGCAAGCTGATCTCCAAGATCGATCAGGCGCTGGTGCGGATCGAGGTCGGCACCTACGGCTACTGTGAGGAGACCGACGAACCCATCGGCATCAAGCGGCTGGAGGCTCGGCCGATCGCCACGATGTCGATCGAGGCGCAGGAGCGGCACGAGAGGATGGAGCGGGTGCACCGCGACGATTGACCCGCTGCCATGCTCAGGCTCGTGGCGCCGCCTGAACATGGTTACGCCCCCTGATGCCCCGAATGCTGCCGACGAAGCCGCCAGCCGCAGGCGAGCAGCGCGATACCGAACACGATGGCGTAAATTCCCAGCCACCAGGTTAGCACGACGGCGCCCATAAGCGGTGCCGCCAGCAGCAGAACGCCCCAGACCAGCGATGCGAGGCCACCCAGCCCGAGCCACCAGCGCCCGTGGCTTGCATTCAGGTTTACGGCCGCCGCGAGCATCAGCCCGCCGCTGATCAGAGCCCACACCGCCATCAGCAGCACGAAGGCCAGCACCGCCGCGCCCGGCATGAAAAGCGCGATCAGCCCGATCAGGATGTTGAGCACCGCCTCCGCCAGCAATACGCCCCAGTGCCCGTGGGCGGTGACCGCTCGGACCGTGCTAACCAAGCCGATTGCGCCGTCGAACAAAAGATAGATACCGAACAGAAAGGCGAGCGACAGCAAGACCGCGCCGGGAGCCGTCAGGGCAACGATGCCGAACAGAACCGCGATCACGCCGCGCAGAACGATCGCCCACCAATGACGGGCGAGTGTCGCGTTCATGGCATCCCGAGGCGGCAGCCCCGCGGCAGGCCCGGCCCCGAACGACGTATTGTCAGGCATGCTGTCCCCCATCGGTCTGCAACCCACTTCGAACCTGAATCCGGTGTGCCTGGTGACGGCTCCAGGGGCTTCGGCAGTGTAATCGCTCGCACGCCGTTGTCGAATTGCTGCCCGCACGCCGTCCGGCCATCGCCTTGCCGTGCAATCCAGCTTCCAAGCGGGCAGACAGTATCAGCGTACTTTGAGTCATGACTCAAATCCCCCCGTGCGAGCCGACGCTGCCGCATCAGTGGATCCGCTGCCACCCTCTCCCATTGCCACAGATGGTCGCACGGACGGATGGTTTCCAGTCAACAACCCTCCACACGGAAAACCCGAGGTGCCCGAATACGCAGGTGGTATCGTCTCTCCATTGCGGATAATGAGATTTCGCACTGCGTTCATGTCATGAGGGAAGGCACATGGGTCCGGTCACGCGGGTCGGCGTCACAGTGACATTCCTGCGGATGGATCAGGCGCCACAGTCTCAGGGGCCCGGCCTGGCGCCGGGGTTTCAGGTCGTCCGGGCTCAGGCGCCGTCCGTCGGGTTCTACCGCTATCTGTACAATACCGTCGGCGCCGACTACCTTTGGTGGCTGCGCCGCACGACGCCCGACGATGAACTCGCGGCGCTGCTGGGCGACAGGGCGATTGCGATCTACACGCTGTATGCTAAGGGCGAGCCGGCGGGGTTTTTCGAACTCGACGCACGCCCCTGGCCTGATGTGAACCTCAGCTATTTCGGCCTGATGCCCGGTGCGATTGGGCATGGGACCGGATACGCTTTCTTGCGAGCCGCGGTGGACGAGGTGTGGCGGTACGGGGCGAAGGGCATGACGGTCAACACCTGCACCGCGGATCATCCTCGCGCGCTGCCGAATTACCTCCGTGCCGGGTTCACCGTCGTGCGGCAGGTGCGGGAAATCTGGGCGGTGCCGGACCATCTGAAGATGCGCATACCGTCCAGTCTCAGGCTTTGACCTCTCCTGAGAGCCTGTCGGACGACCTTGCGCTGTATATCCACTGGCCCTTCTGCCTGGCTAAGTGCCCTTACTGCGACTTCAACTCCCATGTGCGCGAGCGGATCGACCAGATCCGGTTCGCCCGGGCGCTGCGTTGTGAACTGGCGACCGAGGCCGTTCGGCTGGGCCGGCGGCGGCTGCGGTCGGTGTTCTTCGGCGGCGGAACTCCCAGTTTGATGGATCCGGCAACGGTCGCGGCGCTGCTGGACGATGCGGCGCGGTATTTTGATCCGGCGGACGATCTGGAGATCACGCTGGAGGCGAACCCAACCAGCATCGAGGCCGGGCGGCTGGCCGACTTTCGGGCGGCCGGCGTGAACCGCGTTTCGATCGGCATACAGAGCTTGAATGAGACCGCCCTGCGCGCACTTGGCCGTGAGCATTCGTCGGGCGAGGCGGTTGCCGCGCTGTCGCTCGCGCGGCGGCTGTTCCCGCGCGTGTCGTTCGACCTGATCTATGCGCGCCCAGGTCAGGATCTGCCGGGCTGGCGCGCCGAACTGCGGGCGGCGCTGGCGATCGCGGCGGATCACCTCTCGCTGTATCAACTGACGATCGAGCCCGCGACGAAGTTCGAGGCGCTGCATCGCCAGGGGAAGATGGTGCTGCCGGACGAGGACACCGCGGCGGCGTTGTACGACGCGACGGGAGAGGAATGCGCGCGCGCCGGGCTGCTGGCTTACGAGATCTCCAATTACGCGCGGCCGGGCGAGGAAAGCCGCCATAATCTGGCGTACTGGCGATATCTCGATTACGCCGGCATCGGTCCGGGCGCGCACGGGCGGGTCACGGTGGACGGGTCGTTGCACGCCACACGAAGGCACCGGGCGCCGGAGCCCTGGGCCGAACGGGTGGAGCAGACGGGCGACGGGCTGACGGCGGACGAACCGGTGACCGCCGAGGAACGCGCGCGGGAGGCTCTGTTGATGGGGCTGCGACTGACGGAGGGGGTCGAATTGGCGCGGTTCGAGGCGCGGACCGGTAGGACGCTCGCACAATCAATGGATATTGATGTCCTGGGCCGGTGCATTGCGGAAGAGTATTTGACGCTGACGCACGAACGGCTGGTGGCGACCCGAGAGGGGCGGATTCGGCTGGATTCGCTGCTGGCGGCGCTGGTGGCCTAGCCGGGACGGGCAGTGCCCGCTTCAAGCCATCATGGCCACAGGCTGCCTCAACCGCTTCCAGCCCACCGCGAGCGTGAGAACTAATCGAACTTGAAAAAGAATACCCGCTGTTTTCATTGAGATTTTTCGTCAAATCCGGTGCGGGAGGGCATTACTGTTCAAACTCTCACCTGAGGGGCCGGCACAAAAAAACGGCGGTGCTTGTGGCACCGCCGAAGTTTAGGGAGGAAACGTCCAAGAAAGCAGTGCGCCAAAGCGCGTCTGCGAGACACAGAATGGCGTTCGCAGATGCAGCATGCAAGACTTATTTGCTGCGCCGCACAATTTTGTTTTCTGTGCGCGCTTTGTGTTGCTCTTCTACCACGATCGCATGACATAACCTCCCCGTCCGCCGCACTGTTCCAGGCGATATCGCGACTCCGCCAGCCACATCTTCGCCGCGCGGGGGCAGATCGAGGAACGCTTGACAGTGGCGCTGAATTTTCATCCACCGCCTGCGGTTGTAGACCGAGCGTCGCGCTCGCTTGACTTGTGGTCCGGGCCGAACTGGAGGATAGACCTTCTTTGGTCTTTGGTTCGCGCGATCCGGGAGGTGTCGCGATGATGCTGGACAGACGCCGATCGCCAGAAAACGGGACAAACCGGCGAGTCGCTCGCGACGGATCGCGTGGGCGTATCGCACAGCGCCGGTTTGAACATGCCCTAACAAGCCGAACGACCCATGGATCGAACAAGCCGAATTTTGTTTGTTATGGCTCGTAAAAGCGTTCGCTCGGTCTTCGACGTATGGGCCGCCCGGCTGCCAAAGGCGCTCGCGACCGGCCTCGGCCTCGCCCGGGTTGACGATGCCTGTGCCGCACCCCTGAGAGCCGCCCAGATTGGCGCGATCGTGCGCCTGACGCCGCTCGCGATGGGCGCCAGCTGTCTCAACGCCGTGATCCTGATCACGACGCTCGCGCGCATGGGCTCGGTTGACTGGCCGCTCTGGGTCTGGGCCGCCACGCTCTTCGCGCTGGTGGTCAGGTTCGCTCGCGCCTGGTGGACCGGCCGGCGCCGCGCCCCAGACCGCCCGGTGACGTCCAGCGCGATCCGCAGGGCGGTGATCAACGGCGGACTGTTCGGCGCACTGTGGGGCGCGGTGCCGGTGATAACCTTCCCCGGGGCGCCGGCAACGACGCAGTTGCTGGTCGGTTGCCTGGTGGCGGGCATGATGTGCGCCGGCGGGTCCGTGCTGGCCCCAGTCCCGCTGGCCGGGGTCGCCTATGTCCTGGCCGTCGCGGCAGGAACCTTCTACACGTTGCTCCAGGAAGGAGCACCGGTCTATCTGGGCCTGGCCGCGCTAATGGTGGTTTGCACGAGCGTCGTCATCGTCAACCTGAATTGCAATGCATTCCTCTTCATCGACCATTTCCTGGCAGAGGCGCGGATAAAGCAGGAGGTTGCTGCGCGGGAACAGGCGCAGGCTTTGTCGGCGCACGCAGAGCGGATGACCGCCTTGGGTGAGCTCGCGGGTGGAATCGCGCACGATTTCAACAATACGCTGCAAGCCATTGCGGGCAACGCCGAACTGATCGGGCGCCGCTTGAACCGGCCGCGCGAGGTGCAGCGTCTGGCCCGTCTGGTTTTGGAAGCGGCCGAGCGGGGCGGCGCCATCAGCCGGCGACTGCTGGCGTTCGGACGAAGGGGCGCGCTGTGTCCCGCGCCTGTGGACCCGGTCGCGATGTTGACCGGCACGAGCGAATTGCTGCGGCGGACGCTCGGTTCCTCGATTGTCGTCCACGCGATCGCTGCGCCGGATCTGCCTTGGTTTCTCGCCGATCGACGTCAGCTCGAGACGGTGCTGGTGAACCTGGTGTCCAATGCACGGGATGCCCTGCCGGATGGCGGCGATGTCACACTGTCGGCAGCGAGCGAGACCGTAACCGGGCGGGACCATCAGCCGCCGCTGGAGCCCGGCAACTATGTTCGGCTCAGCGTGGCGGACAGCGGCACCGGGATGGACAGCGCAACCCTCGCCCGGGCCGCTGAACCGTTCTTTACGACCAAGCCGATGGGCAAAGGCACCGGGCTCGGGCTGTCAATGGCCAAAGGCTTCGCCGAACAGTCAGGCGGCGCATTGATGATCGCAAGCGAGCCGCGCCGCGGCACCGTTGTGACACTGTGGCTGCCACAGACCGACAAGGCGTCCCGGCGGGAGGTCGCGGTCCCGGAGGAGGTGGGCAACGGGCACCATGTCCTTGTGGTGGACGATGACCAGTTGGGGCGCGACGCCATTGTGCTGTCGCTGAAGGAAGCCGGGTTCATTGTGGTGGGTGCGGAAAATGGCGTCGAGGCGCTCGAGCACATCGACAGCGGGGCGCGAGTGGATGCGATGGTGACCGACTTCGCGATGCCGGGCATGAATGGTCTCGATCTGGTCAGCGCGATGCAGGCCCGAACGCCGGCACTGCCAAGCTTCCTTCTGACCGGACATGTCGGCGATCTCAATGCGGCCATGGGCCAACGGGACCTGAAGGGCCGCTTCACCTTGTTACAGAAGCCGATCCGGCCGGGTCAGCTCGCACGTATGCTCGCTGAGGCGTTCGACTGAGAGTTTGAAAAGGAATGCCCTCACGCACCGGCATCGACGAAAAAACGTCAACGACAACCGAGGACATCTTTTTTCAAGTTCGATTGATTTCACGCTCCGAGCGGGGCTCTGGCCGCTCCCCTGGTCGTCTGGCGGCGTGCGTGACGCCTCTGCTGCCCCGCCGGCAGGCGATCCGGTGCGATTCTGATCCGGAACCGTTTGACGTGCAACGGTATATCTGATTGAAGCGCGTCAACGAGCCACGTGGCTGAGACGATTAGGGAAGGAACGATATCCATGGCGACCGAACCCGGTCCGGAGCCGAGACGGCACTGGATCCGTATCCTTTTCGTGCTGCCCTTTATCGCGATGTTGTGGGTGTCGTCCTACAATCGTCTTACGCCGGAACTGTTTGGTTTCCCATTCTTCTATTGGTACCAGCTCCTTTGGGTGGTCATCGCCGCCGCTGTCGCCGGCATCATTTACATGGCCGAGCATTAAGGAGCCGTCGTGAACTGGTCTGCGCTGGTTGTCTTCATTGCGTTGTTCATCTTCGTCACGGGCCTGGGGTTCTGGGCGGCACGCTGGCGCGCCGGGGACCTGACCCAACTGCATGAGTGGGGCCTCGGCGGCCGGCGGTTCGGCACGTTCGTCACCTGGTTCCTGCTTGGTGGCGATCTTTATACGGCCTACACCTTCATCGCCGTCCCCGCCCTGGTGTACGGCGCCGGCGCGCTGGGATTTTTCGCTGTTCCCTACACGATCCTGATCTATCCGTTACTTTATTTGATCTTTCCGCGGCTATGGTCGCTGGCCCACAAGCACGGCTATGTCACGTCGTCGGACATGGTGCTGGGCCGCTACGGCAACAAATGGCTGGCACTCGCGGTCGGCGTGACGGGCATCGTGGCGACAATGCCGTATATCGCGCTGCAACTGGTCGGCATGCAGGTGGTGATCGGCGCCATGGGCGTACCGGGGGAGGGTGTGATCGGCGACCTGCCGTTGATCATCGCGTTCATCATCCTGGCCGCGTTCACCTATACCTCGGGCCTTCGGGCACCGGCGATGATCGCGGTGGTGAAGGACCTGCTGATCTACCTCGTGGTCATCGCGGTGATGGTCTTCGTGCCGCTGAAGCTGGGTGGATTCGGACCGGTTTTCTCGGCGGTTCCGCCAGCGAAGCTCACACTGGCGGCTCCGGTGGGCGATACCTATGGTGCCTACAGCACCTATGCCACGCTCGCACTTGGATCAGCGCTGGCGCTGTTCCTGTACCCGCACTCCCTGACTGCAATCCTGAGCAGTTCGAGCCCGGGGGCGATCCGGCGGAATGCCGCCCTGCTGCCGGCCTATTCGCTGGTGCTGGGGCTACTGGCGCTGCTCGGCTTCATGGCGGTGGCGCTGCATGTCGGCACCGCGCCCGAGTTCGCCGATGGCTTCAAGCGGTATGGCAACAACTTCGCAGTGCCGGCACTGATCCTTGCGACATTCCCTGGGTGGTTCGCGGGTGTGGGCTTCGCCGCTATCGCCATCGGGGCGCTGGTGCCGTCGGCAATCATGTCCATCGCCTGCGCCAACATTGTCAGCCGCACGATCTACCGCGGGTTCCTCGCGCCGCATGCAACGAACGCGCAGGAGTCTTCGGTGGCAAAGATCGCCTCGCTGGTGGTGAAGGCGGGCGCACTGATTTTCATTATCCTGGTGCCGGTGCCCTATGCGCTGCAGTTCCAGTTGCTGGGCGGCCTTTGGATGATCCAGGTGCTGCCCTCGGTTATCCTCGGGCTGTATCTGCGGATGTTGAGTGGCTGGGCGTTGCTCGCCGGCTGGGCGGTCGGCATGGGTGTGGGAACCTGGATGGCCTCCACGACGTCGTTCAAGGCAGCGGTGTTCACGCTGTCATTCATGGGAGTCAGCTTCCCGAGCTACATCGCGTTGTGGGCAGTGCTGGCCAACGTTTTCGTTGCGGTTGTTTTGTCGGCATTGCTGCGGCCGTTCGTCGCACCCGCGCCGGCGCTGGCCGATTGAGGCGCGGGGGTCGCGTTTGGTCGGGGTGTGCTCCATGTGTAGGCTGAGGGTTCGGTACGGCAGCAGGCAGGCGTCGATACCCAAGCGGTCGAGCGGGGTGACGCTGGCAAAGGCCGACATATCCGCCACCGAAACCGGCGCGAGGACCGTGCGAATAGCCGGCCAGCGGCGCGCAGGGCTTTGGTGCTGCTGGATAACATGTGTTTGATTTGGCCGCCCGATGATAACCGTTCAGTGATCCACGACCATCCCGCAACCGGAGACCTTGCTGTTTGCTGTTTGCCATCATGGCTTGTTGACAGGTCGAGGCAGGCCATGGAAAATCGCTGCCGTTCCGGGTGCCCTACCGGTGACCGCCCGTGAGCACGATCGCCATCATTGGCGCCGGATTCAGCGGCACGCTGCTGTCGCTCCACCTGCTGCGACACTGTCCGCCACCGACGCGGTTGGTGCTGATCGAGCGCAACAGTCAGTTCGGTCGCGGTCTGGCATATGCCACCGGCAACGCCAGCCACATCCTGAACGTGCCGGCCGCGCGCATGAGCGCGTTTCATGACCGGCCAGACGATTTCCTGAACTGGCTGACCAGCCAGCCGGGGGGCGAGGACAGTGGACCGCAGACATTCGCGCCACGCCGGGCGTTCGGCGCCTATATTCGTGCGCTGCTGAACGACGAGATCAAGCGCAGCGGGCGGGAGCGGCTGGAACTCGTGAAGGGCGACGTGATCGGCCTTGATCGAGGGATCCATTCGCTGGTGCTGACCCTGGACCGGGACCGCACGATCGAGGCTGATTTCGCCGTGCTGGCGACCGGCAATTTTCCCCCGGCCCCGGTGCCGGTGGCGAACACCGGCTTCTACGACACGCCGTTCTACCGGCCGGACCCGTGGGCGCCTGACGCCCTTTCCGAATTGGATTCCGACGCGCCGATCCTGTTGCTGGGCACTGGGCTGACAACGGTGGATGCGGTGATTTCCTTGCTGGATCAGGGGCATCGCGGGCCGATCTACGCCATGTCCCGCCGGGGCCTCCTGCCGCGCCGTCATGCGGCGGTGCCGATGCCTGCATCGGAGCATGAACCGTTCCCGACGGCGGTAATCGCGCTGACGCGGTTTTTGCGGAAGGAGAGCGCGCGTGCCATCGCCCAGGGCAGCGGCTGGCAGCCGATCATCGATGAGTTGCGGCCGTTCACGGTGGATGTGTGGCAAACAATGTCTCTTGCGGATCGCAAGCGGTTTCTGCGGCATCTGCGGCCGTGGTGGGACGTGCACCGCCACCGCATGGCAGGCGAGGTCGGCGACCGGATCGCTGCCGCGCAAGCCAGCGGTCAGTTGCGTCTCCTGGTCGGACGCGTGCGGGACTTCGTCATCAAAGGCGACCGGGTGGATGTGCTGTACCTGCCCCGCCAGAAGGACATACCTGTCCCCATCGAGGTTGCCCGCGTCCTTAATTGCGCCGGTCCCGGCGCCGATTACGACCGGATTCCCGACAAGCTGATTCGCGGTCTGCTGCGCGATGGCGTGGCGCGGCCGGATCCGCTGCGACTGGGGCTCGACGTGACCGGCAACTGTGCCCTGCTGAACAAGGATGGCGCGATCTCCCGCAGGCTGTTCGCGGTCGGGCCGGTGACGAAGGGGGCGTTCTGGGAGATGACAGCGGTGCCGGATATCCGCCGGCAGACCGAGAAGCTGGCGGAGTATCTCGCGGGTCTGGCCAAGGCCGCGCCGCCGCCTCGGGTGCCGACATAGGGTTTGGCGGCGGCGTTTCCGCGCTCGTCCGGCATCGTAACGGCCCGCTTAGTGACAGAGTGTTTACAGTCGCGAAATCCGTTGTTAAAGCCTCGACAATAATCAAAGGGGTTTCCGGAGAACATCGGAATGGACGGTCTCCAAGATCTCGCACGCGTTGACATCCCTCCGCTGCTCGCGCCGATACCGAGGCCGGCGCGCAAAGCGATATTGGTGCTCGGCATGAGCCGAAGCGGGACGTCGCTGCTGACGCACACACTTCATGCGCTGGGCGCCGCCCTGCCGGGTGACGTTTTGGGCGCGGAGCATGGCAATCCCCTTGGGCATTACGAACCGCACGGGCTGGTCACCCTGAACGACAGCATTTTACAAAGTCTCGATCGGGGTTGGGACGATCCGCGTCCGATTCCGGCGCGCTGGTTCCGCTCGCGGTCAGCTTATCAGTTCCTGCAGCGTGTCATCGTCCAGATTCGTCAGAGTTACGGCGAAGTGCCGCTGCTGGTGCTCAAGGACCCTCGTCTATGCCGGCTGTTACCGCTCTATCTGGACGCGCTCGACATACTGGACATCGAGCCGCTGGTGATCCTTCAGATGCGCCCGGTCGCCGAGGTGGTGCAGTCGCTGGTCGATCGCAACAGCATGCACCCGGATCTGGCCGAGTTCCTCTGGTTGCGCTCGGTGGTCGAGGCGGAATTGCAGAGCCGGACTTGCCGGCGGGTGTGGACCAGCATGGCGGAGATGTTCGGCTGCTGGCCGGACGCCATGGGCCGGATCGCCGATGGGCTGGGTCTGAAGTGGCCGATCGAGCTCGCTGAGGCAATGGAGGAGATTGCGTCGCTTCGCAAACCCCGTCTGTGGCACAGGGTGGCTCCGGTGACAGGCGAAAGCAACGTGGGCCGCTTCAGCGCCGATGCCTGGGCGGCGGCTGAACACGGACTGGCCGGAGACGAGCCGGCAGCCCGCGCCGGCTTTGATCCCGTGCGGCGGGCGCTGGACGATCTCGACCGGATGTACGAGCCCTATCTTGCGGCGCTGCAAGCGACGAAGACTACCTCGTGGTCTCGCTGGCTGACCGCGCCGTTGCGGGCTCTGCGGCGCGGATAGGCCGATTCTGTCGCCAGATGGTTTCCGATGGTCGTTACCGCTCGTTCGGTTCCTTCTTGCGTTCCTGCGGTTCCGGACGAGCCGGCGCCGCGGGCCGAGCCTCGGGACGAGGCGGGGGCGGCTCGGCACGCCGCGGTTCGGGACGCGGTGCCGCGGGGGCAACATGTGGCGGCTCGGCGCGCTGTACCGCCGGCGCAACATGCTGCGGCTCCGGACGCGGTGCCACGGGGGCAGGAGCAACATGCTGCGGCTCCAGCCGCGGTGCCACGGGAGCAACATGCTGTGGCTCCGGATGAGGGACGACAGGGGCGACGGGAGGAGTCGGTCGCGCGGCGGGACGTGCCACCGGCTCAGGGACGGAGCGTGGCGTCGCTTGCGGGACGGCCTGAGCGGCACGCGGCGCCGCGGGAACGGACTCGGGCCTGACCGCACCAGGCTGCCCCGGTCGAGGAACCGTCGGCGTGACCGCGCCAGGATGGCCCGCTTGCGGCGCCGGGATGACGGCCGGTCTTGCGCCGGGAACGGCCGGCAATGGATGGCCCGGCTCGATTGCTCCCGGCGGGACTGCCGATGAGGTCCCCGGGGCCTGCGTTCGCTCCGTTGGCGCAAACGCCGGGCGGACGAACCCGCTGGTTCCGGCTGCGGCGGGACGAACGGCAGGTCCTGGGGCGGCGCGGAGCGCGCCGGGCGCGGGGGCCAGATTCAACTGACGGGCAACAACAGGGGTGACGCCGGCGGTGGCGGCCGTCGGGCGGATCGGTTGCTGGCCTGAAATCGGGCGGGCGGCGGCGAATTCCTGCGCGGTCACCGGCTGCGCGACGCCCTGGACCGGGCGGGAGCTCGTCATCGCGGCCGCCGGTACGGAGGTCGCGGCCCCGCGGTTGACGTAATTGTTGATCGTGACGTTGTTGCTGATACTGGCCACGTGGGAGACATTCACCTGCTGGATGTAGCTGTTCGACGCGTGATACCAGGGGTGATATTGCTCCCGCGGGCCCAGCGGCACCCAGCCGATCGAGCCGGAGGCCAGAGCCGCACCGAGGGCGATGCCGGCGCCGATCCCGATGAAGGTCACCAGCGCGGGGGCATAGACGGGTGGCCCGGCGGCGGCGACTTCACCCGGTGTCCAGGCCCAGCGTCCTTCGATCTGGATCCAGCGGCCATAGTGGAACGGCGCGAAACCCCACGGTGCATCGTCGACCCAGGTCCAGCCCCAGGGTGCGACATAGGCCCAGTGACCCTCCCGGTAGGGGACCCAGGTTGCGGACACCGGCGGATACCAGACCTGACCGTACTGAGGCGCCTGGCTCCAGCTTCCTGTGCTGGCCAGTTCGCTGCCACCTGGCATGGCATAGACCACCTGCGTCGGGACTGCCGCCGCGGGGGCCGGCGGGGGCCGTTCCGCCTCCAGCGTCGCCGTCAGGAAGGCATCTCGCAGCGCAGGGCCAACGCTGCCCTGAAAGGTGTCCGTCCCTGTGATCGTGGCGGTCTGGCTGGCGGCGAGTTGCAGCGACACCCCTGGACCATCGAGTTGCGCCGCCCCGTCGACCACCGTAATCAACGTCGGCTGATCGGTTGTGCCGACGACGATTCCGTAGCGCCCTTCCCCACTCAGGCGGACCAGACCGCGCGGGGTCTGGATGGACCAGACCTCGTTCGGCGCGAGGTCACGCAGGTGAAGGTAGATCTCACCCTGGGCGGCGACGCCCTGCAGGCCGCCGGCGTCGAGTTTGGCCACGTCGAATTCGGTGCCGCCGGCCATGGCGATGCGGCTGTCCGAGACTTCGAGCCGAGCCACGGACGACGGTTCGGTCCAGAAAGCGTTGCCGCTGCTGACTGGGTAGTTGAGGGTGGCGGCGCTCCATTGCGTGTCGCCGGCGTTATGGAACGATACCGTTCCGCTGATGCCGGCGATACGGCCGACCCGTTCGGGTGGATCGGGTTGGTTCAGATCCGGCCGGCCTCCGCCCGGGGCGGGCAATGGCGGCGGCGCGGGCTGGGCAAGTGCTGCGAATGGCAGAACAGAGTCTGAGAGCAGCGCGGTCAGCGCCACCGTGGCGGTCAGGCGGAAAAGGCGAGAACTTTTTCTCATCGTATCGAATCCGATTTCCATTAGATGATGGCGAGGTTTTCCCCGGGTACGATGGCAAAACAAAGTTCATTTTGCGGCGACGCCGTCGCCCGAGCAAAAATATTCGGAACCGCAACAACGCGCGGTGCACCAAGCCGGACTCTCGGCAAAGGCTTGGATGCCGACCGTGGTCGGCTAGACGGGAGGCCCAACCAGACAGGTAAGGCCCCGACAGACGGGAAGGCCCCGACAGACGGGAAGGCCCCGACAGAGCGTCGGTGTCATCGCGGGTTGGTATATAACACGGGTTTGACGTGCCTCTGCCGCGAAACGGCCGCGAAGTCCATTTATATCGAATTTCCCTTTTGGGGCGGAGTTATTCTGATGGGAACTCGATTTCGGCTGCGCACGACGCTCACGCTGGCGACGTTGGGATTGGCGGCGATTCTCGGGGGCTGTGTGGTGTACCCGGCTTACCCCACCTACCCCGCGTACGGCTACGGTGGCTATGCCGCGCCTTATTACGGTGGTGGTTATTACGGCGGCGGCTGGCGGCGATAGCCGGCAAAGGCAAGCCCGGCGGCATCCAGACGAAGGATCGCTCGGGCGCAGTCCTGTGGGTGGCTTCGGGCTGCCGATCTGGAGGAATTCGTCTAAGGCGGTGGGCGTTCCACGGGGCCCCTGAGGCATCTGGCTCCGGCGGCTTGACTACGCCACGCCTCTCTCGATCGACAGCCGCACCAGATCGACGGTCCGCGCGACGCCAAGTTTTGCCTTGATCTGACTGCATGTGTTGGCGACCGTCTTATAACTTACGCCGAGCGCATCGGCGATATTCGACAGGCTGGCGCCGTCCCCGAGCAGGCGCATGATCTCAAGGTCGCGCTCGGTCAGCCGCTCCTTCGGGTTGCCGGTTTCAGCCGCCTGCAGCGCCAATCCCTGCGCGATCTCGGCCTCGATGTAGCGCCCGCCCTCAGCCACGCGCCGCACTGCCTCCAGCAACTCCTCGGGCGAAGCGTTCTTGCTAAGATACCCAACGGCTCCGGCGCGCAACGCGCGGGTCGCGTAAAGCGCCTCCGCGTGCATACTCAACACCACCACGCGGGCTTCCGGGTGTTCCGTCAGGACGCGACGCAGCAGTTCCAACCCGCCCAGGCCGGGCAAAC
>JBEKLE010000115.1:0-15407 GCA_050010355.1 Rhodopila sp. | reverse complement strand
TGGATTGGGAGGCCCTGATCTCGCCGGGCGCGCGGCGGGCGATCTGGGCCGTGTATCCGCCCAAGAAGGTCGTTTCACCCAAGGTCCGGGCGTTCCTGTCCTTCATCGAAGCCCGCTTCGGCACGCCGCCTTATTGGGATCGTGGGGAAACGGCGGGGCCGGCATTCCGAGGCCCCGCGACCCGTCGCGACACAATCCGCGGTCCGCATTAGCGCCCTGCCCGCCGCGCCGCCACCTTCCCGAGGACGGCAAGATCCATCGCACCTTCCTGATGGGCGATGGCATCCATGAGGCTGTCTCGGACCAGGCTGCCGACCGGCAGCGGCACCGATACGGCATCGGCAGCGGCAAGTGCGAGACGGACATCCTTGAGAGCCAGTTCCGCCGTGAAGCCCGCCGGCTCATATCGCCGCTGCGCGATCAGCGCGCCGTAGCCCTGGTAGACCGGACCCGGAAAGATGCTGCCGGTTATCAGATCGATGAGCTGCTGCGCCTCGATACCATAGGCGCCTGCAAGTACCGTCGCCTCACCAAGGGTTTCCACCGCGGACGCCAGCAAGAAGTTCACCGCCAGTTTTGCCACATTGGCCCGCTGCGCCTGCTCGCCCAGTCGCCAGACCTTCTGGCCCAGCAGGGCGAGCAGGGGCTGGACGGCCTCGACGGCGGCCTCTGGCCCGGCGGCCAGGATATTCAGCTTTGCCGCTGCCGCTGCATCCGGCCGCCCCATGACCGGCGCCGCCACATAGGCGACGCCTCGCCCCTTCCAGCGCACGGCCAGCTCTTCGGCGAACGCCACGGAGACGGTGGCCATGTTGACGTGGATCAGCGGGGGTCCGAGCCGGTCCAGCAAGAAGCTGTCGAGCAGGATGTCGCGCAAGGCGTGATCATCGGCCAGCATGGTGAACGCAACATCCGCGTCGAAGGCCTCGGCCGGCGTGGCGACCGCCACCGCGCCCAAGCCGACGAGCCTGGCGGCGCCGGCCGGAGAGCGGTTCCACACGCGCAGTTCGTGGCCGCCCGCCAGCATGTGGGCAGCCATCGGGCCGCCCATGTTTCCAAGTCCGAGAAAACCAATTCGCATTGCCGCCTCCTGATTGGCCGATGGCCATCTCTGGCCGGGCGATATCGCCTAAGAACTGCCGATGAGAATCCCGGTTGCGAACACCAGAAGCCCGCCGACCACGACTTGAAAGGCGGCGGAGAGCAGCGGCGTGTCCATGAAGCGATTGCGCACCCAGGCAATGATGGCGAGCTCCATAGCCACGACAACGCCGGCACAAGATACGGCAAAGCATGCCCGAGGCCACCGGCCGTCGTCATCAGGCCGCAGATCAGACCGCGCAGCCAGGGGCTGCCGCGTCCGGTCAGGGACCCGTTGTCCGACAGGGCTTCCGCGAACCCCATGGAGATGCCGGCGCCGATCGCCGCCGCGAGGCCGACGAGAAAGGTCGGCCAGCTGTTGTGGGTCGCGAAGGCGGCCGCGAACAGCGGCGCGAGAGTTGAAACCGAACCGTCCATCAATCCGGCGAGGCCCGGCTGGACGATCTGCAGGATGAACAGGCGCCGCTCGGCCTCGTGCTCCGTCTGGCCGGCCCCGGAAGACGCGTAGGCCGTCTCGAGTTCTTCCGCGCGGGCCTCATGCCGACTTTCTTCGGCAGCCAGATCGCCGAGAAGCTGCCGGATGGCTGCGTCCTTCGACAGCGAAGCCGCGCGCGAATAAAAGCGCTGCGTCTCGGCTTCCATAAGCTCGGCCTGTTTCCGGACATGGTCGAGCCCCAGCGGGCGCCCGAGCCAGACCGATTTGCGCGGCACGAAGCCCCTGACATCATGCCGCTGAATCAGCGGCACATGGTCGCCGTAACTGGTTCGATAAAGGTCGAGCAGGCGGTGACGATGACCGTTCTCCTCGGCCACCATCTGGGCAAAGATTGAGGCGCTTTCTGCATAGTTAGGTCGCAGGCCGGCGGCAAAATCCTCGTAGGTCCGCTGATCCTCCTCCTCGAGGGTGATGGCGAGTGCCAACACCTCCTGCTCGGAAAGCTCCGAGAAATCCCGTGTGGCCATGTTTGATCTCCATGGGTGTTTTGCGAGACGGCGGCACGAGGCGTTGGCCGGCATCAGCCTCGCCAGGCCGATCCGCGGATCACGTCGCAAAAGTTGCCGCGCCGGAACGTGGGATCCTTGTCCGCGAGGACGTCCGCTTTCACGTTGCCGAACGTCGTATCGGGCTTGTGCCTGATACCATCATAGAAAGCCTGGATGATGTCCTCCTTGAAGTGGTCGGTGCGCGGATGCAGGCGCACGACCGCTTCACGCTCGGCATCGCTGTAGGTCGAATAGGTCAGTCCCAGCACGTCCATCTCGACCCCGGCGGTCACCAGCGCGACGACCGGGTGCATGTGCTGAGGTATGCCCGGTGTCGTGTGCAGGGCGATAGCGGTCCAGACGATGTCGATATCGTGGTCAGCGATGCCCTGGCGCCGGAGAAAGTCGCGCGCCGCGTTGGCCCCATCGACCTCGAAACGTTCATCCGGACTGCTGTGCTTGGAAGTCAGTCCCATGTCGTGGAACATGGCGCCCGCATACAGCAGTTCCGGGTCGAAGCGCAGGCCGCGCTGCTGACCGGCCAAGGCGCCGAACAGATAGACCCGCGAAGAATGGTGGAACAACAACGGCGATGCCGTGTCTCGCACCAGTTCAGTAATCTCTTGAGCCAATCGGCTGTCGGGGATTGAAACGCCGTGCAGTTCCTTCATTTTGACTTCTCCATTCAACGAATGCCTCGGCATCGACGTTCGGGTGGGCTTCTGGACTTGTCGACGTGCCTCGGTGCGGTTGGTGTTTTCGTCCCCCGACCGTCTCGCTGGCAACCGATGCGCGCGCTCTGATCCGGCCAAACGCGGTGGCTTTTTGGACATCGACGAGGCAGGCTCTTGCTGAACAATCGACCGGAGTAGCTGCATGCCCGTTCGCAAAGCTGCCATCGCGGTTCACGAAGGCGTCCAGGCACTCGACGTCGCAGGACCCGTCGACGTGTTTTCCGAAGCAAATGCTTTCGTGGCGCCACAGGACCGGTACGAGACGGCTCTGGTCGCGCGAAGCCGTGCGGCGCGGAGAGCCTCCAACGGGCTGCAATGGCTGCCCGACCTGAATTATGCCGAAGCGGATGAGGATTACGCGATGGTCCTGGTAGCCGGGGGGCCAAAGCTTCCGGTGACGGGGCCTGACGATCAGCTGTGTTCCTGGCTGGATCGTGTCGTTCCGCGTGCGGGACTGCACGGTTCCATCTGCACCGGCGCCTTCGCGTTCGGTCACGCCGGCCTGCTCGATGGTCATGTCGTTACGACGCACTGGCAGAACGCTCCGCGGCTTGCCGCGCTGTTCCCGCAGGCGAAGGTGGAGCTTGATCGTATCTATGTCCGAGACAGGCGGCTCGTCACGTCGGCTGGCGTCACCGCCGGGATTGACCTGGCTCTCGCCCTCGTGGCCGAGGACCATGGTCCCCACGTTGCCCTTGCCGTCGCCAAGCGGCTGGTGGTTGTTGCCCGGCGCCAGGGCGGCCAATCGCAATTCAGCCCCTACCTGATTGCACCGGCCGCCGACGACTCGCCGATCGCCCGCATCCAGGCCCATGTCATGGCGCACATCGGCTCTCCCCTCGCGATTGCGACGCTTGCCAGGGTGGCGGGCATGAGCGCGCGCAACCTTGCGCGGGTTTTCGTGCAAGAGGCCGGCATGACGCCGCACGAGCGCACGAGTTCATAGAGAGGGCGCGTGTCGACGCCGCACGGAACCTGCTGGAGGGGACCGGCAAGGCCGTGAAAGTCATCGCCTTCGAGTGCGGCTTCGGCTCCGCTGGCCATATGCGGGCCGTTTTCACGAAGCTACTCGGCATTTCGCCGTCGCAGTATCGGGAGCGCTTTCACATGCCGGGGATGGCGGCCGCCTAAAACCGGCCCGCCGATACCGGCGTCCGCAGACGGTGCGCTATACTGGCCGAGCGGCTCTCAATCGGAGCTGACCAGAACCTACGGAGACCCACCGATGGTGCCATCGGTAGACCTCAACCTGCTGATCGTCTTCGACGCCATCATGCAGGACCGCAGCCTCACGCGGGCCGGCCGACGACTTGGCCTGAGCCAGCCCGCGACCAGTCACGCCCTGGCGCGGCTTCGCGCGGCGCTCGACGACGAGCTGTTCGTGCGAACCCCGCAAGGGATGGAGCCGACCCTGCAGGCAGAGCAGATGGCGGAACCCGTGCACGAAGCGCTCCGCCTGATGCAGGCAGCACTGGAACCCGATGTCTTCGACCCCACGACCTCGACGCGAACCTTCAACCTTTCGGTGAACAACTATGCGGCACGCGCCGTCGTGCCCCCGCTGGCCATGCGCGTCGCGGACCATGCGCCGAATGTCGGATTGGACATCAAGCCGATCGGCAACATCGACGTGCTGGACCAGCTCGACCGCGGCGTGGATGTCGCGTTGACGCAGTTGGTGGACGGCGGCGAGCGATTCAAATGCGTTCGGATTCTGGAGGACGACTTCGTAGCACTTCTGGACAAGGACCACCCGGTCGCGAACGAGGCGGTTTTCACGTTGGAGCATCTGGCAACCATCCCGCACGTGCTAGTCACGTCGACCGGCGACGACACCACTTTCGTCGACGATGTGCTAGAGCAGCATAACCTCGTTCGGCGGATAGCCGTCAGGGTGACGCTGCTGTCGATCGTCGTGATGCTGATCGGATCGAACCGCGTCTCCGTGCTGCCACGGCGGGTTGCGGAGGATCTCGCGCGGGTCTGCCCGGTGGTCGTGCGCGGATTGCCGTTCGCCTCGCCGACCATCTCCCTCGCGATGATCTGGCACCGACGGTTCGACAATCACCGAGCCCAGCGATGGTTGCGCGACACCATCCGCGGATGCCTGCACCGCCGGACCTAATCAGCCTATTCACGTCGGGCATACGCCCATGCGGCACCGCCGCTGTCGCGAGGCCAACTGTGCACTGCAATATCCGTCTCCGAGCATGCGGTCGGTTCAACCCCGCGTTCGGAGAGTTCAATATGGCGCGAAAATTGTTGCCCGGCGTCGGCGCGGCGGTGCTGATCAGTCTGATCGTCGGGATCGCCATCAGAAGCTTCGCCCAGCATCCCGCTGCCACGCGACGCGGCGCGACCGATTCTGCCGTGCCGGTCGTCGTCGCCACAGCGGTCCGCCGGGACGTTCCGATATTCACCGAGGGCGTCGGAACGGTCCAGGCGCTCAACGCGGTTCTCGTCCGATCCCGCGTAGACGGCACGGTGATGCAATTTGCTGTAAAGGAAGGCCAGGAGGTCCAGCCTGGCGATCTTATCGCGGTCATCGACCCGCAACCATACAAGGCGGCGTTGGACCAGGCTTCGGCAAAGCAGCAGCAGGACGCGGCCTCGCTGGCGAACGCAAGGCTCGATCTGACCCGCTATCAGACGCTCGCACGGCAGGATTTTGCGTCGCGTCAGCAACTGGATACGCAGCAGGCGCTGGTGGCGCAGGACGTCGCCGCTTTGGCCGGCGACGAAGCAATGGTCGAGTCCGCAAAGATCAATCTTGCCTTCTGCTATATCACCTCGCCGATCCCAGGCCGCGTGGGGCTGCGCCTTATCGACCCCGGCAACCTGGTGCATGCGACCGACACGACCGGCATCGTCACCATAACGCAGGATCACCCGATCGCCGCCACGTTCACGCTGCCGCAGCAAGAGCTGCCGCGGGTGAGGGCCGCCATGGCGCGAGGGGCGGCGCCGGTCCTCGCCCTGTCCGACGACGACCGCACCTCGCTGGCCACGGGCTCGTTGCTCACGCCCAACAACCAGATCGACACCTCGACCGGCACCATCACGTTGAAGGCCGAATTTCCCAATCGCACGAACAAGCTTTGGCCCGGCCAGTTCATCAACGCGGATCTGCAGGTCGGCACCGACCGAAACGTAGTGACGATTCCACAACAAGCGATCCAGCACGGACCCGACGGTTTGTACGTCTATGTCGTGCAGCCGAATGCTGAAGCGACGATCCAGCCGATCAACGTCGGGTATGAAACCAGGGACGTGGCGGTCGTTACGAGCGGATTGAACGGCGGGGAGAGCGTCGTCATCGATGGCGCATCGCGGCTGGATGTCGGCACCCATGTCGCAGTCACCACTGCTTCGGCACAAACCCGCGGGCAGCGGCCCGCGTGAACCAGACAGAGGCGCTGTCGAATGAGTATCTCCACCCCCTTGATCCGACGGCCGATCGGCACGGCGCTGCTGATGGCGGCTATCTTCCTGATCGGTCTGGCGGCATACCCGTTGCTACCCGTGGCCCCCCTGCCCCAGGTGGATTTCCCAACGTTGACCGTGACCGCGCAGTATCCTGGTGCCAGTCCGGACACGATGGCGTCCTCGGTCGCCGAGCCGCTGGAGACACAGTTCAGTCAGATCAATGGTCTTGCGCAGATGACGTCTACGAACGTCCTGGGCACCAGCACAATCACGCTGCAGTTCGATCTTGATCGCAACATCGACGCGGCATCAACCGACGTGCTGGAAGCGATCAATGCCGCACAGGGGCAGCTTCCCAAGAACCTTCCCAGTCAGCCGACGATCCGCAAGGTCAATCCCGCCGACGCCCCGATCTACATCCTGGCGGTGCAGTCTGACTCGCTGCCGCTGACGACGGTGGACGATTACGCCGAGAACATCCTGGCGCAGCAAATGTCGAAGATCACCGGCGTCGCGCAGGTATCGGTGGGCGGACAACAGAAGCCCGCCATCCGCGTGCAGATCGATCCGGCCAAGCTGGGCTATATGGGCCTGACACTGGAGGATGTCCGCAACGTGCTCCTCACCGCCACGGTGGACAGCCCCAAGGGCAGCATCGATGGCCCGGACAAGTCATTTACCATCCAGGATGACGATCAGCTCACAACGGCGGCGCCCTATAACGACCTTGTCGTTGCATACCGGAACGGCGCGCCGATCCGCATCCGCGACATCGGCGAGGCCGTGCGTGGACCGCAGAACCGCGAACTGGCCGGCTGGCAGAACGGCAAGCGCGGCATACTGCTGCTGGCGTTCAAGCAGCCCGGTGCCAACGTGATCGATACGGTCGAGCGGATCAAGGCGGCGCTGCCGGCGCTGGAGGCCAGCATCCCGCCATCTGTGCATGTCAGCACCATCGTCGACCGCACGCAGGTGATCCGCGCCTCGGTCGCGGATGTGGAGTTCACGCTGTGCCTTTCGATCGGCCTCGTGGTGATGGTGATCTTCCTGTTTCTTCGCAATGCGTGGGCCACGATCATCCCCAGTATTACTGTGCCGATGGCGCTGGTCGCCACGTTGGCGGCGATGTATTTGCTTGGCTTCAGCCTGGACAACCTGTCGCTGATGGGCCTCACCGTCGCGGTCGGTTTCGTCATCGACGACGCCATCGTAATGCTGGAGAACATCTACAGGCATGTCGAAGACGGCATGCCTCCGATGGAGGCAGCGCTGAAAGGTGCCGGTGAGATCGGCTTCACCATCGTCTCCATAAGTATTTCGCTGATCGCCGTATTCATTCCGCTCCTGATGATGGGCGGTCTTGTCGGCCGCCTGTTCCGCGAGTTCGCAATGACCGTTTCCTCGGCTGTCATCGTGTCCGCCTTCGTATCTCTGACGCTGACGCCGATGATGTGCTCGCGCTTTCTGACCGGCCATCATGCCAGCCACGGCCCCTTCTATCGCGTGGTGGAAGCGGGCTTCGACAGTGTGCTTGGCTTCTATCGGCGTACTCTGGATGTGGCGCTGCGCTTCCGTTTCATCACGCTGATGGTATTTCTGGCGACCATGACCGCGACCGGCGTGCTGTTCGTCGCGATCCCGAAGGGATTCTTCCCGACCGAGGATATCGGGTTGATTATCGCCGTGACCGAGGGTGCCCAGGATGCGTCCTTCGAGCATATGGCTGCCCTGCAGCGGCGGCTGAACGACATTGTCGGGCAGGATCCGGCTGTGGCGTCTTATGCGTCGCAGGTGGGCGCGGGGACGGCTGGACAGCAGGGCAATGACGGCCGCATGTACATCAATCTCAAGCCGTGGGATCAGCGGCCGAACGACGGCGTGATGCAGGTCATCGCGAGGCTTGCACAGAAGGCGCAGGCCGTACCGGGCGTGCGCATCTACATGCAGCCGGCGCAGGACATCAACATCGGCGGCCGGCTTGCCAGGACGATGTATCAATACACATTGGAAGACGCCGATCCGAACGAGCTGAACGCCTGGGCGCCGAGAATGCTGGCGCAGTTCAAGAAGCTTTCAATCCTGACCGATGTCGCGACCGACCAGCAGATCGACGGCACCACCGCGACGCTTGCGATCGATCGGATGGCAGCACAACGGTTCAACATCCAGCCGCAACAGATCGACGACACGCTCTACGACGCTTTCGGTCAGCGCGACGTCACCCAGTACTTTACCCAGCTCAATTCCTACTTCGTGATACTCGAGGTCCCTCCGCAGCTCGAGGGCGATGTGAACACGCTTCGCAGGCTGTACGTAAAGTCGCCGAGTGGCCAGGCGGTCCCGCTTTCCGAGTTGGTCAGGATCGATACCGTGCCGGTCACCCCGCTGGCGGTGAACCACCAAAGCCAGTTTCCTGCGGTCACGATCTCGTTCAATCTGGCGCCGGGCGCATCGCTCGGCCAAGCGGTGCAGGCGATCGACGGCGTCCGTACCGCGATGGGCGCGCCACTGTCGCTGCAAGGATCCTTTCAGGGCGCGGCTCAGGCCTTCCAGGATTCGCTGGCATCCGAACCCTATCTGATCGCGGCGGCTCTCATCGCGGTCTACATCATCCTCGGCATCCTCTACGAAGACTTTATCCTGCCAATCACTATCCTTTCGACCTTGCCCTCGGCCGGCGTCGGCGCGCTGCTGATGCTGATGGCCACCGGTACCGATCTGTCTGTCATCGCCATGATCGGGATCATCCTGCTGATCGGCATCGTGAAGAAAAACGGCATCATGATCGTGGACTTCGCCATCCATGCGGAGCGCACGGACGGCATGCCTCCGTTGGATGCGATCCGCCAGGCCTGCCTGCTGCGGTTCCGCCCGATCCTGATGACGACCATGGCGGCCCTGCTGAGCGGCCTGCCGCTGATGCTGGAGCATGGCGCCGGTTCCGAATTGCGCCAGCCACTGGGCTACGCGATGGTCGGCGGCCTTATCCTGAGCCAGGCACTCACGCTTTATACCACGCCAGTAATCTATCTCTACCTCGACACGCTGCGGCACTGGCTGGTCCCGCGCCGACGCTCCGGTCTGCCTCGCCTGCAAAGCAAACTTATCAACATACGTGCCGGCTGATTGGGCTTGCTGCGGGTCACACTATTCCGGCCATGCATGTCCCAATGACCCCGCACCGCCTTGGCGTCGTGCGGCGCGGTGCCGATCTCCGATCTGCTTTATAAAAGAAACGCACTCGCCCGGGTTATCGGGACTCACACAAGAGGTTTCACATGGTACAAATGACGAATATCGAGACTGCGACCATATCAGGCACGCGGTTAACTGCATCCCGCATAGCGCTGGGCACGTGGGCGATCGGCGGCTGGATGTGGGGCGGCACCGACGACGCCCAGGCCATCGCCACCATCAGATCGGCAGTCGACCGAGGCATATCGCTGATCGACACCGCTCCAGCCTATGGCTTCGGTCACGCGGAAGAGCTTGTCGGGAGGGCGTTGTCCGAAGCCGGAGCCCGCGACAAAGTCGTTATTGCGACGAAGGTCGGGTTGAATTGGCACGATGGCAACGTATTCCGCGACGCCAGCCGTGCGCGCATTATTCAGGAGGCTGAGGATTCGTTACGGCGCCTGCGCACCGACGTCATCGACGTCTACCAGGTGCATTGGCCAGATCCATCGGTGCCGATCCAGGAAACCGCCGAGGCGATGCTCGGTCTCTATCGCGCGGGAAAGATACGCGCGATCGGCGTGAGCAATTTCAGCGTCGAGCAGATGGAAGTGTTTCGCACAATCGCGCCGTTGCACACGGCGCAACCGCCCTTCAATCTCTTCGAGCGGGACAGTGCCACTGCGATGCTTCCGTATTGCCGGGACAGGGGCATTGCCACTCTGGTGTACGGCCCGCTGTGTCGTGGCTTGCTGTCCGGGCGGATCGCAGGCAACACAGATTTCGTTGGCGATGATATCCGGCTGGCGGACCCGAAATTCCAGGCGCCGCGCCTCCATCAATATGTGGCAGCCGTGGAGCAGCTCGATCGCTTTGCACGAGCGAATTACGGCAAGCGCGTGATCCATCTGGCGATGCGATGGGTCCTCGACCGCGATGGGATCACTTTCGCACTCTGGGGCGCCCGCCGACCGGAACAACTGGACGCGGCAGCGGAGATAGCCGGTTGGAAGATCGACGCCGATGCCATGGCCGAGATCGACAGAATTGTCGCCTCCTGCGTCAAGAACCCCGTTGGGCCTGAATTCATGGCTCCCCCTGACCGGCTGGCTGCCTAGCTGGTTGAGGACGTGATCGTCACGCGGAACGATCACGTTATTCAACTGATGCATGTACTGATGCGCAATCCCCAGTCTGCATAAGTGCAACACCAACATTACGTGTGAGTGGGAAGACCGGCCGAGCCTGGCCGGTCTTCCCACAGAGGTCCCAGCCGCATGTCGATCCCCCTCAGCATACGAATTATTCGTCCGGATGCGTTCGACGCCGGAACGGCGCAGACAGCCGGTTCCCAACGCCTCGCGGCCGTCACTCGGTCGAGCGGAATAGAAACCGGACTGTGGGGCGGTCTGTTCTCGATTGCGCCCGGCTGCAGCATCGATGTCCATCATCACGGAGCACAGGAGACCATTGCCTTCGTGCTGGAAGGCGTCAGCCACTTGCGCTGGGGAGAACACGGCGAGTTTTCGGGCATCGCGCGGCCCGGTGATTTCCTGCACGTTCCGCCCTTTCTTCTGCACATGGAAACAAATCCATCGATTGATACGCCGGTCCGCTGGGTGGTTGTCCGCAGCACGCCTGAACCCATCGTGGTCAATATGCCCTCGGACATCTGGGACGTTCCGGACACCGAAAATCCGGCGCTGCGGCCGCGAAAGGATCGGTCATGAAGCGGAACACATTGGTCGCGGCGCTGGTTCTTGGTGTCGCTGCCGTAACCTCATCCGCGTGGGCCAGTGGCGACGACGTCACCGCGGGTCAGAACGTTTTCGCCGCGCGTTGCGCGGCATGTCACGGCCTCAATCCGACACGCAAGCCGGGGCCGCCACTGACGGCCGTCTATGGTCGTCGGGCGGGCTCGGTCGCGTCCTACCAATACTCGGCAGCACTTAAGGCCGCGCCGATCACTTGGAACGATGCGACATTGGATCGCTGGCTCAGAAGTCCACCGGCATTCATTCCGGGTGTAAATATGCAAGCCCAAGTGGACAGTGAACAGGATCGGCAGAATCTGATCGCCTATTTGAAATCCTTGGATACAGCGACGGCCACCCAGATGGCCGCTTCGCCAGGCCGCTGAAGATACTGACCGCAGAGCGGCACCAAGTGGCGCCCCGAAAGTGCGTAGGAGTCTACTGACGATGAACCGGCATACAATCCCTCTCACCGCATTGGCGGAACGCGCCGCGGCGAAATCGTCGGCCGGAAATTGGTCGGGCAACCCCGCGACGCGCACGAGCGCCGGCGACTTAATCCTGCCGGCAGGCTGCTCCACTTGGAGATCAACCCGTCCGCTTCCGAGCGCCAGTTCGGCGTTGACGTGGACGATCTTATGAGTCGAAGGAGATCCGAACCGTGACAGACGAGAGCAGTATAACCGGCCTAACCGTCAGACGGCGACAGGTGCTTGAAACAGGGGCGGTGGCAGGCGCGCTCCTCCTGACAGGTTTACCGTACGCGGCGTATGCGCGCGACCTGTCCGACGTACGCGCCGACGTGCCGATCGAGCCTGTGAATGTCACGCTCCAGGTAAACGGCCAGCGACATCAGATGAGCCTAGACCCGCGCACAACGTTGCTCGACGCGCTGCGCGAGCACCTGGCACTGACCGGCACAAAGAAGGGGTGTGACCACGGCCAATGCGGCGCGTGCACCGTGCTCCTGGACGGGCGCCGCATCAATTCCTGCCTGACGCTCGCCGTGATGCATGACGGTCAGTCTATCACCACCATCGAGGGACTTGCCAACGGCGACACGCTGCATCCGATGCAGGCGGCGTTCGTCGAACACGACGGCTTCCAGTGCGGCTATTGCACATCAGGGCAAATCTGCTCGGCGCTGGGTATGATTGCGGAAAGCCGTGCGGGCATGCCGAGTTACGTGACCGAGGACCTGGCGGCCGCGCACCCGAATCTGAGCGAGCAGGAAATTCGCGAGCGGATGAGCGGCAACATCTGTCGCTGCGGGGCGTATCCGAACATCGTCGCTGCCATCAGGCAGGTTGCGGAGACCACAACATGAGAAGCTTCACTTACGAGCGCGCGAGCACGCCGCCACAGGCTGCCGCAGCTGCCGCGCGGCCAGGCGCCAGGATCATCGCGGGGGGCACGAATTTGCTCGACCTGATGAAGTTGCAAGTCGATACGCCGGTTCGTCTTATCGACATCAATCGCCTTGACCTTGCCAGGATTGAAGACACGCCGGACGGTGGCTTGCGCATCGGCGCCATGGTTCGCAACAGCGATCTGGCGGCCGATGCCCGGGTGCGTGCCCGATACGGTGTGTTGAGCCGAGCCCTGCTCGCAGGCGCGAGCGCGCAATTGCGAAACAAGGCTACGACCGGCGGCAACCTGCTGCAGCGGACCCGCTGTTATTATTTCTACGACACCACGATGCCGTGCAACAAGCGTGTCCCTGGGTCCGGCTGCGCGGCGTTGGAGGGCTTCAACCGCATCCATGCCATCCTCGGCACCAGCGACCAGTGCATCGCAACGCATCCCTCCGACATGGCGGTGGCGATGCGCGTGCTCGACGCCCGCGTCGAGACCATCGATGCCGAGGGCAAGGTCCGGTTCATTCCGATCGTCGAGTTTCATCGACTTCCCGGCGACACCCCGCAGATCGAAACGACGCTGCGCGCGGGCGAGATCATTACCGCTGTGACGCTACCGCCGCCGCCGCCCGGCCGGCAGATGTATCGAAAGGTCCGGGACCGGGCCTCCTACGCGTTCGCGCTGGTTTCGGTGGCCGCCATCGTGGATGCCGCGGACGGCCGCATCCGCTCCGCGCGTATTGCTTTCGGCGGCATCGCGCCCAAGCCCTGGCGGATCGAGCGGGTGGAGCAGGCAATGGCTGGCGCTCCCGTCGGCGCGCAGACCTTCGATGCGGCTGCGACTGCATTGCTTGAGGGCGCGGGCGGCCACGGAGACAACGACTTCAAGATACCCCTGGTTCGGCGGACCCTGCACGCCGTGCTGACGAAACTCACCAGCGCCTGAAGGAATCCGTGTGATGCAGATGAACAATGGCGTCGGATCGACGCCGCTCGATATCGGCGCGCAGGGCGTGGTTGGAAAGCCGCTCGACCGGGTCGATGGACGGCTCAAGGTGACGGGCGGCGCACGCTACGCCTACGAATTCGAGCAGGGTCCGGACACCACTTACGGTTACGTCGTCCAAGCGTCGATCGGCAAGGGCCGGATCAGATCGATCGATACGCGGATCGCGGAACGGATGCCCGGGGTCCTTCTCGTGCTGACCCATCTGAATGCGCCTGAACAGGGCGCCGGCAATCACCACGAGGCGCATCCCCTCCTTGTCGGCCCGGGCGTAGCCTATTTTGGGCAGCCCGTCGCCTTCGTCGTTGCGGAAACCTTCGAACAGGCACGGGCGGCGGCCTACGCTGTGCGCGTCAGCTACGACCGCGCCCCAGGGACATACGCCCTTAAGGACGGCATCCCCCAGGCGCGTGCCCCCCAGGGCGGCGCTCCTGCCGACAGCGCCGTCGGCGATTTCGCACAGGGATTCGCCACCGCGCCCGTTAAGCTCGACGTTACTTACACGACACCGCTGCAAAGCCACGCGATGATGGAGCCGCACGCGACGCTTGCGGTGTGGGAGGGCGACCGGCTCACACTGCACACCTCGAATCAAATGTTGAACCGTGGGCAGGCGGCCGTCGCCCGGACCCTGAGAATCCCGGTCGAAAATGTGCGGCTGGTCAGCCCCTTCATCGGCGGCGGCTTTGGGTCGAAACTCTGGGTGAATGCCGATGCCATCCTGTCCGCCATCGCGGCACGCCAGCTCGGGCGACCGGTCAAGACGGCACTGACCCGCCAGCAGATCTTCCCTGTGACCACACACCGTTCGGACACCATCCAGCGCATCCGGCTCGGCACGGACCAGAACGGCAGGATTCTGGCCATTGGGCATGACGTCTTCTCCGGCAACCTGGCCAGTGAACAGACATTCGAAGGAGCTGCGATCCAGACCCGGACCCTCTATGCCGGCGCAAACCGCCTCACGCGGCATCGGCTGGCGCCGCTCGACATGCCGGTTGCCTCGTCCATGCGGGCGCCAGGCGAGGCGGTCGGGCTTCTGGCTCTCGAATGCGCTATGGACGAACTGGCCGAGAAGCTGAACATCGATCCGATTGAGCTGCGAGCTCGCAACGAGCCAAGCGAGGACCCGGAAAGGCACGTCCCCTACTCCAGCCGCCACCTGATCGCCTGCTTTCAGGAGGGCGCTCGCCGCTTCGGCTGGAACAAGCGTCAGGCGAAGCCGGGGCAGGTTCGCGACGGACGCTGGCTGGTCGGCATCGGCGTCGCCGCCGCCACGCGCGGGAACCCGCTCCAGCCTTCGAAGGCCAGTGTGCGGCTCGGGCCGGACGGGGTCGCAACGGTGCGCATGGCGATGACGGATATCGGCACCGGCACCTATACGATCCTGACGCAGATCGCCGCCGAGATGCTCGGCCTGCCGCCGGGTCAGATCCGGATGGAGCTTGGTGATACGGCGTTTCCGATGGCCGCCGGTTCCGGTGGCTCCTTCGGCGCGGCCAGTTCCGGCTCGGCACTGTACGATGCCTGCATGGTGCTGCGTGCGAAGCTGGCGAGGGCGGCCGGCATGGATCCTGCGACCGCCCGCTTCGCCAATGGCCAAATCGAAGCTGCGGGTCAGTCAAAGCCGCTGTCAGGTCTGGTTGGTGCAAGCGGCCTGGATGCCGAAGGTTCGATCCAGCCGGGTGCGACTTTGAAGGCGTATTCACAACAGTCTTACGGCGCGCACTTCGCCGAGGTCGGCGTCGATATCGACAGCGGCGAAATCCGCTTGCGGCGCATGTTGGGCGTGTTCACCGCGGGCCGCATCCTGAATGCGAAGACCGCGCGATCGCAGGCCATCGGCGGCATGATCTTCGGTGTCGGCGCC
>JBEKLE010000114.1:0-15486 GCA_050010355.1 Rhodopila sp. | reverse complement strand
TCCAGATCGCCGACCCGCAGCACGGTCGTGCCACGGGCCCGGTCCGCGCGGCGCGCCAGCGCCTCGAGCCGAGCGAGAACCTCCGCGAAGGCGTAGGGCTTCGCGAGATAGTCGTCACAGCCGGCGCGCATACCCTCCACCCTGTCCGCCATGTCGCCGATTGCGCTCAGAACCAGGATCGGCGTCAGGGTGTCATGCTCACGCAGGCGCCGGATCAATGTGAGACCGTCCAGGACCGGAAGCCGCCGATCGACGATGAGCACATCGTAAATCCCCTCCAGCGCCAGAGCGAGCCCGGTTTCCCCATCCGCGGCGCGATCGACGATGTGTCCACTTTCGGTCAGGCCGCGGGCCAGATAACCTGCAGCGCGGTCGTCATCCTCAACGACAAGCAGGCGCACGTTACCTCCGTGATGTTATACCAGCCTGCCGAAAGACCGGCTCTTCACTCGACGGTCGGCCGGGTGGTATCTCTTTGATTTCGGGCAGCCGCATGCTGCCTCCCGCTGGCAACCAGTCGGTAACCGCCGACTGGTATTACAATCTTTTCATCCCCGGGCGAAGCCGCTTTTGACCAGATAATGGCAAATGCTGACGGGGCTGACAATTCATTCAAGGGTTGGGTCGGCGCCCTGGGCTGGAGCTGCAAAACATGACCCGTGTCCTGGTGGTCGAGGACGATCCGCAAACGGCCGATGAAATCAAGGCCGCGCTTGGCGATCATGGATTTGAGGTGCAGCACGCCGCCAACGGCCGTGAGGGCCTGCTGAAGGCGGCAGCCGACTCCTACGATGCGATCGTCCTCGATCGCATGTTGCCGGGCGGCCTCGACGGACTGGGCCTGCTCGCGACCTTGCGGGCCGCCGGTGTGGATGCGCCCGTCCTGATCCTGAGCGCCCTGTCCGGGGTCGATGAGCGGGTCCGTGGCCTGCGCGCCGGCGGCGACGACTATCTCACCAAGCCGTTCGACTTCCTCGAACTCACCGCCAGGCTGGATGTCCTGCTGCGCCGCCGGTCAGCGCCGCAACGCCAGACGACGCTGCGCGCCGGAAAGCTGGAGATGGATCTGCTGACGCACGCCGTGCGCTACGCCGGGAGGCTGATTGAACTGCTGCCCCGGGAATATCGCCTGCTCGAGTTCCTGATGCGCCACGCCGGCCAGGTTGTCACCCGCACCATGCTGTTCGAGGAAGTCTGGAACTACCGCTCGGTCGAACCGACCAACGTCATCGACATGCACATCAGCAAACTGCGGCGCAAGCTCGATCCCGAGAGTTCTGAACCGGTGATACGGACCGTGCGCGGTGCCGGATACGTGCTCCGTGCGTCTGTTTGATCTCCCGCGCACAACGAGCTTCCGGCTCGCGCTGCGCTTCCTGTTGCTGTTCGGGGCCGCATCGCTGGCTCTGTTCGGATTCCTGTACTGGCAGACCAAGCACTATGTGGAAGGGCGGGTCGATGACTGGCTGACGCGTGAGCAGGGGATTTTCAGTCCAATGGACCGCTCGAACCTGGTGCAGCGGCTGAACGCCCACGTCGTCGCCGACCCCTCGCTCGAACGTCCGCTCACTCTGTTCAGTCCCGCCGGCCAGCGATTGGCAGGGACGCCGCTGAACCTGGCCGCGGTCACGCTGGAGAGCATGCCGCACGACGATTTCTTCAAGTTCAGCCTTCGTCAGGGTCGCCAGGACATCGTCTTCCGCGGCCTGGCGCACCGCCTGCCGTCCGGGGATCTGTTGCTGGTCGCCCGTGACATGGCAGGAACACGCGCGTTCAGCGTGGTCCTGATCGACGCTTTCATCTGGGGTGGTCTGGTGACGGCCATGATCGGTCTGGCCGGGGCGGCGGTCGTCGGCGTTGATGCCGTGCGCCGTATCGACGGGGTTACCCGCGCCACGCAGCGGATCGTCAGCGGCGACTTGTCCGAGCGGTTGCCGACGGATGGGCGAAGCGATGATTTCGACCGGCTGATATACGTGATCAACGGCATGCTCGGAGAGCTTGAACGCCTGATGCAGGAGGTGAAAGGAGTCTGCGACAACATCGCGCACGATCTTCGCACGCCGCTGACGCGATTGCTCGCCGGCCTAGAGCGGACGCGCCGCCGTGAAGGGTCTGCCGACGACCATGTGGTCGCGATCGACGAGGCGATCCTGGAGACGCGGGCTCTGCTGAACACCTTCGCTGCCATCCTGCGCATTTCCGAGGTCGAGAGCGGCGCGCGGCGGGCCGGTTTCACCGACGCGGATCTTTGCGAGGTGGTCGCCGATGCCGCGGAACTCTACGAGCCGATGGCGGAGGCCAAGGGGGTGCGTCTGCTTGTCGCCTCGGATCGCAGCCCGCCGGTCATGCGCGGCGACCCGAACCTGCTGTTCGAGGCCGTCGGCAACCTCGTCGACAACGCATTGAAATTCAGCCCTCGGGGCGGCTGCGTCACGATCCGCGCCTTCGCCGGCACCGGAACAGTCGGAATCGAGGTCATTGACACCGGGCCCGGCATTTGCCGGGACGAGCGTGACGCGGTGCTGCGCCGGTTCTACCGAGCCGAGACGAGCCGCCATACACCGGGCAGTGGGCTGGGACTGACGCTCGTCGCGGCGGTCGCCAGACTGCACGGCATGGAGCTGGCCATCAACGACGCGGGGCCCGGCTGCCAGATCACGATCGCCCGCCCGGCGTCGGATGGATCCGTTCTGATCCCGGCGCCCGCGGCAGGCGCCGGCCGCGACGGCATGGCGCCTGATGCATGTTGGGCCGCGACCAGGGTGGCCGCGACCAGGGGGGCCGCGAACGAGGGGGCCGGCACGGTGCCAGCGTGACGGCCGGCGCGAAATCCCGAACGGTTTATGGACGCATGATGCAAACGACGGTAAGGTCGTCACTCAGGGGTGTGCCCGGCGGGTCGAAAAATGGCGCGCAGATGCGCTCAACGGCGGTTTCGGCGGTGACCTGCCCGGCGCAATGCTGGATCCAGGCGAAAGCGCCCTCCTCGCCGGCACGAGTTCCGTGCTCGTCGATGCGGTCTGTCAGGATATCGCTGTATAGAAACAGCGTGCCGCCAAGCCCGAACTCGGCCTTGGCGCAGGGATACTCCGCGCTGACGATGATACCCAGCGGCACGCCTGAGCTGTCCAGGGGGGTCAGCGGGAGACCGCTGCCGCGCCGGATCAGGGGCGGCGGTGACCCCGCGGCGGCATAGACGATGCAATTCGCCTCCGGATCGACAACCCCGTAGAACATTGTTGCAAATGCGCCGGGTTGCAGCAGTTCGGCGAGCCGTATGTTGAGCTCCTGCAGGAACCGGCCCGGGTCGAGCAGCCACGCCCCAAGCTCGTGGATCAATGTGTGCACGCGGAAGGCCGTTAACGCCGCTGTGGTGCCATGCCCGGCGACGTCCAGTGTATAGACACCGACCCGCCCGCCATCGAGAGCGCTCAGTCCCCACAGGTCGCCGCCAATCTCTGTGCAACTGGCACTGCGGCTCGCGATGTCGAGGCCGGATCTGGCGATGATCTCCTTCTGCAGGCGCACCGAGGGCAGCAGACTCATCTGCATGAGCCGCGCGGCCTGCAGTTCCGCAATCCTGCGCTCGCGATCCCGCTCCAGAGCCTCCCGCCGCCGCGCTTCGGTCACATCCACGCGGATGCCCACGGTACCGCCATCGCTTGTCCGCCGCTCTTCGATCTGCAGCCAGCGCCCGTCCGTGAGGCGCTGTTCGACGTGGTTGCCGTCGAGGGCACGGTGGCGGCACATTCGTTCGGCCACCCATTCCTCGAGACCAGCGTCGCCCGTGACATATGTGCTGCGCTTGCCGGTCTGCCGCAGCGTGTCTTCGAACAGGACGCCGGGTTTGATCAATTCGGCGGTCAGTCCGTAAATCTCGCGGTAGCGCGTGTTGCACAATACGAGCCGGTCGTCGGCGTCGTGCAGCACAAACCCCTCCGGGATCGCCTCGATCGCTTCTTCCAGCATCCGGCGCGCCCGCAGCGCGTCGCGTTCCGCTGCTTCAGCCCGCAGCAGCGCCGCGGTCATCGCGGCCTCGTGCTCGATTGTGGCGGTCACGTCTGTCCCGGTGCCGCGATACCCTGCGAATGCGCCGGTCGCGGGGTCGAAACGCGGCTCGCCGCTGAGGCGCCAGAAGTGCGTGACACCGCGGGCCGGTTCAACGCGATAGACGGCGCTTTGCAGAATGCCGTGCGCAGCGGTGGCCGCGCGTATTTTATCCATTCCGGCCCGCTCAAAACCCATCGCCACCAGATCCAGGAACGAGCGGCCGTTCACCTGGGCCCACGGGATGCCCGAAATATCGCCGAAGCGTTTTGAGACAAATGCGAGGCAACTATTTGCGTCGGTTTCCCAGATCCAGTCGCTGGCGACCTCGGCGACGTTGCAGGGGCTGGCCTGAGGGGCGGCGATTGGCCGCAACCGCTCCGCGTTCGCCTCGCCGCCGGTGCATTGGCTTAACGTGTCCTGCGCCGTTGTCTTGGGTTCAAAGGCCGCGGTCACGTCGGTGCGTCTCCTCGCCACCCCGCCGCGGGCGCGCGGGAAATCCGCGACCGCCCGCGCGGTGGCGTAACGAACAGCGCTTGCGACAGCTTGCTCATGTCCCGACGCCGGCCAGGGCGAAGTCCAGAGCGATGATCGTGCCGCGCCGGTGAATGCCAACATGATCGCATAACGCTTCCAGGATCATCAGGCCGCGGCCGCTGCCCAGGCGGGCCGGATCAATCGACGGCAGCTCATCGCGCTCAAATCCATCGCCACTGTCGCGGACGACGACGCGGAGCCTGGACCTGGTCCACGTCGCCTGCACGCGGATCAGACTGCGCGACCTGTTTCCAGACGCCAATCGCGCCGCGATCACATCGTGTGACGCCGCCAACCCCTTCAGGTCGTTGCGCAGATCGGAGTCGAGCCCGAGATTGCCGTGCAACATCGCGTTGATCATCGTTTCCTGAAGGGCGGTGAGAACCCTTTCGTGGATATCTGGCGACAGATCGAGCCGGATCCGCAACGCCTGGGCAAAGACTTTGGCGACCGGATGCCGGTAGACCGACTGCGCCGTCACCGTCATGCCAAGACGCCGGCTGGATGCGTTGCGCCGCGCCGGCCTCGGGCGTGGACCCGTCACGCCGGATTCGATACAATCAGCCGCCGGTGGCAGCAGGGCTTGCATCAAGGATTCGGCCGAAGCACCGTCCCAGCAGGTGCTCCCAGAGTGGGCAGAATCCTGCTTCTGGCCGGAATCGGCCGCCATTCGGCTATGTCTCGATTTCGAACAGGGTTTCGAACCTCGTCACGGAGAACATCCGTTTGACCTGACCTTTCGGTGCCCGCAACGTCAACTTGTGGCTGGATTTCCCGACTTCGTCCCTGGCGATCAGAAGCATGCCGAGGCCGGCTGAATCGATAAACTCCAGTTGCGACAAATCGATCACGATCGGTTCCGCCTTGGCCTCGAAAAGCCGGTTCATGATCTTCAGGAATGCGGCATGATCGGTGAAGGTGAAATCTCCGCTCATCGCAACGATCGAACCGGTCCCGTCGAAATCGAACTTCATTTGGTTATTCCTAAGTGTCCGTCCGAGAAGTCTGGCTGCGGAGGGCCAGCGAGGGATTTTCGTCTCTGGGAAGGCGGCGACGCAGTGACGATGAGGCGACATCGTGACAAGTTGCGACGCTCCCAGCGGCGAAAAGCACCGCTGGACCGAACTGGGATACTTCTCGGACGGACACTAAAACAGCTCCATCGAACCACTCGATGACGGCGTGCCCTTCGCGGTCGTCTCTTCACCCCAGTCCACCGGGTGTCCGTCAAGGATCTGGGCAACGAAGCGCTCCCGCATGTCACTCATGGTGTAGCGGGAAAGCAGATGCTTCACCCATTCCGTATCCGGCGCCGACGCAGTTGCAAGCTCAGGCACCTCCGTCGTCGTGCTGGACCTGATCTCTTCCAGTGCCTTGCAGATCACCCGCAGCGTGTCGACCACATGTTCCAGCCGTTGCTTCGTCCTGTCCTGGAACTGAATACCCGTGACCATCCCCGCAACATCGGCGGAAATCGCTTCCGATTCCCGAACCGCCTCAGCGACTACGGTTTCGAGACCGTTGTTGCGCCGGACCAGCGCTTCGAGCACCACCTCAAGCCGTTCTTTGACAAGAATATTATCTGACAGGTCTACCGTCGCCACCCGCTTAAGCTTGTCGTAGCTGATCATGATCCCGTCGGCCATGGCTTTGAGCTCGGACTTCATCGTGGCGGCGAGGCCTTGCGTCGATTTCGAGAGCTCATAGACTTCATTTGCGACGACGCGGAACGCTGCCCCGGCCTTGCCGGCGCGCTCACCCTCGATCCGCGCGTTCAGCGCAAGCATGTTCAGGGTGCCGTTGATGCCAGCGATACCCGCGTTGCACTTGCCGACATTTTGGACGCTCGCGTCGAGTGTATCCATGGCATACACCATGGCCATGGAATCCTTTGACAGCAGCAGGATCTTTGAGACCACCTCGCCCAGCGTCGTCTCAAAGAGCCTGGCGACCTGGTCGATCCGGATGGTCTCGCCCGCAACGTCGATGCCCATCGCCAGCGCTGTCAGACTGTCGACCCGCTCGGTTTGCTGCTGCGCATTGACGGCGAGGCGTTGAAAGCGCTCGCTAAGCGAACCCGCTTCGGTCTCGACAAAATCCGATGTCCGCATGATCTCGGCAGCCAGGGTCTCGATCACCCTTTGCTGCATGCCGGCGAGAGACATCCATCGCCGGAGCAGAAGCGTGTGATCGGAAGGTGGCGCTGCCGGCGAACCGGGAGCCGGCGATGGCATCTCCGCTACGGGCTCGGCGACCCGGCCGAGGCGTTTATTTCTTAATCCGAACATGTCAAACCCGCACACCCCGCCGGGCCGTCGCCTGACACCGATAGAGCGCCTGCTCGGTTATTTTTCCGATCGGAAGCTCGATCTCGGTCGCGCCGCAGTCGCGGGCGGCTTTCGGCATGCCGTAGATCACGCAGGAGGCCTCATCCTGACCAATCGTCGAGGCGCCCGCGCGGCGCATCGCCAGAAGCCCCACCGAACCGTCCTTGCCCATGCCCGTCAGGATGATGCCGACCGCATCGGCGCCCGCCGCCCGCGCAACCGACTGGAACAGGACGTCGACCGATGGACGATGTCCTGCCACCGGCGCCTCGTCATGCAGCCGGCAGATGTAGTTCGCCCCGGACCGAGCCAGTTCCAGGTGTTGGGAACCGGGAGCGATGTAGACGTGTCCGGGCAACACGCGCTCACCGTCCTTGGCCTGGGTGACCGTCACGGCGCAGCGCTGGTCGAGCCGTTGGGCGAAGCCGGCCGTGAACATCGGCGGCATGTGCTGGGTGACGAGGATGGCCGGTGCGTCCGCCGGAAAGCCGCTAAGGAGTGTGTGCAGTGCCTCGACGCCGCCGGTCGAGGCGCCAACCGCGATCAGCTTTTCCGAGGAGCTGTACCCGGTGCTCGCCGCGGGCCGCGTGGCTGCTGGCTTCTTCGGCGGGGTGCCATCCCGCGACGAAGGTCTGACATGAGCCTGTGCCGCCGCCTTGACCTTGGCGACGATCTCGTCACGCAGCGCGCTGAAACCATCGGTCAGACCGACCGTCGGCTTGGCGATGTAGTCGACCGCCCCCATTTCGAGCGCCTGCAGCGCCGTGTCGGCGCCCTTCTGCGTCAGGGACGAGACCATTACCACCGGCATCGGCCGCAAGGTCATGATCTTTTCCAGAAAAACGAGGCCGTCCATCCGCGGCATCTCGATATCCAGTGTCAGCACGTCGGGGCTCAGCGACTTTATCATTTCTCTGGCAACGAACGGGTCGGGTGCGGCGCCAACCACCGTAATGGAAGGATCCGATGACAGGATCTGGGTCAGCATCTGTCGAACCAGTGCTGAGTCGTCGACAATGAGAACGCGGATTTGAGCCATGTGACGACCTCAGAGCGTGAAATTCAAACGAACCTGAAAAAGAATGCTTATCATGAAGGTTTTTTCGTCGGTTCCGGTACGGGGGGCATTTTTCAGACTCTCAGAACAGCTCGACCGACCCGGCGACGGGATCGGACCGAAGCTTGGATTGATAGCGGGCCTCGAGTTCGACGACCGTACGGTCTTCCGTGCGACGCAGTTCCAGCAGCATCACCTTGCCGGTCATCGGGAAATAGTGAACACGGCGGGGGAGCGCACCCCGCAGATGGCCGGCCGCGATGGAAAGATTTTCTGCCGCAAGGTAGCTCTCGACGAACGTTGCGTTGCGATGGCCGATATCGCTGTTTCCCTTCAGGACGTTGCCGCCGCCGAACACCTTAATCTCCAGACGATGGCGCAAACCGCCCTGCGTCAGGATGTCGTTGATCAGCCGCTCCATGGCGACGTTTCCGTAACGCATGCCGGACGAGGCCTTGCCCCAGTCTCCTTCGTGGTCCCCCGATTCCGGGAGCATGAAATGGTTCATCCCACCAACAGCGGCCACCGGGTCGCGAATGCAGGCGGACACGCAAGAGCCCAGTACAGTGACGAGCATCTCATCCGCATCGGTAACGTAATGTTCGCCGGGAAACACCTTCACCGCGATGGCGTTGAAGTTCGGGTCGCGATATCGATGTACGCCCGATCTGAAATCCGCAGGATCGGATCTCACGGTCAGTCGTCTCTCGCGGGCCGTGGCGCCGGCAGTCATTTCGTTCTCCGATAGACAGTCCGGCCGACGAGTTCGAAGCGATCGCTGAGGTTCTGCAGACTTTCGGAATGACCGACGGTCAGCCAGCCATTTGGCTTCAGGATATCGGCATACCGGTCAAACAGACGCCGCTGGGTAGGCTTGTCGAAGTAGATGACGACGTTACGGCAGAAAACGGCGTCGAACGGACCCTGCATCGGCCAGTCATTGAGCAGGTTGAGTGGCTTGAACGTGATCAGTGAACGCAGGGCGTCGTTCATGGACGCATGCCCGTCAGGCTGCATCGTCACGTAACGCTGCCGAAATCGCGCAGGGATCGAGTCAGCGCGTTCCGCGTCATAGAGACCGGCAGCGGCATGGGCGACGACGTTGGTGTCGAGGTCGGTCGCCAGGATCCTGACGTCCCAGCTTGCCAGTGGCAACTGGCAGTCGCGCAACGTCATCGCCAGGGTGTAGGGTTCCTCTCCGGTGGAGCATCCGGCCGACCAGATTCGCAGGCGGTGGCTGGATGCATCTTTCGCCCGGACGATCGCCGGAAGCACGGTCTTCGCCAGGAATTCGAAATGATGCGGTTCCCGAAAGAAGCTGGTGTGATTCGTGGTGATGGCATTGACCAGCAAAAGCCGCTCGGCCTCGCCGTCTGGACCATCGAGCACGCGACAATAGTCGCTGAAGTCCGTCAGACCCAGCACGCGCAGGCGGCGGCCGAGGCGGCCGTGGATGAAGGCGCGCTTTCTGTCATCGATGACAATCCCGGTCGTTGCCCTGACCAGGCCGGAGATCTTCCGGAAGTCACCGTCCTCAAGCGCGTACTCTTGCTGCACCATCGTCTCCCGGTTTCAGTCGGTGGAGGCCGCCGATCCATCGGGCCAATGGATCGGCGTCTGGGTAAAAATCCGCTTTAGAACTGCTTCCAGTCAGCGTCGCCGCCTCCGGCTACATGCCGGCGGCTGGCCAGTTCCGAGTCCGGCTTGATGGCCCGCGCCGCGCCGGTGCCGTTCCCCGTGCCGTTCCCCAGGCCGACCCCTGGGGGCCGCGCTGTGCGAAGCGGCGAGGGCGCGTCTTTGCTGCCGCGGAACGGCCGGTCCGCGCCAGCGGTCCCGGTGGGCCGCAATGCGGCAGGAGCAGGTTTGACCGGTGCCGCCGCGAACCCGTCGGCCAGCCTGAACTGAGCCACCATCTCCGCCATCGAACCGGTCTGGTCTTCCATCGATTTCGCCGCTGCCGCCGCCTCTTCGACCAGAGCGGCGTTCTGCTGCGTCACCTTGTCCATCTGGACGATGGCGGTGTTGACCTGCTCGATGCCGCCGCGCTGCTCCTGCGAGGCCGCTGAGATCTCCGCCATGATATCGGTGACGCGTTTCACCGACTGCACAATCTCCTCCATCGTCTTCCCGGCGGTGTCGACCAACCGCGAGCCTGACTCGACCTTGGACACCGAGTCGGAGATCAGTCCCTTGATCTCCTTCGCCGCATTGGCACTCCGCTGTGCCAGGTTGCGAACTTCCGCGGCGACAACGGCGAAGCCACGTCCCTGGTCACCGGCGCGTGCCGCCTCGACCGCCGCGTTCAGTGCCAGAATATTCGTCTGGAAAGCGATCTCATCGATCACCCCGATGATGTCGGCGATTTTGCGGCTGGCCTGGGTGATGCCGTCCATGGTGTGGACCACTTCAGCAACCACTGACCCACCCTTGATCGCGACATCCGAGGCAGACGAAGCAAGCTTGTTGGCCTGCTGCGCGTTCTCGGCGTTCTGCCGCACGGTGTTCGTCAGTTGCTCCATGCTGGCCGCGGTTTCCTCCAGGCTGGCCGCCTGTTCCTCGGTTCGCTGCGAGAGATCGGTGTTGCCGGTGGCGATTTCGCGCGCGGCGGTGGTCAGTGTGTGGGCGGTCTCGGACACCTCGCCGACCACCGAAGAAATGGTGTCGAGAAGCCCGTTCACGCCTTCACACAACTGCGCAATGTCGCCCGTCTTGCCTTCCATCGGGATACGGTGGCGCAAATCGTTTTCCTTGGCTGCCCCGACGACCTCCTGGGTCTGCCGCACGGCCACCTGCATTGCTGCGGTGGCAGTAACCTGCGCGGTGATGTCGGTGGCATATTTGACCACCTTGAACGGCTTCCGGTCCGGCCCGAGGATCGGGTTGTAACTGGCCTGGATCCAGACTTCCTTGCCGCCTCGGCCGATGCGCTTGTACTGGCCGGCGTCGTATTCACCGCGGCCGAGCTTGTCCCAGAACAGCCGGTAGTCAGGACTTTGACGATACGTCGGCTCGACAAACATCGAGTGGTGCTGGCCGATCAGTTCGGCTTCCGTATAGCCCAGCGTGCTCAGGAAGTTTCCGTTGGCACGAATGACCTTGCCGTCCAGGGTGAACTCGATGACCGCCTGCGCTTTATTGATCGCATCGATCTGGCCGCTGAAATCGGCGTTTTTCATCACCTGCTCGGTCGTGTCGGTGGCGTATTTCACCACCTTGAAGGGCTTGCCGTCCGGACCCATGATCGGGTTGTAGCTCGCCTGGATGTAAACCTCCCTCCCCCCCTTGCCGATGCGCTTGTACTGGCCGGCATCGTATTCGCCGCGACCCAGCTTTTCCCAGAACAGGCGGTAGTCGTTGCTTTGCCGGTAGGTAAGCTCGACGAACATCGAGTGGTGCTGGCCGAGGATTTCAGTCTCGGTATAGCCCAGCACGTTCAGGAAGTTTTCGTTGGCGCGCAGCACCTTGCCTTCCAGGGTGAACTCGATCACCGCCTGCGCCTTGTTGATGGCCTCGATCTGACCACTGAAATCGGCGTTTTTCATGACCGCCATGGTCGTGTCGGTGGCATATTTCACCACCTTGAAGGGTTTGCCGTCTGGCCCTATGATCGGGTTGTAGCTGGCCAGGATATAGACCTCCTTGCCGCCTTTGCCGATGCGCTTGTACTGCCCGGCGTCGTATTCGCCACGGCCCAGTTTCTCCCAGAACGCGCGGTATTCCGGGCTTTGGCGATACACCGGATCGACGAACATAGAATGGTGCTGGCCAATGATTTCGTTCTCGGCATAACCCAGCGCGTTCAGGAAGTTCGCGTTGGCGCGCAGCACCTTGCCATCGAGCGTGAACTCAATGACGGCCTGCGCCTTGTTGATGGCCTCGATCTGACCGCTGTGGTCCGCCCGCTGCATCGCCTCCGCCGAGACGGTCGGACTCTTGGGCGCGGTCGTGATCTTGACTTTTGATGCGGTTGCGGCACGGGCCATGGGATACATCCTTAAAACGTTCAGAGAGGCGTGAAAATCGGTTGGGGGCGTGGTCAGGCGGCTTTGGCTGTCTCGGTTTCGCCGGCGGCGCGAGGGTCGGGCAGCGCGGCTTGCCGGCCGAACAGCCCCGCGAGCGAAACCAGCGTGACCATCCGGTCTTCCAGTGCAACGAGGCCGTCGAGGAACTGATCGTCGGTGGGGAGACCCATTTCCGGAACCGGACGAATGGCTTTCGGATCAACCGAGATAATGTCGGATACTGTATCGACCAGCAGCCCGATCGTCCGGGTCCCGGTGGCAACGATGATCACCACATGCATCTTGGTCGGCGTGGTAAGCCCCATCCCGAACCGCGCCCGGAGGTCGAAGATAGGCACGATGATACCGCGCAGATTGATCACCCCACGCACGTGGGACGGAGCGTTCGGAATCATCGTGGTATCCGTCCAGCCCTTGATCTCGCGCACCACCATGATGTCGATGCCGTACTCCTCCGGACCCAGCGTGAACGTGATGAACTGTTTGACGTTCTCATCGTTCGCTCGGCGCTCCAGAATGTCAGGGCCGATTCCACTGGCGATCGACTGGCTCTGTGACGACATTTTTGCATTCCTCTCGAAAATCAATCAGTGAAGCACAGGCATGTCGGCGGCGCCGGACATCCACGCACCATTCTGTTCCAGCCGCATCGCGCCGGGCTGACTGTCCGCCTCGCGAAGCCGGGCGATGTCGAGGATCAGCGCCACCCGCCCGTTCCCCAGAATCGTTGCGCCGCCGACGCCATCGACCGGGTCGTAATTGTCCTCCAGGCTTTTCACCACGACCTGCTGCTGCCCGAGGAGTTCATCGACCACCACGCCCATGCGGCCCGCGCTCTCGCTCTGCACGATGATCACGATGCCATGGCAGGGATTGGTGATCGCGTTGGCGATCGAAAAGCGGCTGTGCAGATAGATCAACGGAACGTACTCGCCGCGCAGCGCCAGGACATCGCCCCGCCCGACGACAGGATGGATATCCGATGGCCGGGGACGCATGCTTTCGATGATCGCGGTCAGTGGAATGATGTAGGTTTCTGTGCCGACCGAAACGACCATGCCGTCCAGCACGGCAAGCGTCAGCGGCAAGGACAGGATGAAGCGTGAGCCGGCGCCGAACCGCGACTCGACTTTAATGCGGCCGCCCAGCGACTGGACGTTTCGTTTCACCACATCCAGACCGACGCCGCGCCCGGAAATGTTCGATACCTTCTCCGCCGTGGAAAAGGCGGGCAGGAAGATCAGATCGTCGATCTCCTCTTCGCTGAGCGTCGCTCCGGCCGCCACAAGTCCACGATCCTGTGCTCTGGCCAGCACTTTCTCGCGGTCGATGCCGCGCCCGTCGTCCGAAACCTCGATGACGATGCGCCCGCTTTGTTGCGCCGCCGCCAGATGGATGGTGCCCTGCGCAGGCTTGCCGCACGCTTTCCGGACCGCAGGCAATTCGATGCCGTGATCGAGCGCATTGCGGATCATGTGGGTCAGCGGATCGTTCAGTTGCTCGATGACCGTCTTGTCGATCTCGGTCGTTTCGCCTATAGTAACTATTCTGACTTCCTTGCCCAGGATGGCAGCCAGGTCACGCACGATCCGCGGCATCCGGGCGAACACCGATTTGACCGGCTGGGCGCGGATCGCCATCACGCTTTCCTGGAGCTCACGCGCGCTCTGCGCCAGCGCCTCAATGCCCTGAATAAGAACGGGATACTGGTCCGCGGCCAGCAGGCTGCTCTGCTCGGTCAGCATTGCTTGCGTAATGACCATCTCGCCGACCAGATTGACCAGGCGGTCCACCTTGTCGACGTCGACACGAATCGAGCGGACGGTCGGCGCTGCATGACCCCCCGCGGATGCGGTGTCCGACGCAGCGACCGCATTGCCCGTGCCGGTGGCAGCCGGGACCGGGGATGCGCCCGCACCCGAAACCTGCGTCCCGGGAACCTGGGCCTCAAAGCTTTCAACGCTGAGATCGCAATCGTCTTCGACAAACTCGAACACTTCGTCGATGGCACTTTGCGGCGCACCGGTATCCAGCGTGAATATCCAGGTGAGATACGCGGCTTCCGGTTCCATCGCGCCGAGCGATGGAAGGCGTGAAGTGTCGACCTCCACGATCAGGCCGCCCAACCGCCGCAACTGGCGGATCAGCAAGAGCGGCTCGTTGGCCTTTTGCAGCATTTCCGAGTGTGGCGTGAAGGCGATCCGATAACGGCTCTCGCCGGCTGTCGCAGTACTATCAACCGCTGCGGTCCGGGCTGGAGCGGCAGCCGTAACGGGATCGGAGGCGCCGAGCAGCACCTCCTCCAGCGATGCGGTGATGTCGGCCGCGAAATCGCCTGGCAACGCCCGGTCATCCCGTGCCGCGCTCACGATGTCGGCGAGGGCATCACTGGCCCGTAGCAGAATGGAGACCACATCGGCTGTGGCTGCGATCTTTCTGTCCCGTATCGCATCGAGCAGGCTTTCGAAAACATGCGAGAACGCAACCAGATCGGCGAAGCCGAAGGCGCCGGCGCCGCCCTTGATCGAATGCACGCAGCGAAAGATCGCATGCAGGGTTTCTTCATCGCCGCCACCGTTCGACAGCAACTCGAGCTGCACCTGCAGCGAATCGAGCAATTCGGCACATTCCTCGAAGTAGGTCTGGCGGAACTGCGCAAGCGGATCGCCCGCGGCTGGGTCGGCGGTCACGGGCACACCCGGTGGACAAGCTCGACAAGCTTCTCCGGGCTGAATGGCTTGACCAGCCAACCGGTCGCGCCCGCGGCCTTGCCGTCTGCCTTTTTCGCTCCATCGCTCTCGGTGGTCAGGATCAGGATCGGCACCGCGCGGTGCTGCGAATTGGAACGCACATTTCTTATGAGTGAAATGCCGTCCATGTTCGGCATGTTGAGGTCGGTGATGATCAAGTCGAACTTGTTAGTGCTCAGCACAGTCAGCGCCTTCTTCCCGTCCTCGGCCTCGTTCACTTCGAATCCGGCTTTGCGCAGGGTGAACGAAACCATGTCGCGCATGGTCTTCGAGTCGTCCACTGTCAGGATCCGTTTCGCCATCTCAGTCGATCCACTTGCTGAACTCGGGCAGCAGGCCGAGATCGGCAATCGCCGTTCGGAACACATCCGATGCGTTGAGAATTTTGAACGAGGCGCCGGCTGACCCGGCCGCGCGACCAGCGGCCAGCAGTACCTGTGCGCAGGGCGTCGACATGCGGTCGACGCTGCCCGCATCAAGCGTGACGGCACGCTCGCCCAACAGCGCCGCCAGGCTGTCCCGCAGGGCTGTCGCCTGGGTCAGATCGAGGGTCTGAGGCAAAATGCTCACCGCAGGATCGAGCGCCTGGCCGAACGGAACGTCCCGGCCGTGCCTCGTGGCGGGACCAAGGTCCAAGTCTCCTTCCATATGGCGCGATCGCTCCTGACGGTGTGGGTCTGGGTCACCGCCGGATTTGTAGAAGGGACAGATGAAGAAAAGGTTAAGGAGACCTGAGGTTCAGG
>JBEKLE010000113.1:0-15531 GCA_050010355.1 Rhodopila sp. | reverse complement strand
CTGTCATTTCGCCTTCCCACTCGCTCGATTCGGTGGAGACCCAGTGATTCGACACTCGATTCCCGAGTCAAGTCGGAATGTGCAGCCAGCGAGCCGGAAGTGTGATTTTGTCAAATTAGGCATCTCCCCGACCGGCACATGCGCACCAAAACCGAAACATCCAACGCAAAAGCCTGCCGCAGCGTCGCCTCCACTCCATCCGGCGTGCCGGCCCGAAACCCGGCCATCCTGAAGCTCTCGGCAAACCGCACCGAAATCCGGGCTCGTTAGTTCGTTCGCAATCAGCCGATTGCCATACTGCTGCGCCTGGATCCGCCGCGCGTTGCCGAGCGCCCCCGTCGTCGAACACCACGACCACAACCGGCAGCCTGTGGTGCATAGCCGTAGCCAGTTCGGCCGCCTGGAACATGGAACCCGCCGTAGCCCGTCGCCAGCACCACCTTTCGCCCGGGCGCCGCCGCGTGCGCGCCCAGCGCCGTCCCATAGCCCCAGCCAAGCGTGTCCTGATATCCCGGCGACAGAAACGTCCGCGGTGCAAAAACCGGCATCGCCAGGTGCGAAGCGAACCCCACCTGCGTCACCTCCTCCACATAAATCCCATCCTGCGGCAGCGCCGCCCGGATCGCCCGCACGAACCCCATCGGCGGCTCATGCCGAACCAGCCGTTCCGCGAACGCCGCCCGCACCGCCGGCAGATCCGGGTGCCCCGTCCAGACCATCCCCCGGGACCTTAGTTCCGCCGCCAAAGCCCCCAGTGTCACCGCCGCATCACCCAGCAACCCACAGGCCGGCCGCCGAAACCGCCCGATCTCATCCGGATCGCCATCCGCGGCATGAGCAGACGGCGGCGCATATGACGCTGGGGGCGGTACTGGTGACGGGCAGGCCGCAGGCGTTCGCGGTGGTACCGGGGCCGGGGATTCTGAATGCCTCGGCCGCGCTGTTGGGATGGGAGCGCCGGTGGTTGCGCTGGCGGGGCAGATTCCGTCTTTTGCGATCGATCACGGGCATGGCCATCTGCATGAGATTCATGATCAGATCGGGCTGCTGCGGCATATCGTTAAAAATAGCGAACGGATACGGGCGCCGCAGGAGGCTTCCGCGCGGGTCGCTGAGGCGACCGCGGTGGCGGTTTCCGGCCGGATGGGGCCGGTCGCGCTGGAGCGCGTCATCGATGTCTGGGGTCAGGCTGCCGAGGTCGCTCTGGTGCCGCCTGTGACTGTCAGTGCTCCTTGCGCCGATCCCGTGGCGATCAGTTCCGCGGCTGATCTGCTGGTGAAGGCGGAACGTCCACTGATCGTGCTGGGTGGCAGGGCGCTTGGGGCGGGGCCCGAAGTGCAGGCGGTCGCCGAGATGCTAAGAGCGCCGGTTTCGTGGTTCCGCCGGGGCAGGGGGTGATCCCGACGCGACATCCCCTCGCTGTGTCGTTCACCGAGGGACATGGGCTGTGGAAGACGGCTGACGTCGTGCTGGCGGTGGGAACGCGTGTGTACTGGCAGCAGGCAAACTGGGGGTGGATGACGGGTTTGCCGTGGTGCGGCTGGATATCGGTGGCTAGTACATCGTTTCCGTGGAACGACTCGTATCACGCGACCGTATCGAGTTTGTAGGTCCAGGTGTGGATAACGGGTTGTCGGTTGAGATCATCGAGATAGGCGAGGATCCTGGATTTGAGTTCATCCTTGGATGCGACGCGAATGCGGCGCAGCACGGATCGAGCCATCTTGGAGAAGAAGCCTTCCACAAGATTGAGCCAGGACCCGTGTTTCGGGGTAAATACAAATGTAAAGCGGCCCTCTGGCTGGGCGGCAAGCCACCTGTTTGTTTCCTTGGAGATGTGCGCGGAGTGGTTGTCGAGGATCAGCTTGATGGCGGTGTCCGTCGCATAAGCGGCGTCGAGTTTCTTGAGAAAACCGACGAACTCCCGCGAGCGATGCCGATTCTCGACACAGGCATGAAGCTTCCCTGTAAGCAGGTCGATCCCGGCGAGCAGGCTCAGCGTGCCGTGGCGCTTGTATTCATGATCGCGCGCCCAGCCCGCGTGAGACCCCGGTTGCGGCGGCAGATCGGGGCCGGTACTGCTGATCGCCTGGATGCCCGGCTTCTCGTCGTAGGAGATAATCGCCACGTTCGGCTGAACCGCCTCGCTCTCGCGCAGGACCGCGACCTCGCGATAGACGCACAGCACGTCCGCCATCTTCTGCTCGAAAGCCTCGTCGCGGCGTTCGAGATAGTAACGGACCTTGTGCGGATGCACTTCGTGTCGGTCGAGGATCTTGCAGACGGTGCCCTGCGCGAGCCGTGCCAGGCAGGGATGCCCGGCCGTCTCGGCATTCTCCCTGACATGTCGCGCGAGCAGCCGCGTGGTCCAAAGCTCGTGCGGATACCCCATCTCCTTGGGCTTCTGGCACGCCAGCGACACCACCCATGCGCGGGCGTCATCCGTAATCGTCGGCTCCTTGCCCGGCCGCGGGCTGTCGTCGAGCGCCGCCATGACGCCAAACCGCACCGCACGATCGAGGCATCGTTGCACGGTCTGGTGGGTCACGCCGATCGCCTCGCCAACGGCGTAGGTCGACGGGTTGGTGCGATAGGCCAGCAGGATCTGTGCTCGTTGAACCCGACAGGCCCATTCCGTTCGCGACCGTGCGATCGCCTCCAGTTCGATCAATTCAGTCGCTTCGATCGCGATGTCGATTACCCGTCGAGGTGCTGCCATCGTACCCGCCGTCATGCTTGTGTTCCCCTCCAACTACAACATGTGGGCCCCACTCGGGAATCGGATACAACTGGTCGGTTCCACGGAATCGATGTACTAGTCTGTTGTCAACGTGACGTTCCTGTTGGGTTCGGAGCACACCTGTTCCGTCCGGGCGGCGATATCGCGTTGATTGCACCGGGCGTCCAGCAAGCGTTGTGCCGTGGTCAGGATCGCTGCCGCGGTGAAGGGCTTGGCGAGGAATGCGTCGCACAGGCCGATTTCGTTCTTCAGGCTTGAGGGACGGCCGCTGACATAAATGACCGGCAAACCCGGCCACCGCTGCTTCGCCCTGGTCGCCACGACGTTGCCGTCCGTTCGCCCCGGCATCTGGATGTCGGTGATCAGGAGGTCGAGCGCCGGGGTCTGGTCGAGCACTATCGTTGCGCGGTCGCCGTCCTCGGCTTCGAGAACGTCGAAACCGGCCTTGGACAGTTCGTCGGCCAACCACATGCGGATCAGCAACTCATCCTCGACCAGAAGAATGTGCTGACCCATGTTGTTGACCTAGCTGCGGGGTGCGGGGATCGAAATCGTGGGTAGTTGAGGCCGGCCATTCACGGGGCGCATTTCGTGCGAAGCGGGCCGGCCTTATGGCGCGGGTGCTGAACGAGCGCATTCCGGGCCTGACTGCGAACGTTTCTGTCATGTCCGATGGTGGCCGACCCGTTCGCGGCCATTACACTGGGGACAGCGGGGGCCGGATTGATGAAAGGCGGAGTCCGCCGGATGCTTTCCAGCCGGCCTGACATTACTCCAGAGCGCTTCCAGGCTGACCAGTCACCTCGGTCTATGTGTGTGTTTCAGCAAGCAACTCCGGCAAGAACGCTTCGGGCATGCCATCACGATGAAGTAACCAACCGCAGAGCCGGCATTTGCCGTCGCGATGACGCCGGACCACCTTGACCGTCGATCAACAGGCGAAGGCGGCCGATGAGTTCCATGCGCCGAAATGGCTTGCTCAAGACCTCGATGCCGGGCGGCAAGTCACCCAACCGAGCCGAATCGGCGAAACCGGTGATGACGATGCCGGGGAGGCCCGGGCGACCGCGTTCGGCTTGTGCCAGCAGTTCGACGCCGTCGATCCCGGCCATCGCGTAGTCGGTGACCATCGCGTCGATTTCGACGTTGCTTGCCAACAGCGAGAGTGCCTCGTCGCCGCTGCGGGCTGACCTGACGGCGAAGCCGGCCGAAGACAATGACGCGGACAGCATTCGCAAGACATCGGGGTCGTCATCCACCAACAGGATCGTCCGGATGGCGGCGTCACGGGTCTGCGGGGTCTCTGTCGTTGCGATACCGTTTCGGTCCGGCACACCGCCACTGACATGGGCGTCGGCGAGCCGGGTGACGACCTCGACGACAAAGTCCTGCGCGTCCGGCTCGCTGTCGCGCAAGACATGGCGCAGCCGGAGCAGGCGTGTTTCCGGCACGCCGGGCGCGACCTTCGCGAGGCGGCAGACGACGTCGAGCGCGGTATGGCAATTTGCGTCCTCGAGGTCGCGCAGGCCGCGAAAGAGCTGCTGCATGACCCGCGCATAAGCCGCGAAGCCGCTCGATTCGGCACGTTCCATGCAGGTGTTGAACGGACCGATGAACCAGTCCATCGGCAGGTGGAAGAGGCTGGAAAACTCTGCCAGCAGCACTGCCGACACCCGGTTGGCGCCGCTTTCGTATTTCTGGATTTGCTGAAACGATACCCCGATCTCGCTGGCGATATGCTGGAGGGAGAAGCCGGACAGGCGACGCAGGAAGCGCAGCCGCTCGCCGATATGCCGCTCGAGTTCCAGTGCGCGGAACCGGTTACCCACGAGAGGGCATGTTTCGTCCTCAATACGATCGCGCGGCGGGCCATTGGCAGGCCGCGCCGGCTTGTTCGCAAAGCCAGAGTTCTCGGACGCACACTCAGGCGGCACATAGACGTCGTCGTCGCTGGCCATCAGTTCAGGTCCTCTCGGAAAAAGGCGATTGAGACGCTGCCGATTCGGGCGTCCGGATGATTCGTTGTAATTCCCGTACCGGCACGTCACGCCTGAAGGGCTTTCGCGGGGCCCACATCGGGCTGGGTCCCGCCACTTCCATTTCGTCCATCCACGCTGTGATGACGAGCACCGGCAGACCCGGATGGATGGCCTCGGGTCCGGGTAGCCAGTTCGATGCCGTTGATGTCCGGCATCGCAAAATCGGTCAGGAGCCAGTCGACCGGACCATCCTCGTGCAGTGGCTGAGGCGCGCGCTGGGGGCGCCATGCCGGGAAACCCGCGTCGCGGAGAAACGAACCTCCGGTCACAAGAACATCCGGTGCGTCATCGACCAAAAGCAGCCGGCCGATACTTGCTGTTTGCGGTTCGCCTGCGGCGGCGGGGGGTTCACCGGCGGTGACGGGAGATTCGTCCCCGGCGACGCGAGGTAAGCCGAGTTCGACGATGGTGCCATGGCCGAGCTGGCTTCCGATGCTGAATTCGCCACCACTTTGTGCAATGAAACCTTGAACTGAAGACAAACCAAGACCTGTTCCGTTGCTGCCCTTCGTGGTGAAAAATGGCTCACACGCACGTTCGAGTGTGGCGGGATCCATCCCTGGGCCGTCGTCTTCGACACTCAGCACAACGATCGCGCCGGCGTTTCCGACTGACTCCGAAACAGAACGAGTTCCCTGCTTAGCCCGGATCCGGATCATTCCGCCACCATTCATTGCGTCACTCGCGTTAATTACGAGATTGAGCAGGGCGGACTCGAGATGGGCCCGGTCGGCGAATATCGCCGGTGTGCCAGGCTCGACGTGCTGCACGATTCTGGTTTTTGGCGGAACGGCCCGGCTGATCGTTTCGATCAGACGGGAAAGGAACTGGGCGACCGGTATAACCTCCGGCCGCAAGTGCTGCTGGCCTGAAAAGGACCGGAGTTGGGAGGTCAGCCGAGCCCCGCGCTCGGCGAGTTCGAGGGCCTGCGACGCCAGGGTCCACGGGTCCGGGAGGTCGGTCAACGAGTCGAGCAGGAGTTCGAGGCAGCCTAGCTGGGCCTGGAGAATGTTGTTGAAGTCATGCGCCACGCCGGCGGTTAGCTGGCCCAGGGCTTCCATCCGGTGGGCCTGACGCAACTTGGCTTCCAGGTCCATCCGGCGGGTGACGTCGCGCACGACGACGATGACGCCGCGTCCGTCCGGCAGCGCGCGGCCGCGAGCCTCGATCCGGCGCCAGGATCCGTCCTGATGGTGGACGCGCAGGACCGGCGGTGCCGCGGGCGGCGCGCCCGGGGTGAGAAGGGCGGCCGTGAGCAGCGAGCGATCCTGTTCATGCAGCAGGTCCAGCCAGTTCCGTGTCATCAGGGCATGAGCGGGGTATCCCATTATCGTTTCGCAGGCCGGTGAGGCGAACCGGCACCGTCCGTCCCAGTCGAGGCGCAGCAGCAGGTCGCTGGCATAATCCGTCAGCAGGCTGACCTCGCCGGCATAGGTGCGGGCGACGTATTCCGCGGCGGCCCGCTGGTGAAGTTCCCGGCGGAGGCTCCATCCCAGTCCGGCGGCCAGCAGCACCAGACATCCCAGAGCACATCCGACCAGCACGGCGCGCCGGAACCAACCGGCGTAAAGGTCATCCCGCGATTCGCCGATCAGGATACCCAGCGGATAACTGCCGACCTGCTGGAAGACGATGATCCGATCGATGTTGTCGATGGGGCTTCGCGTCTCATAGACACCCCGTGGCGCCAGGGCGATGCGGCTGATGATGGACGTATGGCTGATGTCGCGGCCGATTGGTCCGATTCCGGCTGGTTTGCGCACCAGCAAGCGGCCCTGGGTGGTGAACAAGGCGACGACACCTCGATTTCCGGTGGAGAGGCCGTTGAACATGTCCTGGAGGATGTCGAGCTCGATGGAGCCGACCGCCACGCCGGCGAAGGTACCGTCCGGGTGGTTGACCCGCCGGCTGATAAAGAGCGCCCATCGCCCGTCCATCCGACTGATTGCTGGTCCGGTGAAGAGCAGTTCAAGATTCGGATTTGCACGATGAGCCTGGAAATAGTCTCGATCAGCGACGTTGATGTTACGCGGCGGCGTTCCTGCCGAGTCATAGGCGATCTGGCCGTATTCATCGGTGATGTACACCCCGCCGAAGGCCTGTGTCCCGACGGCACCATCGAAGAGGACGGCTTGCCGCACGGTGTCGGGCAAAGCCGCCAGTCCCGGCAGCCTGGTGCCCGAGATTGCGGCACGGAGGGCCACATCCATGGTGTCCACCGAATGGCGGATATCGTGCTCGAGCCCGAGGGTGGTGTTTTCGTTGGCGCGGACGGCTTGATCGAATGTCGCGGTCCGGCTTTCCGCGAGCATCCAGCATGTTCCTGCAACGACCGCGACGGTCAGCGCGATGCCGATCAGCATGAACCTGTGGCTGATGGACTGCATCAGAACGTTTCGAAAATCATCGACATCCAATCGTGGGCACCCGGAGTGCAACCTAGGGCCGCGCGGAAGGGAATTCCATGGTTGTATGGTAATGAAATATTCCGTTTCGGAGGATGTAGCGTGGATTTTGTTTCGAATTGTTCTGCTCGGGCGGTTTACAATCCGCGGAATCCCGTTGGGCGCGCGCCACACAGGCCGCCTGATTATGTTGCGCTGCCGACACGTGCGAACCGTACATCGCCACGTCGCGGAAATACCGCTCCAGCCGGCTGCCTTTTTCGTGGGTGCGGACGCCGAATCAGCGGTTTGACCGCCTGGCGCGCGAGACCGCCGGCCTGCTGTGCCAGAGCCCACAACCGCGGATTGTCCTCGACGCTGGTCGGGTGCGGTCCTGCGGCCAGCGCCGGCAGGCGTCCATGTAACGATCGGCAACCCCGTACAGAATGGTTTCCGCCGCCTCGGTCATTGACAGTGCGAGACCGAACGGCCGCAAATAGTCCGGACGATCGGCCCACAGCAGGGTCGGGTCGGCCAAGGAACGAATTTTGCAGCATGAGCGTCTCGAACTCGTGGAGCGCGGCCCAGGCGGCACCAACCACGACCGAAACGAGCGAGCAGTGATCGGTCCCACCATCCTGCCCAGGTACATCCCAGGTACATCGGGTTGCCGTGCAGACGGGTTCCCGGCGTAGTTCTAGCTCCGGGCGGGGCGGTCAAGCCCGGTCGGGCGGGACTGGGCTCAACGGGACGACAGCGGTTGGGGGATGTAGCTTTGGTTGGTGTGAATTTCGGAGCGTTGAGGCTTGCACCATGCAATTCATATCCCAGATTCGGCGGTGTCTTGCAACTCAGGGGAGATCATCATGCGACTTGACGGCAAAACGGCGCTCATTACCGGTGGCAACAGCGGCATTGGGCTGGCCACCGCGCGGACGTTCATCCACCAAGGGGCGAAGGTGGCGATCACCGGCCGCGACCAGAGCACGCTCGACGACGCGGCCCGCAGTCTGGGAGCCAACGCGGTGGCGTTTCGCGCCGACATCATGGACTCTGCCGCCAGCGAGGCGGCGATCCGTGCGGCGGCCGAGGGATTCGGCCATCTGGACATCGTGGTGGCGAACGCCGGCATTTCGGGGAATACGCCGGTCGGCGGCACCTCGGCGGAGCAGTTCGACCGCATCCTGACCACCAACGTCACGGGGGTGTTCCTGACGGTTCAGGCGGCGGCGCCGTATCTGCGGAGAGGGGCGTCGGTGATCCTGATCGGTTCGGTGCACGCGGTTCTGGGGATGCCCGGCTATGCGGCCTATGCGGCCAGCAAGGGGGCGGTTCGGGCGATGAGCCGGGTGCTGGCGTCGGAGCTGTCTTTGGCGGGCGTGCGTGTGAACGTGGTGGTGCCGGGTGCGACCCGAACGCCGATCTGGTCGCGGTTCGGGCGTGGTCCGGATGCTCTGGCAACCCTGGAGCCGCGGATGGTCCGGGCGGTGCCGACCGGGCGGATCAGTGAGGTGGAGGAGATCGCCAACACGATTCTGTTCCTGGCGTCCGACGATGCGACGAATATTCAGGGGACGGAGATCGTTGTCGATGGCGGGCTGATCGGGTCTCCGGCGGGTGCGCCGATTTATCGGGACTGAGGGTTTGAAAAGGCGTGCCCGCACTGGAATAGACGCAAAGGGGCGGGACGGGTCGCGGTCGTTGCGGGGCCGAGGTGTGCGGATTTTCGGTGACCCGCGGATTTGTGGCTGACCGTTGTCAGGTCTGAGGGTCCGGAAACGGCCGCGACGGGGCCTGGAAATGGCCGCGACGACGACGGCTCGCCTGGCGTCTGGTGCTGTTCGCGGTTATTCGTTCGATGGGGTGTGTCGTCCTTATGTTTGGTCCGGTTTCCCGCGCATGACGCCTGAACTTGCCGACCGGTTCGCGGCGATCGCCCTGGGGCACGTCACCCGGGAATATCCCAACAAGCTGGACCATGTGCTGACCGGACCGGGTGATATTCGGGGTCCGCGGGAGCTGCACCCGGTTTTCTACGGCAGCTTCGACTGGCACTCGTGCGTGCACAGCTACTGGATGCTGGCGCACCTGTACCGGCGGTTCCCTGCGATGCCGCATGCCCCGGCGATCCGAGCCTTGTTCGACGCGCACCTTGTTGCGGAGCGGATTGCGGCGGAGTGCTTGTACCTGGCGGGTCCCTCGGCGTCCGGGTTCGAGCGGCCGTATGGCTGGGCGTGGCTGTTGAAGCTGGCGGCGGAACTGGCGCTGCATGAGACGCCGGAGGGGCGCGCCTGGTCGGCGGCACTGGAACCGCTGGCACGGATCTTTGCGGCTCGGTTCGCGACGTATCTGCCGCTGGCTACCTACCCGGTTCGGGCCGGCGTCCATTCGAACACTGCGTTCGCGGTTCGGTTGGCGCTGGATTATCAGGATGAGGCGTTGCGTGGGCTGCTGACGCAGGCGGCGCGGCGATGGTACGGCGGGGACCGTGACTGCCAGGCGTGGGAGCCGGGGGGCGACGAGTTCCTCTCGCCCGCGCTGATCGAGGCGGAGTGCATGCGAGCCGCCCTGCCCGAGCAGGATTTCGGTGTTTGGCTGGGCGGGTTTTTGCCTCGGGTGGGCCGGAAAGAACCGGCGTCGTTGTTCGTCCCTGCCATTGTCAGCGACCGGAGCGACGGGAAGATCGCCCATCTGGACGGGCTTAATCTGAGCCGGGCGTGGTGCTGGAGGGCGCTGGCCGACTTCACGCCGGATCCCGAGGCGATTCGGCGGACGGCGCAAGCACATGTGGATGCCAGCCTGCCGCATGTCGGTGGCGAGTACATGGGCGAGCACTGGCTGTGCAGTTTCGCGGTTCTGGCGCTGGGTGAGAGGTAAGGCCGCGGCGCGGTTCGCGACTCCCGCAACAGATTGCAATCCGGCGGGTTCACAGTTGACGGATTCGACCGCGAACAGCAAACCGACGCAATGAACCGACGCGCCGATCCGCTTGAACTTCGCGCCCGCGAGATGGCGATTGCGGCGGGCGTCGACCCTGAGACGCATGACGGTCGCGATCTTTGGGTTGTCCGCAAGGGCGCGACGCCGGCGTTCCCGGGACAGCGCGGCTTCGTTGGCGGCAGCATGGGCGACGACGCGATGATCATCGAAGGCGTTGATGGGCCGGAGGCGAAAACCGCGCTCTATTCAACCGTGCATGGCGCCGGACGGCTGTTCGGGCGCAATCAGGCGCGACGGACGTTCACCTATCGGCAAATGGACGAATGGCTTCGGGAGCGCGGTGTCCTGGTGTCGGGTGGAGACCTGGACGAAAGCCCGATGGCTTATCGCCGGCTGCCGGATGTCCTTGCCCACCATGCCGGTTCGGTGAAGGTGCTGCACACGCTGCGCCCGTTTGCCGTCGCCATGGCCGGCGCAGGGGAATTCGACCCGTTCAGAGACTGACCGGGCAGTTGCAGGATGTGTCCCCGGAGGCTGAAAATCAATCGGACTTGAAAATGAAAGCCCTCCTGTCAGATGCGGAGGTGAGAGGGCATTCTTTTTCAACTCTCAGGATTCCGCCTCCCCCGGGCGAGTGATTGCGCGCAAATTCCGCGGCTGAACGGGTCCGCGCCGGATACAGGCGGCGTTCCTCGATCATCCTGCGCGTTGATCCTGATCAAGGCACTGACCGGGGCAACCTGTCAGGGGCGCAGGCCAACGGTCCGTCGGAGCCTGCTGCGAACCCGTCGGCCGGGGAACGATACTTGACCTTGCCCCCGCCGACTATCATGTTCCCGCCGTTTAAACAGAACCAAGAGGCCTGATGTCAAAAGAGGACATGATCGAATTCAGCGGTACGGTGATGGAGCTTCTGCCCAATGCCATGTTCCGCGTCAAACTGGATAATGAGCACTCGATTCTTGCCCACACCAGCGGCAAGATGCGCAAGAACCGCATCCGGGTGCTGGCAGGCGACCGGGTGAATGTCGAGATGACGCCGTACGATCTTTCCAAGGGCCGCATCACCTTCCGCTTCAAGTAGCGCGCGAAACCGGCGGGTGGACCCGCTTCCGCTGATTCTGGCCTCCTCCAGCCCGCGACGACTGATGCTGTTGAAGCAGATCGGCATCGTGCCGGATCAGATCGTCTCCCCTGACATCGATGAAACGCCCGCACGCGACGAGGTGCCACGCCTGTACGCTGAGCGGATGGCGCGCGCGAAGGCGGCGGCGGCGCGATTGGGTGACCCTCTGGCGGCAGACCATCTGGTTCTGGCGGCCGATACCGTGGTTGCGGCCGGCCGGCGCATTCTGCCGAAGGCGGACAGCGCGGCAGAGGTTCGCGCCTGCCTGACGCTGCTGTCCGGGCGGCGCCACCGGGTGATAACGGCCGTGGTTCTGGCCCGTCCGGACGGGCGAACGAACGAGCGGGTGGTCGAGAGCATCGTCACGTTCAACCGTCTGACCGATGACCAGATCGAGCGTTATGTCGCCAGCCGTGAGGGCGAGGGCAAGGCTGGCGGCTATGCGATCAACGGGCAGGCCGCCTGCCTGATCCGGTTCCTGTCCGGCAGCCACTCGGCTGTGGTTGGGCTGCCGCTGTTCGAGACGGCGCAGTTGCTGCGCGGCGTTGGTTGGCGGCTGCCATGACGGTCTCGATCCGTGTCGCCAGCAGCCCGGGCGAGGCGCAGATTGCCGTTGTCGACGATCATCGGCTGCTGGATTTTGCGCTGTGGCGGCCGGGCGCGCCGGACGGGGTCGGCGATGTGCACCGGGGGCGGGTGATTGCGCTGGTCGCCGGCATGGCCGGTGCGTTCGTCGCCTTGGCCGATGCCGAGGGATTTCTGCCGGACAGCGAGGGTGCGAGGGGGCTGACCGCCGGCACGATCCTGACGGTGCGGATCACCCGCGCCGCCCAGGGGAGCAAGGGGCCGCGGCTGAGCGCTCGCTTGGACGAGCCATCGGCTGAAGGGTCTGTGGGTCTGGTGCGCCGTGGTCCCGACCCGCTGAGCCGGCTGGCGGCGCGGTATCCGGATGCGCCCATCGTGGTGGACGATCCCGGGGTTGCGGCCGGAATGCGCGGGCGCACCTGCGTCGAGCACGGGGCCGTTTTCGATGACGACGTGGCGGAGGCGATCGATGCGCTGTCTCAGCCGGTTGTGGCACTTCCCGGCGGGGCGTGCATGTCGGTCTGGCCAACGCCTGCTTTGGTTGCGATCGATGTGGACGCGGGTGGCGCGTTGTCCGGTTCCACGTTGTCCGGTTCCGTGGGGGCGCGGGCGCGGCACGAGGCGGTGAACCGGGCGGTTCTGCCGGCGGTGGCGGAGCAGATCAGGCTGCGGAATCTTTCGGGCGGGATCGTGGTGGATCTGGCGGGGCTGTCGGTTCGGAGGCGGGCGGGGCTGGGGCCGGATTTCGTCTCGGCCCTGGCAAACGACCCGTTGCACCCCAAGTTTCTGGGCTTCACGGCGCTTGGGCTGGCGGAGATCGTGCGTGCCCGGGTTCACCCGCCGCTGCATGAGTTGCTGACGGGGCCTCTGGCGGCGGGGCTGGCGGCGTTGCGGGCGGTGATGGCGGCGTTCAGCCGTGATCCGCGGCGCTTGTTGGCGGTCCGGGCGAATCCGGGGGTCGTGTCGGCGGTGCGGGCCGATCCGGCCGCGCTGCCGGATCTGGTGCGGCGGACCGGGCGTGAAGTAACACTGCGATCAGATCCGTCCCTGCCGGCAACGGTCTGGGTGGTGGAGAAGGACCATGGCTAAGCAACCATCTTGCCCGATCTGCGGGCGGCGGTCTTCCGAGGCGACCAGGCCGTTCTGCACGCCGCGCTGTCAGGAGGTGGATCTTGGGCGTTGGCTGACCGGCGTTTACCGCATACCGGGACCGGCGGCCGACCTGGACGAGGATCCGCCGCCGTCGCCTGATGCGGCTTGATGCCTGCTTGATCGTTGGGCGGCCATGGGCTAAGCACGCGCCCTTCGAGACGGCGGCGGTGTGCCCAGGTAGCTCAGTTGGTAGAGCATGCGACTGAAAATCGCAGTGTCGGTGGTTCGATTCCGCCCCTGGGCACCATTCCAACTCCCGGATATATCAGCGTATTTTCGGAATATTGAAGCCCATCGACGTTTGGGCCAGATCAGCCTCTGTGTAATTCCTGTGTAAGCTTGGCATCAGGAAGCGCGTGCCGATCTCTTTCTCGGCCGATAGCGATCATCGAGCTTATCCATCGCTTCCGCGATATGGGAGCCGGACTGGTGGGCGTACCGCTCGACCATTGCCATGGTCTTATGGCCGCTGATGCGCTTGACGGTTGGCAGATCGACTCCCGCCTGAACCAGGTGCGTGATGGCGGTATGACGGAGGGTGTGGCGGACGACCTGTTTTGGGTCGAGGCCCGCGGCGGTCACCGCGCGCACAAACGCCTTGCGGACATCGACCGTATGACCCTGCAAGGCTCCCACCGACGGAAACAGCCAGGGTGTGCCCTTCGGCAAGGTATCGATGTATTCGGTCAGGAACGAAGCCAGGTCGGCCGAGATCGGCTGCGTGCGGGCGCCCGCTTTCGCCGCGGGGACATAAATTGACCTCGCGTCAGGGTTCACGTGCTCACGACGAATGGCGAGGATTTCCGACTTGCGCATCCCCGTTCGCAGTCCAATCAGTATGAACGGATAAATCTGACGATTTTGGTCCGACCTGGCGCCCTCCAACAGGGCCGTCGCCTGGACCTGGGACAGGTAGACGATACGACCGTTGTCTTCCTTCAGCTTCCGTATTTTAGCCGGCTGCCGCTCAGTCCAGCCCCATTCGACCGCCTTGTTCAGCAGGTGCGACAGAGTCGCCAACTCGCGGTTGACGGTTGCCGGTTTGTTCATTTGCGGTGTTTGCCCCAACACCGGTTTCTTGCGGGTCTGGACATGCTGGCTGAGGCGATGCTTCTTGTAACGTTCGATATCGGAGCTGGTAATCTGGCCGATCTGAAGTTCTCCCAGGAATGGGACAAGGCACTGCTGGAGCCGTTGGCGCTTGCGGTCAATTTCCCTTCCCCCTTCCTCGCGAAGGCGGTCGAGATAAAGCGGTGCCGCCCCAGCGAGCGTCAACGGCACCTTCCTGCGCTTCGGCAGGTTCAATCGACCATCCCGCGCATCGTGTCGGACCTTGGAGATGAATTCTTCCGCCGTGGTTCTGGTGACGCCATCTGATTCACGGCCGAGATTTCGATGGATACGCTGTCCATCCACCATGACGTTGACCGAGAACTGCCCGTCACCATTGCCCAGCCGTTCGAACGTAATTCCCTGTTCACTCAGGCGTTCGCCCGGCTGTAGGGCGCGTGTCCTGGTACGAGTGATCTTGCTAAAGGTGCGGCTCATTTGCCCCTCGACCGGTCAAAATGGAATTTCGTCGTCGAGATCGAACGTCGGTGAGCCAGCCTCGGTCTTTGCCGGAGAGCGAGGAGCCCGTTGCCACCTAGGCAGGGCGGTTGCGGATTGGGTTCCATTGGCCACGGCCCGAAAAACTGGCCAGTGCTCGCGAAGACGATCCCAAATCACGGACGCTTCCTTGATATCCCAGGTCCATTCGGGCGGCGCACCCGAATGGCGCCCTTTCCATATGAGGCCATTTTCGCGAACTAACTTCCAAACCATTTGCTCTTCGTGGGTCAGAAGATCCGGGTAGCTGAGCGCAAGCCGCACCACCCGATCAGGTTCATCCAGGTCCCACAGGTGTTGCATACGCTCCGCATCCGCCACGGATACGGTCTCGCCGTCGGAGCGGTCTTCGAGAAAAACCCGAGACAGACTCTGTTCGACCGCCCATTCGATATAGCTGCTCAGCGGGCGGCGGTGCTTCCGTGCCGCCAGCTCAGCCAGATACTTCAGTTTCGGATCGAGACGGACGGTGACCACCTCCGACTTCTTTCCAGCGCCTTCATCGCGACCGCGCTTCATGGTGCGAAAATCCCCGTGTCATAAGTTCCAGGAACTACGCGACACCATCTAGCATACGTGTAGGCGATTGCAATACGGGAAAGTTTATATCCTACTGTTTCCGTCCTGTTCTTGCTGGAGTCGCGCGATGCAGATCGAGATGGAGAGGGTAAAGGTGGTGATTTACCCGGACGGTCGGCTGGATACCGACAATGCCGCACGCTTCCTTGGGCTAAGCCCCAAGACCTTGGCCATCATGCGTTCAGTCGGAAATGGCCCACGGTTCGTGAAACGCGGGCGGGTGTTCTATTTCCTGGACGATCTTCAGTCCTGGATTGCCGAGAGGCCGAGAGTCCGCAGCGCGGCACAAGCGCGATTCGTGGGCTAAGGGCGTCGGGCCCATGGCTGATACCGCGACCGCTGCTGACAACGGCCGGGAACGATCGACGATTCGGCCAC
>JBEKLE010000112.1:0-15601 GCA_050010355.1 Rhodopila sp. | reverse complement strand
TTCGCGAAACCGCCACCAATCCCACCATGAGTGCTGCCTCGCCCCCGCGCCGCCCTCTGTTCCGTTGAAGATGAGACAAATGCCCCTGCCAACCGACAAAAAGTCAAAATGAGAATTGCTGGGTCAAGAACCGTTCGAGGTCCTCGTCCGGTATGGGGATTCCGAAGCGTTCCTCGGCCGCGACGGCAAGGTCGATCCTGGAGAGGGAGTCCAGACCGAGCTTGTCCAAGTGGATGTCGCGGCTGAGTTGGGCCGGGTGCATGCCGGTGATGTTTTCGAGGAGTTCGGCGAACACTGTCTGGATCTTGGTTTGCTGCATATTGACCTCCTCAGATGGGGGAAGCGGAATGAAGCTGCGTCTGCATCGCGCCCGCGGCCGTTTGCATTGCGTCGAACTGGTGAATCCAGCCGAAACTTTCCGGGAACCGCGCCACACGCCGATCTCGTTCCGCGAGCTGCGGACCGTCCGGCAGATGCAGCAGTGCGTTGGTGATCCAGGAGCTGCGCTGAATCTTGCGGGTCCGAGCGCGGCGCAGTGACTGGAATTTGGCGAGCTGTGGAGCGAGGCCGTCGGGTGCCGTAGCGGGCAGGAGCTCCGCGAGGGTGATCGCGTCCTCGATGGTGGTATTCGCACCTTGGCCGTGGTGCGGCAGCATCGCGTGCGCGGCGTCGCCGAGGATGACGGCGCCCCCGCGATGCCAGTGCAGCAAGGGCCGTGTTCCGAACAGTCCCCAACGAACGGGGAGATGTTGCGTGACCATTTCGATCACGGCCGGATGCCAGCCCTTGAATGCCGCGGCGGCCTCGCCTGGCCCGACCGGGTCGAGCCACTTGTCGCCGTGCGGCCAGACTTTCGGGTACTCAACGACGGCGAAGAAATTCACGTGCTCGGCGTTGCCACCGATTGGGTAGTGCAGCAGGTGGGCGTCCGGTCCCATCCAGAACTGGATCGCCTCGGGGTCGGGCAGCGCCGGTAGTTTCGTTACGGGCACGATGCCGCGGAACGCGCTCGTTCCTGAGTAGACCGTGTCGTCGCGACCGGTGATGAAGCGGCGGACGAGCGAACGCACGCCGTCGGCGCCGACGACGAGGTCGGCCTCGACCGTTTGGCCGTTGGCGAAACTCAGGCGCGTGGCGGCGCCGAGGTCCGTGATGTCGCTCAGCCTGTGGTCGAGATGCAGACCGGCGCCACCCAAGGCACCGCTGAGGATGCGCTGGAGGTCGGCGCGGTGGATCCCGTAGTAGGGCGCTCCGCAAAGCGTTTGGTAATTCATGTTCTGATGCACCGGATGCGCCGCGATGCGGCGGCCGTCGCGCCAGTTGCGGTAGATGAGCTCGCTGGGTTCGGTTGAGACGGCGGTGAGGGCGTCGAGGACGCCTAGGCGGCGAAGCTCCTGGGTGGCGTTGGCCGAGAGTGCGACCGCCGCGCCGATCTCGGCCAGCTCCGACGCTTGCTCGTATACCTCGGCTTCGAGGCCGCGCTGGCGGAGAGCGACTGCCAGGGTTAGGCCGCCGATGCCGCCGCCGACGATTGCGATACGAAGTTTTTTGGTCATTGATTTACTCCCTATGTTTATGAAGAGGGGGCGAGAATGGTCCGCATTGTGGCCCGACTTTTTTGAAGATCGCGATAGCGTTCAACTGCGCCCCACGACCTGGCGGAATTGCTAATGCGGCGATCCGGCGCCTGTCCAAGACCGATTAAGTTCTTATTATACCTTTCAGGTATAATGGCCGGCCAGATACTTTGAACGGGCGTCCAATTTTCTTGCCTCGATCGATCGGTGATTCAAATGCACAGGTCTGGGCGGACTGCTACAAGAGAAGCGTCGCTTGTGCTGGGAGTGCGGCAGCGACAGGGGGCGGGGCCGGTCAGGGCCCCTCCTGGACTGATTCTTCCAGATGGGAGCGTGCTTCGGCGGCGGATTCGTAGATGTGGGGTGCAAGCTGCCGGCGGCCTAACGCGTCGCCGAGTTTTATGCGCAGGAAGCCGCTGGTCGTGTAGCGGGTGACCCGGGAATAGAAACGATCAGTGAGATCCTGCACCATTGCGGAATAGGCGTCCAACAGTTCGGGTAGAATACTGAAGCGATCGTAGTTCACTATGGCATAGACCTTGTGCCCAAGCGGCAGGAGTCGTTCGGCAACGAGGTGCCTTATGCGAGCGATGTCGGCGGCGTCTCGGATGGACAGGCCTTCGAAATTGACGAAGAAAAGGCCCTCCGCTGCGTTGTAGGAGAATCGTTGCTCAAGTGGAATGCCAAGCAGCGTCTCGCGCAGGCCGATGGGTTCGGGGCGGAAGATGCGTTCGTCCATCAGTCTCGGCGTCTCCGGGATGAGCGGGGCAAAATCCATTCTCGCAAGGATGTCGCGATCGAGATCGATGCCGGGTGCGATCTCGGTCAGAACCAGGCCGCCGGTGATGAGGGAAAAGACGCATCGTTCCGTTATATACAGCACGGACTGGCCGCGTTTTGCGGCGTATTCGCCGCTGAAGGTTCGATGCTCGACGTCGCGGACGAATTTGCTGCCGTCGCCACGGCCGCGGACGACGAGCCGCCCTTTCTCGATCGAGGGCTTGCGGCCGCCGGCTTCGAAGGTGCCGACGAAGATGACCTTTTTGGCGTTCTGGCTGATGTTGATAAAGCCGCCTGCGCCGGCGAGTTTGGGGCCGAACTTGCTGACGTTGACGTTGCCCACTGCGTCGGCCTGGGCTAAGCCGAGGAAGGCAATGTCGAGGCCACCGCCGTCGTAGAAATCAAACTGATAGGGCTGATCGATCACCGCCTGGCTGTTGACCGAGGCGCCGAAATCGAGGCCGCCGGCCGGCACTCCGCCGATCGATCCGGGTTCGGTGGTCAACGTGATCAGGTCGATGACGTGCTCCTCGTTCGCCACCGCGGCGACGCCTTCGGGCATGCCGATCCCGAGGTTGACGACGCTGTTCGGCAAAAGTTCTAGTGCTGCTCGGCGGGCGATAATCTTGCGTTCGCTCAGCGGCATCGGTGCGATGGAACCCATCGGGGCTCGGGTTTCGCCGGTGTAGGCCGGATTGTAGACCGTAACGAAGGTCTGACCGTGGTGTTCGGGTTTCTCGGCCACCACTACGCAATCGACCATGATCCCGGGGATTTTCACCTGGCGCGGATGCAGACTGCCGGCCTCGGCCAGACGCTCGACCTGGGCCATCACCACACCGCCGGAGTTGTGCGCGGCCATCGCGATGGCAAGGGCTTCGAGCGTGAGGGCCTCGCGTTCCATGGTGATGTTGCCGAGGGTGTCGGCGGTGGTGCCGCGGATGATGCCGACGTCGATGGGGAAACACTTGTAGAGCAGGGCCTCCGCCCCGTTGATGGTGATCAGTTCGACGAGGTCTTCGGTGGTGCGCTCGTTGATCTTGCCGCCGCCGTTGCGCGGATCGACGAAGGTGCCGAGGCCGACTGTCGTCAGATGCGCCGGGCGGTGGGCGGCGATGTCGCGGAACAGGTGGGTGATGACGCCCTGGGGCAGGTTGTAGGCCTCGATCCTGTTGGCGATCGCCAGGGCTTGCAGCTTGGGGGCGAGGCCCCAGTGACCGCCGATCACGCGGCGTATCAGTCCGTCGTGACCGAAATGATTCAGCCCGCGGTCTTTCCCGTCGCCCTGGCCGGCGGCGTAGACCAGCGTCAGGTTGCGGGGCTTGCCGGGGGCGCGGAAATGAGACTCGTCCGGATCGAGATAGAGTTCTTCCAGAGCGATGGCGATGCCTTCGGCGAAACCGCTGCCGATGAAGCCGCTCGTTGCGACCGTGTCGCCGTCGCCGATCAGGCGCACCGCGTCGCGGGACGGAACGACCTTGCCGCTGTGAGCCGTGCGCAAGGACTGCAGGAACGGGTGGGCCGCGCGATGGGGCATGATTGACTCCTTCTACATGATGCCGGTCAGACGGTAGAGCGCGATCACGACGTTCCGGCCATGGTCAGAAGTGCCGCGAGTGGGACGATGAAACTCACCCCGTTTGAGCAACGCGTTGCTCGCTTGCCGAGGGTCTGGCAAGCCCAGGGCTGCGCGAGGTAGTGTGGACGCTGGTTGGCACCTGGGGCGGGACTTCGAGGTCTGGGGGTACTGTTGAGAAGGAGGAATTTTTTAACACGGAGGCAGAACGAGAGCCGCGAAGGCCAGCGAAGGTCTTCATTTCGATCATTTGGTCAATCGCGGCAAGAAGGTCGCGCGGCGAGGCGTTCCAGTGCGGTTATCGTTTTGACTGCGTGTAAAAGAGAGTGCGTTTGTTGCGGTGATATCAACCGCGCGGCATGGCTGAAAGCCGGCATCGCCGGCTCATTTTTCCCTGGCATCACGGCCGCCCGGGCTGACGCCAGTCACGCGAGCATGCTATCTTGTTTGACCGACCGAGGGAGTTGTCATGGCACCGCACGACCTGATCGCCGAACTGAAAGCCTATGAGCCGGAACTGATTGAGATCCGCCAGGATATCCACCGCCACCCCGAGGTCGGGTTCGAGGAAACCCGCACCGCCGCGCTGGTCGCCGAACGTCTGCGCGCGTGGGGGCTGGATGTGACCGAGGGGGTCGCCCGGACCGGCGTGGTCGCGACGCTGAAGGGACGCCTGCCCGGGCAGCGCTCGATCGGGCTGCGCGCCGATCTCGATGCGCTGCACATCCAGGAAGTGGCGGACCGGGCGCATGGCTCGACGGTGCCCGGAAAGATGCACGCCTGCGGGCACGACGGCCACACCGCCATGCTGCTGGGCGCCGCGCGTTATCTCGTGGAGCATCCGGATGAATTCGGCGGGACGGTCAATTTCATCTTTCAGCCGGCCGAGGAAGGTCTCGGCGGCGGGCGCGAGATGATCGAGGACGGGCTGTTCGACCGTTTTCCGGTCGACGCGGTTTACGGGATGCACAACATGCCGGGCATCCCGGCGGGCGAGTTCCGCACCCGGACAGGCCCGTTCCTCGCCGCAAGTGATTCCTGGTCGGTGGTGTTCAGCGGGACGGGCGGGCATGGCGGGGCCGGCGCGCATCTGGCGACCGACGCCACGCTGCCGCTGGCGCATTTCATCATGGCCCTGCAAACGATCGTCAGCCGCAACGTGTCGGCGACGGATACCGCGGTGGTCAGCGTCGGTTCGATCGCCGGGGGCGATGCCGGGTCGCCCAACATCATCCCGTCGCGGGTTACGATTACCGGGACAGCCCGGTCGTACAAGCCTAAGGTCCGAGACCTTATGGAGAAGCGGCTGCGGGAAATCGCTCAGGCGCAAGCCGCGGCGTTCGGGTGTTCGGCGGAGGTGATCTATGACCGGCGTTACCCGCCACTGATTACGCATGCCGAACCGACCTTGATTTCGGTCGCGGCTGCGTCCGCGTTGGTCGGGGCTGACAACGTCGTGACGGATTGCCCGCCGTTCACGGGGTCGGAGGATTTCTCCTTCATGCTGCAGAGCCGTCCGGGCGGCTTCATCATGATCGGCAACGGCACGGCGCCGGACGGATCGATCCACCATGTCCATACGCCGGCTTATGATTTCAACGACGAAATCCTGACGCTGGGCGTGGCTTACTGGGTCCAGCTCGTGCGGACGGAGCTGGGCGCGGCGTAAAACGGGGGGCGTTAGGCGTGGTTTCGACTTTACAGAGAAGAGACAGTCGTGGGTCACCGGGCCAAGCCGGTGATGCCACGGGGCCGCTGGCACTGTTGGACTATACTGTTTGCAGGATCATCCCGGCCCGCATTTCGGGCGTGATCTGCCGCCAGTCGGTGCTGATCGGCAGGACCTCCTCATGCGCGTACAGCTCGTAATAGCTCGTGCCGGTGCCGTCCGGGGTGCCTCCGGCTTCGACCGTCTTGACCGCCTGGCGCAGCAGCTTGCGGGCCTGGATGATGGCTTTGTCGGCGGGGCCCAGATGTTCCTTTGAGCGATCCACGACGCGGCCCATGCTTTCTTGTATCGCGCGATCCTGGACGCTGATGCCGTCGATGCCGGTGTAACTTTCGTTACGCTGCACGGCACGATCGAGCAGATAGTTGTTGTCGCGGTTGGCATGAGAGCGGAACGTGTTCGGGTCGACGTGGACGGGACCGTTGCCGAGCCCGCGCTCCAGGCGGTCGGTTTCGGTGAGGGGTTCGGTGGGACTGTAGGCCCAGTTGTAGACCATTGTCGTTTCGTTATCGATCGGCACCCAGGCGTGGCCGGCGTTCAGCGGCACGCCGCTTTCGGCGCGGGACGGCCGGATCTGATGGAACGGCAGGATGAAGTGGTAGGTCCGGATGTGCATTTCGGCGTCGCCCAGGGGGCGGATGCCGGCATACTGGAAACCGTACCCGGTGATGTCGACAACGAGTTTGGGCCCCTTGCCGCGGACGAACGGGTTGGAGGGTTTGAAGCCGCCGCGGGTCGAGGTCTCGGACAGCAAGCGGTGCATGATGGGGGCGTGGGAGGTGTCGATGCCGCCTTCGAGACCCTGGAGCCAGTTGCACTCCTGGATCACTTTCGTTACGTGCAGATGGGTCGCGGGTACGGTAGTCCAGGCGAATTTCGGCAGCGGCGGGATGCGTTCGGGCGGCCCCAGATAGGCCCAGACGATGCCGCCGAGTTCGCAGGTGGGATAGGCGGTCAGCCGGACCTTGTGACTGAAATCGTCTTCCTCGGGTTCGTTCATCATGTCGAGGCAGGTGCCGGCGACGTCAAATTTCCAGCCGTGGTAGACGCAGCGCAGGCCGCATTCCTCGTTTCTTCCAAAGAACAGAGAGGCGCGGCGATGGGCGCAGTATTCGTCGACCAGGCCGATACGGCCGGCGGTGTCGCGGAAGGCGAGCAGGTCCTCCCCCAGCAGGCGCACGCGGACCGGGGCGCCGTCGGGTTCCGCGACTTCGCGCGCCAGCAGCGCCGGAATCCAGTAGCGGCGCATAGCATGACCCATCGGTGTGCCGGGCGTCACCCGGGTGATCAGTTCGTTCTCCTCGCGTGAGAGCATGGGCTGGTCCTCCTGTGTTGGCGACGGGTTCGGCATGGGCGGTCCCGAAGCGGGCGGATGGTACGGCGCAGGACGGGATTAGTCGAATCAGACGGCACGAACTGGTGGGTCGGTGAAGAATAGGACATTCTTCTTCAAACTGTCAGGGCGGCGACTGGCACTTCGCCTGACTGGAGGCTGTCTGGAGGACGCGCTGGTTTTCCTTCAAGTCCTGGAGAATGGGGAAGTCGTTCTTACCGGACATGTTGCTGCTGCGACATGGAAAGCCGCAAGAGCGACCTATGGGGTCCGCCTTTCGACGCCCTGGGTTGCGCATGGCAGGGCGTGGAAAGGGCCTCCGCCGGCGTGACGGAGGAGCCTGTCCCGCCGGCGTCATGGAGCCCTTTGGCCGCGGCATCGACCTCAAGGCCGGCTCGCGGGGGCTGGTTTCACTTCTCCAGCACGTAGCATCCCGGTGCGTCTTCGAGCTGGGGATATGCGGCGCTGCCCAAGGTCGGGGGTTTGGCTTTCCCGCCGCCGTGTTCGTCGAGCCAGGCCGTCCAGTCGAGCCACCAACTGCCGTCGTGGCCTTTGCTGGATTGCCGCCACTGGGCGGGTGTGGCGGCGGGCTCGTTTCCTCCAGCGACCCAGTAACGTCCCTTGCCGCCGGGCGGGTTTATAATCCCGGCGATATGGCCGCTGGATGCCAGAACGAAACGGACCCGGCCGCCGACCAGTTGGGTAATCCGCCAGGCGGCGTCCCAGGGAACGATGTGGTCCTTCTCGGCGCCCACCGCGTAGGTGTCGAGCTTGATACGGCCGAGATCCAGCGCCTCGCCCTTCAGGTGGATCTTGTCCGGCCTGATCAGATTGTTCTCGACGTAGGTATTGCGCAGGTACCAACTGTGGGCGGCGCGGGCCATCCGCGTGCCGTCGCTGTTCCAGTACAGCAGGTCGAAAGCCGGGGGTGCCTGCCCCAGAAGGTAGTTGTTCACGACGTTCGACCAGATCAGATCGTTCGATCGGAGCAGGTTGAACATGTTGGCCATCTCGCGGCTGTCGAGATAGCCGCGTTCCAGCATCTGCTGCTCGACAAAGTCGATCGCCTCGTCGCCCAGGAACACCGCGGTGTCGCCCACCTGCGAGAAATCCTGCAACGAAACGATGAAGGTGGCGGCGCCGAACCGCGTATCCCCCTTCGCGGCCAGCCAGGCGAGGGTCATCGCCATCAGCGTGCCGCCGATGCAGTAACCCATCACATTGACGGTCGGGCTGCCGGTGATCTCGCGGATCACGTCGCTGGCCGCGAGCGGGCCGAGATCCATGTAGTCCTCTATCGTGGTCGTATCCATCGAGGCATCTGGATTCTTCCAGGATACCATGAAGACCGTGAACCCCTGCTCCACGAGATACCGCACGCAGCTGTTCTTCTGCTGCATGTCGAGGATGTAATATTTGTTGATCCAGGGCGGCACGATCAGCAACGGCACCTGATGTGCCGTTTCGGTCGTCGGGATGTACTGTATCAGCTCAATCAGTTTGTTGCGGTAGACCACCTTGCCCGGCGTCATGGCGAGGTTTCGCCCCGGCGCGAAGGCGGTGGCGTCCACCATGCTGAGCCTGCCTTCCTTCAGGTCACGCATCAGGTTGCGCGCGCCGTCGGCCAGGCTGGCACCGCCCGTCTCCATCGCCCGGCGCAGCGCCTCGGGATTGGAAAACAGCATCAGCGACGGGCTCATTGCATCCACGAACTGATGGAGGTGGAAGTTCAGCCGCTGCCGCTCTGCCGGATCAATGTCGTCCGCATCGCCCTGGCGGAGCAGCCAGTCCGACGCGAGCCGGTACATGTCCCGCAGGGTGCGGTAGGCTGGATTGGCCTGCCACTCCGGCGCGGCAAAGCGTTTGTCCGTGGGACCGGAAGGTTTGGTCTGGTTCTCGCCTTCCGCGGGGCTGGTACCCTTCCACCACCGCTGGGCAGCATCGTTCCAGGCCTCGACGGCGGCGTTGAGGAAACGCGCGTTCAGTTCGGCAGCGCTGGAGAAGGCCTTGCCAGGGTCGCGAAGGGAGCGCAGCCAGACGATGCGCAGCGCGCCCGCGATCGCACCCCAGTCCACGGGGACGACCTCGCGCAGCGGATTGGCATTCCACACCTGGTCGATCGCGTGCAGGGCCGGATCTTTCACGAGCGCTTCGTTCAGTTGCTTCACCCCGGTGGCAAGCATCTGGCCGGCGGCGGCATCGGGCGCGACCTGCCACCATTGCATACCGGATTCGTTCCACTTCCTGGCGGAACCGGACGCGGCGTCCATCCACGACGACCACATCCCAAGCATCAGATCGGGTCCGGGGACCGGGAACTCCCGCGGCGCTTCGGTGTTGCCCGATGCCGGGCCGTTGCTTTTGCTGTCCATGATCAAATTTCCTCCAGTTGGGAGATGATTCCGATGAGCCTGTGGGCGAGCTAATTTGAAAAGAGCGGGAGCGGCCGCGGGCGATCGCGCGACCGGCCAGCGTCCGGTCACCCGCCGATTGTCACTGTCTTTGGGGCAACCGGTGCCGTTGCACAACCGAATGCGTGAGGCGGTATCGCTTGCGGCCTAGTCCTCCAATTTGAAACCGGCTTTGATCGTCACCTGATAGGAATTGACGTCGCCGCCTTTGATCTGGCCGCGGATCTGTGTCACCTCGAACCAACCCAGGTGACGCAGCGTGGAGCCAGCCTTGGAGACCGCCGAATTTATGGCTTTGCTGATGCTCTCGTCGGATGTCCCGACAAGTTCGACCACTTTGAATACGCTGTCAGGCATGGTTTCTCCTCCGATACATTAGGGTTGGTTGAATTGACCGGTGTACCCCGGTGGGCGGCCTGGGAAGCTGTCGCGCCAGTGAGGCATGCCGATGGATTTAACCTAACACCTGCCTCCTGCCTTTTACAGCGGGGGTGCCGAGGGTGTGTTAGAGGGTGCAGGCGTGACGCGATGCCAATCTGTCAACCGGTCATACGCCGCCGACACTGCCAGCGGCCGATCGGTATCGACGCTGACGCCGGGTGCGTCGCATGACGGGGTGCGCCATTGCTGAAACGCCCTGCCGCGCTGCCTGGTTCGCGCCGTGCAGGATGCCCTGCCGGGTGTGCGACAAGGTGCCGCGCTTGCGGGCGCCGGCCTCGTCGTGGTGGACGAACACGCTTTCGTCAGTGTCCACGTTGCGGTGACAGGACGGCAGTTCCTCGGCGTTCAGGTTCGCCCCAGCGATCTGCGGCACGAAGGTGATCACGACGAAGCCCGCTGCCTCGAACGCCGAGGGAGCGATATTGATGCGGTCGGCGCTGATCGGGATGATGTCGCGAATGTTAAGTTTGAACGGGAAGAGATCGCCCTTCCAGTCCAGCGCTGCTGGCTAGCGGAGATTTTTAGCACGGAGACGGAACGAGGTCCGCGAAGCTATGCAGGGATCATCTTCGCCGGTGACGGGCAGGCGGCGGGATCGACAGGTTTGGGTTGAGCGGGGTTCGGAACGCCAAAAAGGCCCGGATCGAGCGATCCGGGCATTTTTTGGCAAGTAGCGCGGTTGGCAGATCATGCGGCCTTGGCGATGGTCTCGACCGCTACGGCCACGCGGGCGGTGATCGGTGCAAGGGCCTGCTCGGTCAGCTTGATCGACGCATCGGTCAGTCTGTTGGACTCAGCCAGCGTCTTGGCGATCACGGTCTTGCCGTAGGAGCTTTGCAGGTCGAACGCTTCCTTGAGCGACTTGACGGAGGTGAGCGCCTTGAAGGTCGCGACGGACTCTTCAAACGAGGCCTTCGCGGTGCTGGCGACCTGCTGCGTCAGGTCCTGGACGCCTTCGGCCCAGATCTTGCCGGCGGCGACGAACGCCTCGACGTTGTCCTTGCCGAACGCGACAAGTTCTTCAGAGTTGCGGATCATGGTCTTCATTCCTTTGGTTACTGCTTTGGGTGTGTGGGCGGAGATCGTCGCTGCGACGGGCCGGTCCGGAATCGTCGGCACACCATCGACTTCGGTAAGGGTATCGGCGCTTGCGTAGGACTCAGCGGCCGGGGTTGTCATGTCGTTCATCGTTTTTCTCCTGTCAGAGGAAAAGGCCCATTATGGCACCTGATCCTTGCCTCGGGGTGTCTCAGCCAGCGATTGCTGCACTGCACAAGAGAGGATTTAGGGTGGGTGTGGCGGCGGGTCAAGGAGAAAATGGTGCAGTGCACAATTTTTCTGGGTGGGGTGGAGGAGTAGCGATTTGGGTTTACCAGGCGTCAGGATTAGCGCGGCATGACACTGACCGTCCCAGCGGACCGTTACAAGAAAACGTGTAGTCGGGTCGTGACGGCGTCGACTATTCTGACCTGACTCTCCCCCCGCTGCGCCGAAATCCCCAGAAGGATTAACGATGGTTGCGGATCCGAGCGGTCAGGCCGTAGCCGTTTTGCCGGTTCACGGGCGCAAGCTGATCGCCGTTGTCTACGCCGACATGGCCGGCTACAGCCGCCTGATCGGCCTCGACGACGCAGGCACCTTCGAACGCCTGCGCGAGCTTCGTCGCGACCTCATCGACCCGGCCCTGGTTCGCCACGGCGGTACCCTGGTGAAGCGACCCGCTAACCGTACCGGGCGCCATAACCATCCAAACCTCTGACCTTGCGAAACAGCTTCACGATGGCAAGCCGATCGTCATCGACGCCAGCCCCGGAAATCGAACCCTTGATGACGCGATCATTATTTACGAGGCGGGACTCGGTGGCACACTGGCCGACAAAATGCAGGAACAGTTGCGCCCGCTGATAGCGACGCTCACCGGCGGTGACCCGTCTAGGTCGATTGTTACGCTTGGTCAGAATGCCGAGCAGTGGACGGGCTACAATCTAGCCCTGCGACTCGTCGCACTGGGCTATCGCCAAGTGTATTGCCGGACTACCGATGGCCCGGACGCAAATGACAGAGCTTGCAGCTCAATGATGCAGGCGCAACCTCGGCGGTGCAATCGCGCCGGCGGCCGAATCCGCAGTGCCCCACAGGGCCGCGCCAGAGATGAACGCGGCTCCAGACCGCGTCCGGACCACCCCGGAAACTCTTCATACGAACATAGAAAATGGAGGCCTGCGTGTGCCAGCGTTAAGAAATCCCGGCTTTCAGACCTCTTGACTTCAACAGCGGTCTTTCAAGGTGACAGTGCTGGGTCCATGATTGCTTCCTGCCCCGTCAGACGCAGGAAGGAGGCCGGTTTAGAGCCGGCCTCTTCGCGGACCCGGCGCAAAGCGGTTAGTCCCCGCCGCCGCCGGTCGAGTAGTTGTAGTCGTTACCCTGCTGCACGGCCGGCGAATGACTGCTGTTCATGGTCGTGGCGTCCGATGAACTGGCCGCCTGGGCATGCCCGACCCCGGTAACGCCGCTCAGGCCAAGACCCAGCATCAGTGCGGGGACCAAGGCCTTCAACGACAAAGTCTTCTGTCTCATGATAAGCTCCTATACTTGGTAGTGCTTGCGAAGAGGATTGCGACTTTGTCAGCCGCCGCCGGGGTTTCGACCCGACCTTGCTGACAACAGCAGAATGCCCCGGCAACAGGCGCCCCCGCTATGAAGTGTTTCACACTGTATGTTCGACTGTCAGCGAACGCGGCCAGCGCATGATCGAAACGTTTAAAGCGCGTGAAGAATGCAATCAAACAAACCGATAAAGCCCTGCACAGTTCAGCGGGAAAATGCTCTACCGCGCACGATCGACGTCGCTGATCGCCCGCAATGCCGAAACGTCCCGCACCGTCAGCAGCGCCCGGTCCGTGTCGTAGGACACGATGTCCGCGCTGCGCCATAGGTTCAGAATCGTAATGATACTGCGCGTGGTCGCGCCCAGAAGGTCCGCCAGATCAGCCTGGCGAAACCGGTTTGCCAGCCGCAGTCCATGCGGGGTCGGCCGGCCTTCACGGTCCGCCAGGTAAAGCACCTGCCGAGCCAAACGCACTTCAAGGGTCTCGAACGTTGCGTCCTGGAACAATCCGTACGTCCGCCGCAGCCGCTGTGCAATCATGCGGCAGAGCGACTCTCCAAGCGCCGGGCAACTGGCAAGCGCAGCAAGAAACGCCGCACGTCTGATCTTCATCAGTTGCACGCGGCCTTCGGCGACGGCCGACGCGGTCCGAGTACCCCCATCGATCACGCCGATCTCGCCGAATATCTCGCCGGAGCGGAACATCTCGACCATCAACGCCTTGCTGCGCCGGTCGACGGCGCCCACGCGCACATGTCCGTCACCGGCGACGATAGCATAGACCGCATCAGCCGGATCGCCCTGCGCGAAGATCTGCTCGCCCTCGCGAGGCGTAACGATCACACTGCCATGCTGCATCCGGCTGACCTCTTCAGGCCTCATCCCCTGGAAAACAGCAATCGAGGTCAGCCCCATCACATTCTCCATAACGACCGCGCAACAACAGAGGGGCATTTTCAGACTGACGACGGAATAAACGGTCCGTGGCCAGTATTATTCGTCCCGCAGCAGGCCCGCACGCCGGAGACCAACGCAGAAAGTTCCCTCGAAAAGTGCGATGAACTTCGGATGGATCAGCCAAGGCAACCGGCGCAGGTCGGACAGTGAACTCATACCCGGCCTGAGCTGGATCGCCTCGCGCAACGCAGCGGCCGCCTCGTCTACCTCGCCGTTCAGTCCCAGCGCCGCGGCAAGCGCCAGATGGGTATGGAAAAATCTGGAATTTCCCGCCCGGGACTTCCGTAGGGCAATCACCGCCTCTTCGATTCGCCCCAGCAGCACATGACAAATACCGAGGAAACTGTAGCTCAGCGGCGTCGCAGCGTCATGCGGTGCCAGCAGCAGACTCCGCTCGATATGCGGAATCGCTGCTTCCGGTTGCCCAAGAAACGCCAGAGTAACGCCAAGCTGACCCATCGTGACCGGGTAGTTCGGCGCCAGTGCCAGCGCTGTCTCCAGCTCGATCAGCGATTCATCCAAACGGCCTTGCAGCCGCCGAAGCACCCCCATCCAGATGTGAGCGTAGAAAATATCGCCGTCAACGTGCAGAACATCCAGCAGCAACTGTTCGGCCCGCTCGATGTCCTGCGCGGCAGACTGGCTCCAGCCGTCCGCAATATTGGCGATCAGCACAAAGGCGATCCCGATCCTGGCGTCGACCGAATCAGGATCGCCGTCGAGCGCTTGCTCGAAACAAGTAATCGCCTCCTTCCGGTTCGCCTTCGACAGTGGCCGGGCAGTAAATGCTCGGCCTCGCATGACAAGATCGTAGGGGGTCCAGTCCTGCGGCGGGACGGACTCGATCCGACGATTCACGTCGTCGGTGAGCTTCACGTAACACACGCGCACCAGCCGGCCGGTAATGTCATCGCGAACATTGTTGGTGCCGCCGGGATCAACGTCAAACCGTTCCGCCCAGATGTGCGCACCGGAGCCCGTATCGATCAACTGCACGCTGACCCCGATCCGGTCAGCGCTTGCCCGAATACTGCCCTGGATCACGTACGCCAGACCAAGTTCCCGCGCGAGGTCCGTCGGACTGGCGGAAATACTGAAGCGGCGCCGGGCTTCCGCACCGCCGACGACGAAGGTCCCCGGAAGCTGCGATAAATCCGCAGTAAAATCCTCGGTGATCCCTTCCACGAGATGCTCGAGTTCTTCCGAAATACCCAGACTCCGCAACGGTGCCACCATGACGGAAAGCCGGCGTTGCCTGGCCTGTCTGACCTTTAAGCATGCCGGTGGGGTCTGCGAAAACGGTCTCGCATCGCCGGCCTCCGGCTTCAGCCGTAGTATAAAAGCCTCGACCGGGCGGGTGATGTTCTTGAGTGACAGCGCGCCAAGTTCGTCGAACGCCAGGTCGAGCCTGTCGTGCACGTGATCGCGCACGGCGCGCGAGACGCAAATACCGCCCGGCGGACACGCCGCCTGCAGCCTGGCGGCCACGTTCACGCCGTCGCCATGCAGGTTCGTGCCATCAGCAATAACGTCGCCGATGTTGATGCCGATACGAAACCGGATCGTCCGCTCGGGCGGCACACCGGATTCGTGCTCGGGCACCTGTTGCTGGACGTTCACCGCGCAGCACACGGCACCTTCAATGCTGTCGAAGATGATGAGCAGGGAGTCACCGCCGGTCTGAACGATCCGCCCGCCATGGTCATAGATCTCGGGGTCGATCAGCCCGCTGCGGAGTGTGCGGAGCCGTTCCAGTGTTCCCATGTCATCGAGCTGGATCAACCGACTGTAGCCGACCATGTCCACATAGACCACCGCGATCAGCTTGCGACCGCCGACCGCCCTTCCGATCAGGTCCGACGAACCGGTCACATACATGCTGGGACACCTGCACCTGGATTGTAGCGGAACATGAAAACGGCCGCCAACATCCGGGGCCGCTGCTCTATGTATTCGCGGTTCGGCGACAATCGATACATCTGTCAAGTCACGGCCTGAAATTTAATTTAACACGGACTCGTGAAAATTTGGCACCACTTCTTCCCCGGACCTCAGCGGAGATGACAGTAGTTTGACAAAATCACACTTCCGGCTCGCTGGCTGCACATTCCGACTTGACTCGGGAATCGAGTGTCGAATCACTGGGTCTCCACCGAATCGAGCGAGTGGGAAGGCGAAATGACAGAGCC
>JBEKLE010000111.1:0-15692 GCA_050010355.1 Rhodopila sp. | reverse complement strand
TCCGGGTCGATCCAGAATTCCAGCATGCCGCGCGTGCAGGCGAAGGCGCCCGGCATCTTGCCCTCGCGCTCCATCTCCCGCGGATCTCGCAAATCGACGAACACGACGCCGGCTCCGCCGTACAGGCCGATGGCGGTTTCGACGGGCAGAGTCTCGATCTCCGCGTTCGCCTCGGCGAGAAGCTGCTTGTAGCCTTTCTTGATGAACATTTTGCCATCCCCCTGCCGGAGCCCATCCGGTCCATTGCGGGTGTTGTAGCCACGACGTTCACGGTCGACAAATATGAGCGGGCGGCCAACGTTGCCGCGCCGCCCGCACCGGGGTATCCGGTCCTTCAATGGGAGGCGCCAATGGACATCGACACGGCGGTTCAACCCGGTATCAACGACCGGGCCGATACCGACTACCAGGCCCGACTGGACCTGGCCGCGGTTTACCGCCTGCTGGCGCAGCACGGCTGGGGCAATGTCATCTTCAACCATGCGGTCATGCGGGTCCCGTCCAACCCCCGCCACTTCCTGATCAAGCGGCATGAGCTGCTGTATACCGAGGTCACCGCCTCCAATCTGGTCGAAGTCAGCATGGACGACGACCTGGATGAGCGGGCCGGCGTCAACCGCCCTGGCTTCACCCTGCACAGCGGCGTCCTCCGCGGCCGGCCGGATGTGCAGTGCTCGGTTCACGTTCACCCGGAGGAGGTCATTGCTCTGTCCGGCCTGAGGCACGGGCTGCGGCCGCTGTCGCAGAATGCGATGCGCTTCTGCAATCGGGTCGGCTATCACGACTACGAGGGCCTGACCGACAGCTTCGACGAGCGCGAGCGGATCGTCGCCGCGCTGGGAAAAAACGAGCGTTGGTGATGCGCCACCACGGCATCACCACGGTCGGCGAAACCGCCCGCGAGGCGTTCTCCCTGATGAAGGAGTTCGTGCGCGCCGCGCGGATCCAGCTTCAGATGGAAGCCACGGGTGCGGAACTGCTGGAAATCCCCGCTGATGTGTGTGAACGGGCTGCCGCACAGTACGAAAAGCACGACCGCGGGCGGGCCTCGGCTGAGTGGCCGGCCTATCTTCGACAACTCGACGCGATCGATCCTGGCTACCGCTCCTGATCATTGCGCACCTGACTTCATCCCCCCGGCAGGCCGGCCATGAGCGTGGCCTGGGTGCTGCGAACTGCTCGGCTTGTCCTGACGCCCGTCAATGGGAGCGATCTGCCCGACCTGCGCGCGTTCAAGGCCGATCCGTTGGTGTTCGCCGTGATGATGGGCGGCGTCCGCAACTACGCCCAGACGGCCGAGGACCTCGCGCACGACGTCATGAACTGGGGCCGGTACGGGTTCGGCATCTGGGCGATCCGTGAAGCCGGCCATTTCGTCGGCATTACCGGGTTGGAGCACCGCCCGGACGGTCGTGGCGTCGCCTTGCGTTTCGCTGTGACGGAAGAGTCACAGGGACGCGGCCTGGGTCGGGAGGCGGCGTACGCAGCCTTGCGTTTCGGTCATGACCGAGCGGGTTTGCGGCGCATCATTGCTGTGGCGCGAGAGTCCAATTTCGGCTCCCGCATGGTGCTGGGCAGCATCGGGTTGCGAGTGGCCGGGACGTTCGAGCAACGCGGGTACACAATGATCTTGTACGAAAGCGATGGAAAGGCCACGCCGGGGCTTCAGTGGAGCGCTTCGGACTGGCCGTAAGTCCGGCGAGCCGGACGGTTTCCGGTCAGGCTGATGTTGCTATAGACTAGCGTCCGCAGCGTAACCTCGACTCCAAGCTCGCGCTTCAGGTCCTGGCGCACCACGTCCGCATCACCGCGATGCAGGCGAAAACCCTCCGTTATCCACGTCATGTGGGCAGCAAGCTTGCCGGCACGGCCGCGGCAGCGATACGGCCGCCACTCGCCCGACGCGACATACCGCTGCACTGTCGTGCGACAGCATCCAACGTGCCAAGCGATCCGGCGGGTGCCCCAACCCAGCTCGTGGGCTATCGTTGCAACCTCGTCCGGTGTTTCCCTCGTCTCGCTCCGCGGTGTCGCAAACTCCGCTGAGCTTCCTTCACTTCGGTCGCGATCCATCTTCCCCTCCGCTCAGGGGGACCAGATTTCAATGTCGTCACCGGACCGGTTTTCTCTGTCACTCAACAGCGGAGTGCGCTCTACCGCTAAGTCCAGAGAGGTCCCGATTGGTAGACGGCCTCCAGGGCGGCCGGCGGACGCCGCACAATCGTGAAACTTCGGCGGCAATGGGGCCCGACCCCGTATTGGGTGATCCATGAGCGTGTCCATGCTCTAACATGCCGGTAAGGGAGACAGCTCATGCCACTGCATCACACCCACACGTCGCCAGAAGCCCTTGGTGCCGACATATACGCCAGCCGAGCGGTCGAGCAGCCAGTGCCGAAATGGCGCATTCCGCAGCATGGGCTGCGTGCCGACGTCGCATTCAACCTGGTGCACGACGAGCTTTCGTTCGATGGTAACGCGCGGCAGAACCTGGCGACCTTCTGCCAGACCTGGCTTGATGACGAGATCCACCGTCTGATGAACGAGTCGATCGACAAGAACATGGTCGATCGCGACGAATATCCGGCCACGGCCGAGATCGAGCTGCGATGCGTGCACATCATCGCCGACCTTTGGCACGTGCCCCATGCCCAGCAAGCCGTGGGCTGCTCCACCGTCGGCTCCAGCGAGGCGGCTATGCTCGGCGGTCTCGCGATGAAGCGGCGATGGCAGGCGACGCGGCACCAGCAAGGCAAACCAGCCGACCGCCCGAACCTGATCACCGGCCCCGTCCAGGTGTGCTGGCACAAATTCACCCGTTATTTCGATGTCGAATTGCGTGAGATCCCCATGGCGCAGGGCCGGCTTGGCATGACTCCCGAAGAGGTCGCCAGTCGGGTCGATGACAACACCATCGGTGTCGTGCCGACGCTCGGCGTCACTTTTACCGGGCGCTACGAACCGGTGTCCGAAATCGCCGCCGGCCTCGACGCGATCGAGCGTGAGCGCGGCCTGGATATCCCGATCCACGTCGACGCTGCCTCTGGCGGCTTCCTCGCGCCCTTCACCGAGCCTGATCTGGTCTGGGATTTCCGGCTGCCGCGGGTGAGGTCGATCAACGCCTCAGGACACAAATTTGGCCTGGCGCCGCTCGGCGTCGGCTGGGTCATGTGGCGCGACAAGGCGTCGCTGCCGGATGAGCTGGTGTTCTGGGTCAATTACCTCGGCGGCAACATGCCGGATTTCGCATTGAATTTTTCGCGCCCGGGCGGCCAGGTGATCGCGCAATACTATCTGCTGATGCGCCTGGGACGAGAGGGATACCGCGCGATCCAGCGGAGTTGCTACGACGTGGCGCACTATCTCGCCACGCGTCTGGCCAAGATCGGGCCGTTCGAAATCCTGTTCGACGGGGACAGCAAAGCCGGAATCCCCGCGGTTTGCTGGACCTTGAAGCCCGATGCCAACGTGACCTTCAGCCTGTTCGACCTGTCCGACCGGCTGCGCACGCGCGGGTGGCAGGTCGCAGCCTATACGCTGGTGCCCGACCTCCAGCAGGTCGTGGTCATGCGCGCACTGGTGCGGCACGGCTTCTCGCGTGACATGGCAGAGACTTTGCTGAGCGATCTGCACGCCGCCATGGCATATTTCGCCAAGCATCCACGAGCGGCCGTAGCGGACAGCACCGTGTCGGGCAGCGACCCGCACGGCGGCCAGCATCCAAGCCGGACCCATGGCAAACCACACGATTCGGTAACGGAAGAGCGAGTTTGATTGTGCCGGCGCCCTTCAAGACAACCGTATGTGGCATCGAGGAACTGCACGACCACAGCGCGGTCGGCGTCACTCATGTCCTGTCCATCCTGGATCCAGGCCGGCCCCTCCCCGACGCATTCGGATCGTTCAGGGAGCACGAGCGTTTGGAACCGTGGTTCAATGACCGCAGCGCACTAGTGTCTACCGTCAACGATTTTGACGGCATGCCGCGTCGGGTCAGCGACGCCTTGGCGGCTGGGAGGTGCGCCATGAACCCGTCAGTCTGAATGACTCGCGCCACTAGCCACTCTGCGAAATCTGGTTCTTCATCGCCGCGATCAGCGCATCGACGTTGTTGTTGTTGTGCGACAGGTATGACGCATAGTCCTGGCGCTGGGTCAGCCGCAGCGACGTGCCCTCCGCCACCACATCGATGATCTTCGGATCGGTCGACGGGTTGGCAATGATCCAGTCGACCGCGGTAGGCGGGTTGTTCGGGCGCACCACTGTGGTGGAGACCACCGCCTCGGCATCCTGTGGCTTGCTGCGGCCCATGGTGAACGTGACACCCTGGTATTCGCCGAGCTTCGACGTGATGTTGGTCACCAGAACTTCATGGAACAGCACGAGGTACTGCTTTTGCTGCTCGGGCGTGGCCTGGCGCCAGAAGCGCCCGAGACAGAATCTGCCGATTCCGTCCACGTCGACATCGGCATCGAGGATCTTGGTCATGGCGGCACGTTTGGTTGGTGCCGAACCGGGGCCGTTAACGACCGCAACCAGCCGGTCGCCCGTCGATTTGACGAATGCACTGGCCTTTTCGGTGCTCTGGGCGTGAACCGAGAGCGGGAACACCGCCGATGCGGCCGCAAGGGTGAGGAGGTGGCGGCGGTGGATCATGTGATATCCGAGCTCCGGTAACGGGGTCGTTTACTTCGCAGGGGTGACCGCCGGCTGCGGGAACCAGACGGGAACCGTGGCGCGGTTGTCGTTGCGCAATGTTTCAATCTGGGCGCGCCGGTGCTGGCGATAGAGACTGCGGAATGTCGCATACGGATCGAGGGCCGTCTTCTTGATCGAGTCAACGGCATCGAGCACCCGCTCCCGCGAGTCGATCGCATTCAGGCCAAAGCGGCTCCATTTGAAAGCGCTCCAGGCCGGGTGGTTGGGCCCGGTGCCGATCCAGGTGAACGGGTCAAGCGCGATGTCCACGCCGAAACCGGCGGCATCGCGCGGGTCGCTCGGACCGAGGACGGGCAGGAACAGGAACGGCCCCTCCGGAACGCCCCAGAGCGCCAGCGTCATACCGAAATCCGCGTCGTGGTCCGGGTATCCCCACTTCGTCGCCACGTCGAAGATGCCCAGAACGCCGGCCGTCGTGTTGATCAAGAAGCGCATCGTCGTGTCACCCGCGCGCCTGGGTTTACCCTCCAGCGCGTCATTGGTGAGTTGCACGGGCAGGCCGATGTTAGCCAGCACGTTATGGATACCCGTGCGCACCGGATCCGGCAGCACATACCGGTACGCCAGAGCCGCGGGCCGCAGCAGCACGGTGTCGATGCCGTTGTTGATCGCATAGAAGACCCGGTTGGTCGGCTCCAGCGGGTCGTCCGTCTGATTGTAGTCGGCTACCGCGTCGGGATCATCGGCCGGTGGCTTGGTCGCACAGCCGGACAGCCCGCAGACCACCACCGCCAGAAAAGCGAGGGATCTTGTCGTCCCGAAGAACGAGGGCCGGAAATGTTGGGCAGGTTGCATCAACTTCCTCGGGGCAGGTTTCGTATGCAGTAAGAGATCGCCCGACTCCGGCCACACAGTCAAATGGCGAGTTTGAATCGAATTGGAACACCCCGGTACTGAGCTTTCCGTGATCCCCCTGGCAGTGGGGCGTGCAGGGCCGATCCCGGCTGAAGCCGCAGCGAGATTCCCTTGCGTTTCGGAGCAAAACCGGAGATGCAGGATGCATGGACCAACAGAGCGACACAGCCTCCGCCACGTTGCACCGCTGGCTGACCGGCCCGCGTTTCACCAGCCTGCCGGCGCGCGAAGCGGCCCAGCCCGCGCCCAAACTGTCGTTCGAGTTCTTCCCGCCGCGGACCGAGGCGCTGGAACAGCAGCTTTGGAGCTGCATCAACCGGCTTGCGCCGCTGGGGCCACGCTTCGTGTCGGTGACCTATGGCGCCGGCGGCACCACCCAGGCACGGACCCATGCCACGGTGGCGCGGATCGTGCGCGAGACCAGCCTGATACCCGCTGCGCACCTGACGTGCATCAGTGCGACGCAGGCGGAGGTGAATGAGGTCGCTCGCGGTTACTGGGAAGCGGGCGTGCGCCATATCGTCGCGCTGCGCGGCGATCCCCCGCCGGGCCAGGCCTATGAGCCGCATCCCGGCGGATACCGCTATGCCGCCGACCTGATTGCGGGATTACGCAAGGTCGCGGATTTCGAGATTTCCTGCGCGGCCTATCCCGAAGTGCATCCGGCGGCAACGAGTCCGATTGCGGATCTCGATAATCTGAAGCGGAAGCTCGATGCCGGGGCAACGCGGGCGATCACGCAGTATTTTTTCGGCACCTCGACCTATCTGCGGTTCCTGGACCTTTGCCTGGCGGCCGGAATGACCGCGCCGATCGTGCCTGGAATCATGCCTGTGTCTAATTTCGCACAGGCTGTGAAGTTTTCCGCGATGTGCGGGGCAAGCGTGCCGGGCTGGATGGGACGGCTGTTCGAGGGCACGGAAAATGACCCGGAGACTCGCCGGATGGTGGGGATGGTGATCGCCGCGGAGCAGGTTCGGCTGTTGCAGGCGAACGGGGTGGATGAATTCCACTTCTACACGTTGAACCGGGCGGATCTGACGTATGCGATCGCGCACGTGCTGGGCGTTCGGCCGCTAATGGAAGCCGGGGCGTCACCCGAGGCTTCGAGTTGACGCTTCGGATGCTCGCACCAAGCTAGCGGCGTTCGGACTTGACCGTCCGCGACTGGTTCTTCTCCGGACTTATACCAGTCCGCGTTGGAACCGACTCTCCTGTCTCGTCAGGCCGACGGAGGTCGGGATCCACGCCTTTTTTGGGAATAGTCAGAGGCGTGGATACCGACCCCGGCCTTCGCTCGGGGCAGGCTCTGCGTCGGCATGACGAGTGGAACGGCGTTGCCGATGGGTCAATATCTCGGCCGGCTGGTCAGTCCTTGCGGCGACGGCGGATCACATTGAGGCCAAGCAGACCGGACCCCACCAGCAATATGGATGCTGGCTCGGGTAGCGGCGGGACCTCCACGCTAGGCGGTGCGCCAAGGGTCACATCGTCCGCCACGGCACCGGCGTTTCCACTCTGCTGGAAATTAATAAGAGCAAGTCCGGGCGTATCCGCGTAATGACCGGACTCATCGGCCAAAACGCCGACTACGCCGATAGTGATTGAAGATCCATTACCGTCGACGCTGGAGATATACAGTTCCGTCGCGCTGAACGTGTAAGTTCCGGCGCTTCCTGTATAGCTGAGGAGATCGGGGATGTTGTCAACGGTGGGTGAATTTGTAATACCCGCAAGACTGATGCTTGTGACGCTAGTAAAGGACTGGCCAGCCGACAGTATATTCAGCGACAGATAAGTGTTGGGCGCTGATGAACCACCGAGCGGGGTATAGTTAGGCGGAAGTGACAAAATAGATCCAGTGCCGTCCATCGTCAGCGTCGTCGTGTTTCCCAGGTTGGTCCCGGCCGTCCCGTCGCCCGCGTAGTCCGCATTATCGAAGCTTCCACCCATAGTCGCATTCATCGACGGCAGTGCCTGTGCCGGCGCGGTGACGCCCATGGCCGCCAGGATCGCACACACGGTGAGCGCGACCCCGCTGACCGACGAAAAAGGATTGAGTTTCATCGCGGGTATCCCATCAAGGTGACCTCGCGAACTAGTGAGCAATCGCCATGCCAACGCATGTTCAATAAAAGATACAGTATCTTAGCGCTCGACCCGTTTCTGTTTCTTTCGAAGATGTAAAATTTACCGACAAAGGTCGAGCGACGTCCGCGCCATATGGTTCTGTCGCTGGCTTGGCGGGAGCGAAGCGGCCGACCGCCTCGACCAATTTTCGGCGGACCGTCCAACGCATCGACAGACCCGGACCAGACGGCGATTGGTCAAGTTTGCCGAAGGTTCTATATCCAGGCGCGTGTCGAACCAAACGCCCCTTTCCCCCGACTACCTGATCCGCCTCAACGCCGAACAGCGCGCGGCGGTCGAAACCGTTGACGGCCCGCTGCTGGTGCTGGCGGGTGCCGGCACGGGGAAAACCCGCGTGCTGACCACGCGATTCGCCCACATCCTGCTGACGAAGCGCGCCTTCCCCAACCAGGTCCTGGCCGTCACTTTCACCAACAAGGCTGCGCGGGAAATGCGCGAGCGCGTCTCCGCCATCCTCGGCGAACCGGCCGAAGGGCTTTGGCTCGGCACGTTTCATGCGTTGTGCGCGCGGATGCTGCGCCGGCACGCGGAACAGGTCGGGCTGTCGTCGAACTTCACCATCCTCGACACCGACGACCAGCTTCGTCTGCTGAAGCAGGTGATGGAGGCGGAGCGGATCGACACCAAGCGGTGGGTGCCGGCGGCGCTGATGGGCGTGATCCAGCGCTGGAAGGACCGTGGCCTGACCCCGGCGCGGATCACGGCGAACGAGGACTCCGACTTCGCCAATGGCCGTGCGCAGGCGCTTTACGCCGCTTACCAGGAGCGGTTGCGGACGCTGAACGCGGCGGATTTCGGCGACCTGATCCTGCACATGACCGAGATTCTGCGGACCCAGCCGGACATTCTGGCGGATTACCACCGCCGGTTCCGCTACATCCTGGTCGACGAGTATCAGGACACCAACCTGGTGCAGTATCTCTGGCTTCGGCTGCTGGCGCAGGGGCACGGCAACATCTGCTGCGTCGGGGATGACGACCAGTCGATCTATTCGTGGCGCGGCGCCGAGGTGGAAAACATCCTGCGGTTCGAAAAAGACTTTCCGAACGCCCGGATCGTTCGGCTGGAGGCGAACTATCGGTCCACCGCGTCCATTCTGGCGGCGGCGTCCGGCCTGATCGCACATAACGAGGGTCGGCTGGGCAAGACCTTGCGGCCGGGTCGGGCCGATGCGCAGGGCGGCGAGAAGGTCACCGTTATCGAACTGTGGGATTCCGACGAGGAAGCCAGGATGGTCGCGGGGAAGATCGAGGAGCTGCGCCGCGAGGGCGGCCATCCGCTGGCTGAGATGGCGGTCCTGGTCCGAGCCGGTTTTCAGACGCGGGCGTTCGAGGAGCGGCTGATCACGGTGGGCGTGCCGTATCGTGTGGTTGGCGGCCTGCGGTTCTATGAGCGGGCGGAAATCCGCGACGCCATCGCCTATATGCGCGCGACGGTGCAGCCGGCCGACGATCTGGCGTTCGAGCGGATCGTCAATGTACCTCGGCGCGGGGTGGGGGATTCTGCTTTGCGGACGATGCATGAGGCGTCCCGCGCGTGGGGGATTCCGCTGTCGGCTGCCGCGGCGCGGCTGGTGGAAACCGGGGGCCTGAGGGGCAAGCTGAGGGAGGCGGTCGGCGGGTTGCTGCGGCAGTTCGGGCAATGGCGGGACATGCTGGCGGTGGATGGGCATGTCGTGACCGTCGCGACCATGCTCGACGAAAGCGGCTACACCGAGATGTGGAAGCAGGACAAATCGGCCGAGGCGCCGGGCCGGCTGGAAAACCTGAAGGAACTGGTGCGCGCTCTGGCGGACTTCGAGACGCTGGCCGGGTTCCTCGATCATGTGGCACTGGTGATGGAGAACGACGACCGTTCGGACACCGACAAGGTCAGCCTGATGACCCTGCATGGCGCCAAGGGCCTGGAGTTCGACACGGTCTTCCTGCCGGGCTGGGAGGAAGGCGTGTTCCCCAACCAGCGTTCGATGGACGAAAGCGGCAACAAGGGGCTGGAGGAGGAGCGGCGGCTGGCGTATGTCGGGCTGACACGGGCGCGGCGGCGGGCGATCGTCAGCCATGCCTCCAACCGGCGGATCTATGCCAACTGGCAGGTCAGCATTCCCAGCCGGTTCCTGGAAGAGTTGCCCGAAGCGCATGTCGAGCAGACGGGTGGGTCGCGGGCGGCGCGGATCGCCGCGGCGACGTCGTTCTCCGGCCAGTTCCCGCTGATCGCGCGGGCGCCGCGGGTGATTGATGCCTGGGAGCAGCCGGGGCGTCCGGCTCGGGCGGACAAGATCCCCGTGGGGGCGCGGGTGTTCCACCAGAAGTTCGGCTACGGCACGGTCAGGTCGGTCGACGACGACAAGCTGGACGTGCGGTTTGAGACGTCTGGCGACAAGCGGGTGCTGGACCGGTTTGTCGAGCGCGCCTGATGGCGGTTTACCCAATTCCGTTGGAGACGGTGGCGGTCAGTGTGTCGGAGGACGCGCTGGAAGCGTTCGAGGCGGCGCTGGCCAATGCCTGCGACACGGTTGGGTTTTTTCGTAATCACGACACCGGGGGGTGGCGGGTGGAGGGCGTGAAGCGGGTCGGGGTGGGTGACGCGGAACTGGAGTCGTCGCTGGCGGTGGCGGCGGTCATAACGGGGGTTTCGCCGGTGCTGGAGCGGTCGGCGACCGAAGCCGGTGGGTGGCTGGCGCGAACCTATGCATCGTTCCCCGAGCAAATGATCGGCGAACGGTTCGCGGTGCGCGGGACGCATGTGACGGGCACGTTGGTTCCGGGTCGGATCACGCTGACGCTGGACGCGGGGCTGGCGTTCGGGACCGGTGAGCATGGGTCGACGCGCGGGTGTCTGGTGGCGCTGGAGGAGGTGGCTCGGCGGCGGCCTAGGCGCATTCTGGATCTGGGCACGGGGTCTGGGATTCTGGCGATGGCGGCGGCGCGGTTGTTGAATAGGCCCGTGCTGGCGACGGATATCGAGCCATGGGCGGTGCGGGTGGCGCGGGAGAACGCGGCGCTGAACGGTGTGGCGCGGCTGGTGACGGTACGGCTGGCGGATGGGTGGCGCGATCCGTTTGTGCGGGCGGGCGGGCGGTATGATCTGGTGTTCGGGAATATCCTGGCGCGGCCGCTGTGTCTGATGGCTCGGGATTTGGCGCTTCATCTGGCGCCGGGGGGGACGGCGATCCTGGCGGGACTGCTGGCCAGTCAGGCGCGGTGGGTGCTGGCGGCGCACCGGACGCAGGGGCTGCGGCTGGAGCGGATGCTGCCGCAGGGGGCTTGGACGACGGTGGTGGTGCGGAAGGCGTCGCGGTCGGGCTGACCGAGCGGGCGGGGTCTCGAGGTTTTACGGCGGGCTCGTCTCGCGGTTTGAATCGGGCGGACGAACCAGTTGACGATGGGCTAGGTCTGATGAGGTCAGAAAAGTCTAGGTATTTGCAGCGATATTCTGTGCACAGTAGCGAGGCCGCCGATCTTCGAAAAGCGCTTCGGCGCAAAGCCTTGAACTATATAACAGTGGGAAAGCCGGGCCAAACGCCCACGCAAAACCGCTCACGCGGGCTCGAGGGCCGCCAGTAGTCCGGCGCGGCTATGCACCCCAAGTTTGCAGTATATGCTGCGCTGGTAAGTAACGACCGTGCTGGCGGCCACTCCCAGCCCATCGACGAGGTCCTTGCCCGATCGGTCGCGCGCTAGCAGCAGACACAACTGCTTCTCACGCGCGGTGAGCGGCAACGCTTCGACCCGTCGACGCAGGGCTAGTACCCGCGGCACTCGGCGCTCAATGGTGACACCGATCTGGCGGGTCTGCTCGGGGCCGTCGGTCGCGCCAAACCAATAGGCCCGCAGAACGAACTCACCCCATGCGTTGCGCAGCCGAAGCACCGGCGGAGGCTGCCTGATCTCGCCGTTCGCGATGCTCGCCAGTGTGCGGCAGAGCCGAGCGATTTCGGACACTGGTTCGGTTAATCCGCGCCACGTGACTATGGGTGAGAGGCGCGGATTAAGCGCCATCATCAGCAGCCGCTGCGCCGGAGCGTCGGCATGGCGCACCGTGCCGTCAGGGTCGGCAATAAACAGCGATCGGTCGTCGCTTTCGGCAAACGCGTCTTCCCCCAAAGCGCGCCCGTGTCATGCCATGCGCCACGAAGCCGGCCATCGACTCGAGCAGTTCAAAGTCGTTCCGTTCGAACGGAGGTTCTCCCGCCGCACGGTACACATACAGTATCCCGCAAATTCGCCCTGCCTCCCGCACACATAACTGGAGGAACTCATTGACCTCGCACGGCCGCCAGAGAACGTTGAAAAGGTCGCTGCGCAGGAGTGTGCGACGGTCGACAAGCAAGTTCTGTTCATAATGCCGGACCGGGTTCAACACCGGCCAAGATTTGATCATGCTGAAAGGTTTAAGCACTGTTCTCGCGGTCCGTCATGAAGAATTCCTGCAAGTAAAGTTTCATGAGCGCCGGTGGAAACGTATTGTAGCTGTTCGTGATTTCGTGATGGGGTCCCACCCAGAAGAAATTCCCGTGCCGCGAGGGGATCAACCCGGTCACTTCTCGCAGCAGGTCCGGCATCAGAATTTCGCCGCCGACGCCGATGCAGCAAAGGCGCTGAATACGCGCCGACACCTGCTTATTCGTTCCGGACTGTGATCGCGGCATACGACACCCGTGACGATGTTTGATGACGGCACGCGAGAAACGCCAATCCACATTTCTCCCATGTTTGGGGGAGGTTTTCAACACTGGGTTTGCTGCAAGATCGTCTTCTGCCAAGACGCGCGCGGGACCGCGACTCCTTGAAATCGTAGACGCGCCGCATGTGGGAGAGCATCATGGAAAGCCCAAGCGTAGCGACCCTGAAGCAAAGCCGGCGCGGCGGCCTGATCCAGCGGGACGATCCGGGCTACGTAGATCCATGGACGCGATGTCGGTTGGTTCGGGAGAATTTCAGCGGAATTTCGTTCGGGCCTCTGGCGTTGCGCGAAATGTTGTGTTACATTTCCCAACGGCCTGCGGGATGCCCGTCAAATGGCGGCAAATACCGCGTCGAAGATGTTACGGAAGCTGCGGTTCAGCGCTGCATAGCACAAATCTGCTGATCAACGACGATTTACTTGATTGGGACTGAACGCCTTTTCCGGGACTGACGAGAGCATCTCGCCGGGGCCGGCCGTTTCGCAAAAGGAAAATCAACAGGAGGACACATGGAACATCCGAACACCGAGGTGCTGAAGCAAAGCCTCCGCGGCAGTCTGGTCCAGCGGGACGATCCGGACTACGCAGAGGCCTGCCAACTCTATAACGGCATGATCGACAAACGCCCGTTGATGATCGCTCGATGCGCGGACGTGGCGGATGTCATCACCACGGTGAACTTCTCACGCGACAACGGCCTGCTGCTCGCCATTCGCGGCGGCGGCCATAACGGCCCGGGCCTTGGCAGCTGCGACGGCGGCGTAGTGATCGATCTCTCGCCGATGAAAGGCGTGCGCGTTGACCCGGTCACGCGGCTGGTGCGTGTCGGACCCGGCTGCACGCAGGGCGACATGGATCACGCGACCCACGCCTTCGGTCTCGCGGTGCCGGCGGGCATCGTGTCCTCCACCGGCGTCGGCGGTCTCACCCTGGGCGGCGGATCGGGTTACCTGACGCGCAAATACGGCCTGACGATCGACAACCTGTTCGAGGGAGACGTGGTGCTCGCCGACGGCAGTTTCGTGACCGCCAGTGCCACGCAGAATGAGGACCTGTTCTGGGCTCTGCGCGGCGGCGGCGGCAATTTTGGTGTCGTCACCAGCTTCGTGTTCAGGGCCCACCCGGTCAGCAGCGTGTATGCCGGCCCGATTTTCTGGGATCAGTCACAGGCGGCCGAGATCATGCGCTGGTACCGCAACTTCCTGGCCAAGGCGCCGGCGGAGCTGGCTGTTTTCATCGGCCTGAAGACAGTGCCATCCACCGATCCTTTCCCGCGGGAGCACTGGGGCCGGCGGGTGTGCGCACTGATCTCCTGCTACGCCGGTACGCAGGCGGAGGGCGAGGCAGCCATGCAGCCCGTGCGGACCGCGCTGCCGACACCTCTTTTCGACTGGATGAGCCAGATGCCGTTCCCGGCGCTGCAGGGTCTGTTCGATGGGCTTCTGCCGAAGGGGATGCAGTGGTACTGGAAGGGCGACTTCGTGCGGGAGCTGACGGACGCGGCGATCGAGGTGCATCTTCGCCACGCCGCGAAAACGCCCAGCGAGCTGTCGCTTATGCACCTGTATCCGATTGACAAGGCGGTGCATGCGGTCGGACCGGGCGAGACGCCCTGGGGTGCTCGCGACGCCACATGGTCAATGGTGATCGCCGCCATCGATCCCGACCCCGGCAAGGCCGCCGCGCTGAAAAGCTGGGCGAAAGCGTACTGGGAGGCGGTGCATCCCTACAACCTTGGCGGCGGGTATGTGAACTTCATGTCGGACGATGAGGGCGAGGCTCGTGTCAAGGCGAGCTACGGCGCCAACTACGACCGGCTTGTCGCGGTAAAGCGCAGGTATGATCCGAAGAATTTGTTCCGGGTGAACCAGAACATCAATCCGTTAGGCTGAGTCCAAGGGCGCCGCGGGACTTGCGCGGCGCCCAGTCGCTGTTCACACCGAGTAACAATCGCTTAAGGACCAAGCCGCCAGTTCAAACCGCTCCCGATACGCCTGCGGGGGGGAACGCGAGGATCCGGACGAAGCTGCGCCGCATGGATTCCTCCGACCCGGACCCGCAATCCGGCGCGATACGTTTTGATGACAACAGGGAGGTATGTGATGCGCGTATCAACACGATTACTGCTCGGTATGGCCCTTTTGGCCGCTGTGACACAATACGAGCCTGGTGCCCTGGCGGCGCCGGCCGGCGACCCCGTCATCCTCTGGAACACGAACGCAGGCGTGGCTGCGACAAAAGCATGCATCGCTCCGTTCGACAATCCGTTCCACGAATCGCGAATTTACGCGATTATGCACATCGCCATTCATGATGCGTTGAACGCGATCAATCGTCGTTCTCAACCTTACGCCTTCGACAAGAAAGCCGAGCCAGGAACGTCCGTGGATGCCGCGGTGGCAGCGGCTGCGCGCGATGTGATGGTACCGCTGATGGGCCGACTGCCTGCTGAAGTCGTAAAGAAGGAGTGCATCGATGCCGGCGTTGCGAGCGCCGAGGCCGCCTATACCGCTGCCCTTGGCGCCATCCCCGACTCTCCGGCCAAGACGCAGGGTGTCGCGCTGGGACAGGCTTCGGCGGCGGCGATCCTTGCCCTGCGTGCCAAGGACAACGCGGCAGTGGGACCATTCCTGAACAAGGACTGCCCCCCGCCCGGGCCTGGAAAGTATCAATGCACGCCGGGGTTCCCATTCGTCGCCTTTGAGGCATGGGCAAATGTCACCCCCTTTGTGCTCCAAGACAGCGCACAATTCCGGCCTGGACCACCCTACGCCGTGACCGATAAGGCCTTCACGGCCGATTTCAACGAAGTGAAATCGCTGGGCGGTGACGGCGCCGGCACGACCAGCACGCGCACGGCGGACCAAACCCAGATCGCGCTGTTCTGGCTTGAAAGCTCACCGCTGAAATGGAGCCGCATCGCCAGAACCGTCTCGCTCAACAAGGGCCTGAACCCTTGGGAGAACGCGCGGCTGTTCGCGATGCTCAATATGGCGCTGGCAGATGGCTACATCGCGATGTCCGCTTCCAAGAACCATTACAACTTCTGGCGGCCGGTCACCGCCATTCACAGCGCAGGTGATCAGACCTGGACACCGTTGCGGCCGACACCGCCTAACCAGGACTACCCTTCAGGTCACGCCATTGAGGGCGGGGTGGGGGCTGAGGTGCTGAAACAGTTCTTCGGCACCGACCAGGTCAGCTTTCAGGACTGCGGCGTGGCGCTGCCTGCCGGGAGTACCTGCGGCGATCCAGCACCGGTGTTCCGCTCTTATACGAGCTT
>JBEKLE010000110.1:0-15807 GCA_050010355.1 Rhodopila sp. | reverse complement strand
CGATGGGGAAGCCCGACGACTCTCGATCACTTTGTTATGTGGCGTTCAAAGGCCGCCATTCGGCCCTGGCGGCCACCTTCGGCGCTGAACGCCACATATCCACCGGCGCCACATTACGCACCGGGCTCCCACCTTGGGTGTTTGACGCGGAAGCGTTGAGCCGGCCAGGGATGGGTAATCCGGGGCTTGGGGAGCCAGCGTTTCGCCAGCTTATCCACCATCGCCCGTGTCGTCCGGTCCTTCTGGCTACGCCGGCGCAAGGCGCGCCGCCAGAGTTCGACAACATAATGCCGGAACGCCGACAGAGCGCGCGTGTTGGTGGGGACGGCGTGATAGGCGAAGAAGCCCCGCACCACCGACCCGAGCCACGCGCCCTGTTCTGCCACGCTCTGGTGCCATCGCCGCCGAAGTTCCTCGGTGATCTCAAGCAACTTCGCCCGTTTCCGGTCGCGCCGCGTATGCCGGGCGAGCATGAAACCGCCCTGGCGTGTTCGCGAACAGATATGGGTGAAGCCAAGGAAGTCGAACGTCTCTGGCTTGCCTTCCCCCCGTGCCGCCCTGTCAGACGCGGCCCTGCGGCCGAATTCGATCAGGCGTGTCTTCTCGGGGTGCAGCTCCAAGGCGAATTCCGCCATACGGATGCGTAGTTGTGCCAGGAACAGATCGGCGTCAGACCGATGCTCGAAACCAACAACAGTATCGTCCCTCGCGTTTCGGTCAGCTTGGCTGACGCCAACGAAACGCTGGTCGGCATAGCGCACCACGATCATCGCACCGCGCGCGTGGCGTTTCCGCCACTGCTCGGTCCATAGATCGTAGGCGTAATGGAGATAGATGTTCGCCAGCAAGGGCGAGATGACCGCCCCTTGCGGGGTGCCCTTCGTCGCCGGTTGTCTTACATCGTCCTCCACCACACCCGCCTTCAGCCATCCGCGAATGAGGCGCAACACGCGCCGGTCGCCAACCCGGTGCTCGACGAACCGCATCATCCAGTCATGACTGATGTTGTCGAAGAAGCCCTTGATGTCGGCGTCCAGTATCCAGTTCACTGCCTTGCTCTCGATGCCGACCGCGAGTGCGTCCAAGGCGTCGTGCTGTCCCCGTCCGGGCCGGAACCCATAGGAGAAGCCGACAAAGTCCTGCTCGTAGATCGCATTGAGAACCTCAACCACGGCGCGTTGGACGATCTTGTCTTCTAGCGCCGCAATCCCCAGCGGCCGTTCCCGGCCATCCGGTTTCGGGATGTAGGCACGTAAGCTAGGCTGTGCCCGGTAGGAACCAAGATGGATGCGGCTTTCGAGGTCGCGCAGCCGCGCCTCCAGGCCCTCTCCGTAGGCGTCCCAGGTCATCCCGTCCACGCCAGGCGCCGCGTCACGCTTCAGCCAGAAGTAGGCCTGGCGCAACAACGACGCGTCGATGTGGTGCAGTAAGGTGGTGAACCGTTCCCCTTTCTTCTCTCGTGCCACTTCCCGTACGCGGTCGATCCCCGCTGACGAGGCTGCCCGGTCCTGCGCCCGGACCCCGTGTGGACCTCCCACGTTTCCCTCGGCCCCCACCCTTGGCTCCGCCCACTCCTTGCCCCGTCGCCGGGGTTCGTTCGCAGGTTTCATTGCTACTATGGTGGGGCCTGACTTCTCGCCGCCGTGCATCACAGGCTTCGGCCCTTTGGCCTTCCCTGCGCGGACCCGTGGTGCGCACCACCACCGGCCAGCGACGAGATCTCCCGGTTCCCGAACAAGGAGCGTCCATGCATGCTGGGGTCTCTGACCACGCCGGGCCGGGCCGTCGCTCGCGATAGCGCGGCGGCTCGTGTCGCCTTCCAGTCTGGTAACACTGTCGGCGCCCGGGAGATGCCGCTTTCGTGGCTCGATGGCCAGCCTACACGATCCCCTGCCGACGCTTCGCCCTGCCCCTCGCGGGACACGACGCACGGCTTGGGGGCGATGTGACGCGCTAGGTCTTCATCGTAAAGGACTTTCACCTCCTACTCCTTGCCGGTCTCCCGGCGCACTACCAGCCGGCCGAAGACCGATTCTTCACCCGACGGTCGGCCGCCTGGTATCAGTCGCAGTCGTCATGTCGGGGCGGCGCGGCGGGAGCGACCGTTTCAGCGTGGGCTGGTACTGTCCATCCAGGGACAACGTCAGCGTGAGCCGAAGATCGCGCTGCCGATTCGAACCCAGGTCGCGCCGCAGGCGATGGCGATTTCGAAATCTGCTGACATTCCCATCGAAACCGTCGTTAGTCCATGGCGCGCCGCGCGGTCGGCGAGCCATGTGAAATGTGGCCGCGGATCTTCGTCGTGGGGAGGGACGCACATCAAACCAGTCAGTGGCGGACTGAAACGGGCTTTGCATTCATTGATAAAGCCATCCGCGTCATCGCGCGCGATACCTGATTTTTGCGGCTCCGAACCGGTGTTCACCTCGATCAGCAACACCGGCGTGCGGCCTTCCCTGGCGATGGCGGCGGCGATGGCGTCGGCGAGTTTCGGGCGGTCGAGCGACTCGATTACGTCGGCGATGCGAACCGCGTCGCGCGCCTTGTTGGTCTGGAGGCCGCCGATGATGTGCAGGCTGAGCGGATATTTCGCTCGCAATGCAGGGAATTTGGCTGCGGCTTCCTGGACGCGGTTCTCGCCGAACACGGTCTGCCCGGCGGACAAAGCGGCGGCGATGGCCTCGGCGGGCTTGGTCTTCGAAACCGCGACCAGGGTGATGTCCCGCGGCTTGCGGCCGGCGGCGATTGCGGCGCCGGCGATGCGGTCCTGGACGCGGCGGAGATTTTCGGCAATCGGGTCGGTCATGGCTGGAAACTTTGTGTTGGACGAAAGTTGAGAGAGTTGCAGTGACGCGGCAAGCCGCACGCACCTCGTCGCTCCGCCCAACACTAAACTACACCGGATTGGGGGTTAATGTCGTGGGAAGCCGCGTCCGGCGATGACAGCTACGGGCGTCGGCATGACGAGGGTGCATGGCCGAGAGTCGATTTGAACGTGGAATGGTGTGAATTCGGGGCAGTTCGGCCCTCGGCCGGTGTTGACGCTGAATGGCTGTGGCCGAGAACAATCGCGCCCCAGTGTCCCGTTTCGGAAGACTTGGAACGGGACATTAGCTTTTGTTTTGTGTGGCCCGCTGATCTCTTACACTCACGGCAAGTGCCGCGAACTTCGGGGTCCGGACACTAGTACGCTGGATACTGCTTCTCCTCCATCATTTCCGAGCGCAGCAAGCGATTGACGGCCTGCTTGATGCGGCCCCGCTCGTCGTTCTCGCGGTAGACCGCGCGAGCGAGCGCGACAAAGCCTGGGCCAAAATCGCCGCTGGCTTCCTTTTCGCGGATCAGGTCCTCGATGCGCCACAGCCTTGTGTTCACCGCCCGTAAAGCCGCTTCCAGTTCGGCGACACCGAGCGGGACAGGCGCTGCCTGGCGCAGCAGGTTCAGTTCGTGCGCGGCGGCGGCTCGGCCCCGGGGTGTGTGCAGACGGTGTGTCCTGATCTCCAGGATCGTGATTTTGTCGAGGAGTTCGCCCCAGGAGACGGGAATGGCGGGACTGGTCATCGCGGCAGCGCGGCGGCGATCGCGGCGAAGACCGGCGGCCAGTCGCCGTCGCGGTTCTGGCGGAACAGCCGCATCGTCGGATACCAGGGACTGTCGGGGCGATCGAGCATCCATCGCCAGTCGGGCACGCGGCGCAGCGCGACCCAGACCGGGCGGCCGAGCGCCCCGGCGAGATGGGCGATCGAAGTGTCGGAGGTGACGACCAGGTCCAGGTTCTGCATGACCGCGGCGGTGTCGAGGAAGGCGTCCGGGCCGGCATCGAGACCGTCCAGCGTCTCGACGGGAAAGCCGGCGGCGGCGATCTGCTCCTCGCCTTCGCCCTTTTGCAAGCTGATCAGGCGGACGCCGGGCACGGCGGCCAGCGGCTGGAACATGGCGAGGGGGAACGAACGGCCTTTGTCCTCGAACCGGCCGGAGTGGCCTTGCCAGTTTATGCCGATGCGGAAGCCCTGGGGGCCGATGCGATCCCTGAAGGCCGCGACACGGCCCGGTTCGGCAAACAGGTAGGGCGGCTGGACGGGGGACAGCCTGGTGCGGGCGGGCAGGCTGAGGAGCGGGATGACTGTGTCGATGTGCGGCGGAGGTCGATCGGCGAGGATCATCGGCGGCAGAGCCGGGTTGCCGGAGAGCAGGCGGATCAGGCGGGGCGGCGGCTCGAAGACGACGTGACCATCGATGGCGGGGAGGTAGCGGACGAACTGGATGACGTCGCCAAGTCCTTGTTCCGTGTGCACGAGCAAGGTGCGGCTGCCGAGCGGTCCACCCTGCCATTGTGGGTGCGAGAACGATCGGGCGGGGACGGCGCCGGCACGGAAGCGTTGCTCCCAGCCGTCCCAGGCTTCGGATGTGCGCCCGAGGAGCAGCATCAGCAGCGCCCAGTTGTAGCGCAGCACCGGGTTGTCGGGCGCGAGGCTCAGCGCGTGACGCAGGGTGGCCTCGGACCCGGCAAAGGCGCCCCGTTCCTTCTGGACGCTTGACAGGTTCACCAGTGCTTCGGGTTCGGGCGGGGCCTGGCGGAGTTCCTGTTCAGCTTCCGGCAGACGGTTGGCATGGCGCAGCGCCATCCCGAGATTGTTGCGGATGTCGGGCAAGGCGGGCTTCAGGCGTACAGCGGTGCGGTAGGCTTCGACGGCCTGTTCCGGGTGACCGCCGTCGCTCAGAGCATGACCGAGCACCTGATGGGCCTCGGCGCTTTGGCGGGCGCGGAGAACGAGACGTGCCGTCTGGGCGGCCTCTGCCGGCCTGTGCAAGGCAAGCAGGGCGTGGGCGCGGGTGAGCTGGAAATCCGCGGCAGGTTTCAAGCCGATTGCCTGGCTGAGCAGGGTTTCGGCGGCAACCGGACGGCCGGCTTGCAGGGCGAGCGCGCCCAACGCGTGCAGCGCGTCGGCGTGCCGTGGCATCGCCGCGAGCACCTGCCGGTAGATCTGTTCGGCCTCCACCAGCCGGCCGGCCTTATGGAACTGCTGGCCTTGCCGGAAAAGGGCGTCGATCTGTTGCGACCGTTTGCTCATGCTGCTGGGAGTAGCGCCCGGTGGCGGGAGCGCGCAATATTGGGTTTTCGCAGTTGGGGATCATGGGATGAGCGAAGAGCGGGCGGAGGGATGTGCGGTATTGCTGCGGCAGGCGCGGGCGATTGTTGATGCGGACGGCAGCGGCCAGGCGGCGCTGGAGAAGATCAAGGGATTGCTGGTTGGGCTGGCGAACCGGGGCGAGGCGCTGTTTCCACGGGGCGACTTCGCCATGCCGGATGCACAGGGGCGCAATCACATCCTGGCGCTGGAGGATGGCGACGGGATGGGGCTGTATCTGACGATCGGGCTTCCGGGGAAGGAAGCGGCGCCGCACGACCATGGGATCTGGTGTGTGAATGCCGCGATCTCCGGGCGGGAGGTGCACAGGTATTACCGCCGCACGGATGACGGCAGCCGCGAGGGCTATGCGACTGTCGAGGAAATCGGCGAGGTGACGGTGGCGCCCGGTCAGGGGATGGCGATGTCGGATCATGCGATCCATGCGACCGAGGTGGTCGGCAACGAGCCGGCGATCGGGTTGGCTCTGTACGGATACGCCCTGGCTCGCTTTCCGTCGGTTGTGTGGTTCCATCCGGCGTTTTCGTCGGTGCGCGTCGGAGCCAGTCGGCGCGCGGAGGCTGCGTGATGGCGTTCGACATCACGGTCGTCAATACCGGAGCGACGATCGCCTGTGCGGCGGATCAGACACTGCTGCAGGCGGCGGTCGGAGCCGGGATCGATTATCCGTATACCTGTGCGACGGGGAACTGCGCCGCGTGCATTTCCGAAGTTCGGGCGGGCGAGGTTTCGATGTTGCCATACAGCGACAATGCGCTGTCGGTGGCTCAGCTTGCCGAGGGGAAGATACTGGCATGTCGCGCCCAGCCGCTGTCGAACGTTGAGGTGGTGTGGCTGGGGCGCGGGCGGCGGTAGCGACTATCCGCAGGCAGACTGTCGGCGTCAGTCTCCTCCATCGGCGATCGTCGCCTCCTGCGCTACCATGAACGCCTGAGCCTCCGAGAAGGTCTCGAACACATGCGGTGCCAGCGCACGCTCGGCGAGGCTCGCTCCGAGCTTCAGACGCATGAAGGCGCTGGTCGTGTAGCGTGAGGCCGACGTGTAGTAACGCTGCTGTAGATACGTGACCATCGAGAAGAACGCGTCGCTGACCATCGGATCGAGGGTGAAGCTGTCGTAGTTCACGACGACCGCGATCCGCTGGCCGATCGCCTTGCAGCGGGTCTCCACTTCGCGGCGCACCAGTTCCACATCGTCCGTGGAGCGGACCTGGAAGCCCTCATAGTTGATGAACAATGTGTTCCGCTCGGTGTCGAAGCTGATTCGTTCCGCGAGCGACAGACCGAGGAGGATATGCTCCATCCCCATCGGCTCCGGCTGGAACAGGCGTTCATCCATCGGCTTCGGATCGCGCACGATCGGGCGGAACCCCATGTGGGCGAGAATGTCCCGCTCGATGTCGATGCCGGGCGCGACTTCGGTCAGTTCCACGCCCTCGGCGGTGCGGCGGAGCACACAGCGTTCGGTGACGTAGAGGACCGGCTGACCGGCCTCGCCGGCGAATTCGCCGCTGAAGGTGATCTGCTCGACCTTTTCGATGAATTTGCGCGACCGGCCTTCCTTCACGATGCGGAGCTGGCCGTCCTCGATAGCGGTCACCAGGCCGCCGGCGGTGAAGGCGCCGGTGAACACGACCGTGCGGGCGTTCTGACTGATGTTGATGAACCCCCCTGCCCCGGCCAGACGCGGACCGAAGCGGCTGACGTTGACGTTGCCCTCGGTATCCACCTGCGCCATGCCGAGCACCGCGAGATCGAGGCCGCCGCCGTCGTAGAAGTCGAACTGCTGGTTCTGCTGGATCACGGCGTCGGGGTTGATCGCCGCGCCGAAGTTCAGCCCGCCCTGCGGCATGCCGCCGATCACGCCGGGTTCGGCGGTAAGGGTGACGTGGCGCAGCACTTTCTCCTCGGCCGCGACCGCGGCGACGCCCTCGGGCATGCCGATGCCGAGGTTCACGACCCCGCCCATGGGCAGTTCGAGCGCGGCCCGCCGAGCCATCACCTTGCGCTCGTCCAGTGGCAGCGGTTCGATCCGGTCCATCGGCACGCGGAACTGGCCGGAGAAGGCGCCGTTGTGGGCGACGCCGTAGGTCTGGCGGTGGTTCTCGGGCTCTGCCAGGACGACGCAATCGACCAGGATGCCGGGGACCTGGACGCGGCGGGCGTCGAGCGATCCGGCCTGCGCGATCCGTTCGACCTGGGCGATGACGAAGCCGCGCGAGTTCTGCGCGGCCATTGCCGCGGGGAGTGCGTCGAGCGTGAGGGCCTCGCGTTCCATGGTGATGTTGCCGTGGGTGTCCGCGGTGGTGCCGCGGATCAGTGCCACATGGATCGGGAATGCCTTGTAGAGCAGGTATTCCTGGCCATCGACGTGCAGGAGTTCAACGAGGTCCTCGGTGGTGCGGGCGTTGAGCTTGCCGCCTTCCAGGCGCGGGTCGACGAAGGTGCGCAGGCCGACGCGGGACAGCAGGCCGGCGCGCCTTGCCGCGATGTCTCGGTAGAGTTGCGCGATGCAGCCGAGCGGAAGGTTGTAGGCCTCGATCTCGTTGTCGACCGCGAGTTTTGCCAGTTTCGGCACCAGCGCCCAGTGACCGCCGATCGCGCGCTTGACGAGGCCGGGGTGGGCCAGCCGGTTGAGGCCGCGGTCCTTGCCGTCGCCGGGAGCGGCTGCGAACAGCAAGGTCAGACCGGCGGGTTCCTGGGTGTCGCGGAAGCGGTTGGCGAGGGCGATCAGCAGTTCGTCCGGGGTGCCGATGCCGACGAACCCGGCGACCGAGACCGTGTCGCCGGGCCGGATGATGGCGATGGCCTCGGCGGGGGAGACGATCTTGTTCTTCATGCGTCTTGCCGCTCCGGGACCGTCGTGGGGGCCGGCGGATGGTTCACGCCGGGAACTCGATGACCTGGCGGACGGCTTTGCCTTCGTGCAGGCGGTCGAAGCCCTCGTTGATCTCGTCGAGTGTCAGCTTGCCGCTCATGAGCCGGTCCACCGGCAGGCGGCCGGCCTGGTACAGCGCGACGTAGCGGGGGATATCGCGCGTCGGCACGCAGGTGCCGATATAGCTGCCCTTCAGGGTGCGTTCTTCCGCGACGAGTTGGACGAGGGGGACAGGCAGTGCGGCTGTGGGCGGCGGCAGGCCGGCGGTGATGGTGGTGCCGCCGCGGCGGGTGATCTTGAAGGCCAGTTCCATGGCTCGGACGGCGCCGGCCATCTCGAAGGCGAAATCGACACCGCCGCCGCTCAGTTCCCGCACCTGCTCCGCGGCGTCCGGGTCGCGGGCGTTCACGGTGTGGCTGGCGCCGAGTTGACGAGCGAGGCCGAGCTTGTCGTCCGAGAGGTCGATGGCGATGACCTGACGGGCACCGGACGCGACTGCGCCCAGCACGGACGACAGACCGACGCCGCCCAGTCCGATGACAGCCGCCGACTGGCCGGGCTGGAGGCGGCCGGTGTTGACCACGGCGCCGACGCCGGTGAGCACGGCGCAGCCGAACAGGGCGGCCTCGTCCAATGGGAGGTTGTTGTCGACCTTCACCACCGACCGGCGCGACACGACCGCGTATTCGGCGAAGGCGGAGACACCGAGGTGGTGGTTCACATCGGCGCCGTCGCAATGGAGCCGGCGTTTGCCGGACAGCAGTGTGCCGGCGCCGTTGGCGACCGCGCCTGGCTCACACAGGGCGGGACGTCCCTCGGCACAGGGGACGCAGTGTCCGCAGCTTGGCATGAACACCATAACGACGTGGTCGCCGACGGCGAGGTCGATGACGTCCTCACCCAGGGCTTCGACGATGCCGGCGGCCTCGTGCCCGAGTGCCATGGGCATGGGGCGCGGGCGGTCGCCGTTGATGACGGACAGATCGGAATGACAGAGGCCGGCGGCGGCGACTTTCACCAGCAATTCGCCGCGGCCGGGGGGATCGAGGTCGATCGTCTCGATGCGCAGGGGTTTGCTGACAGCGTAAGGCGGTTCGGTGCCCATGCGGTCGAGGACGGCGGCTCGGATTTTCATGACCGGATTCCTTTGCTTGATCGCATATTCACGCGAATGCTTGATCGCAGGATGCACACGGGACGAGCGGCTGCGTGAGAAGCTGGCGCCTTATGCCGAGGTGCTTGGCCGGCTGATGCCGTTCCGCCCATTCCTCGTTTTGCGTGCCTCGCTCGCTGCTTTACGCCAGCACGGACGCCGGCACGCGGGCCCGCAGTTCGTCAATCAACACGCGGATGTTTTCCGAATAGTCGATCGGCACCGCCACGAGATGCACGCCGCCGTCCTGGAACGCAGCGTCCAGCGTCGGGACCAGATCCTCGGTGGCGGTGATGCGGGTGCCCTTCGCGCCGTAACTCTCCGCGTATTTCACGAAGTCCGGGTTGCCGAAAGTCAGGCCGAAATCGGGGAAACTGTCCACTGCCTGCTTCCAGCGGATCATCCCGTAGGCGCCGTCGTCGAGGATCAGTACGACGAGGTTGAGCTTCAGGCGGACCGCAGTCTCCATCTCCTGGCTGTTCATCATGAAGCCGCCGTCGCCGCAGACCGCCATCACACGGCGTTCCGGATACAGCAGAGCGGCCATGATGGCCGATGGCAGCCCGGCCCCCATCGTCGCCAGCGCGTTGTCGAGCAGCAGCGTGTTGGCAACATAGGTGCGGTAGTTCCGGGCGAACCAGATCTTGTACATGCCGTTGTCCAGCGCCACGATGCCATCCGGCGGGATGACCTGGCGGACGTCGTGCACGATGCGCTGTGGCGTGGGCGGCCAGCGGTTCTCGGTGTTGCGGTCGGTGATGCGGGCGAGGATGCCTTCCCGCAGCGGCAGCAGGGCGCCGGCGTAGTGCAGTTTGCCCTCCAGCCGGTCGGCCAGCAGTTCCAGGCTGGGGCCGACATCGCCGACCACCTCGGCGTGCGGGAAGTAGACCTGGTCGACATTGGCGGGGGTGTAGCTGATGTGGATCACCTGCGGGCCGTTGGGACCCATGATGAACGGAGGTTTCTCGATGGTGTCGTGGCCGATGGCGATGATGAGGTCGGCGCGGTCGATGGCCTCGTGCACGTAGTCGCGTTCGGAGAGTGCCGCGGTGCCCATGTAGAGGTTGGCGCCGCTGGGGACGGTGCCCTTGCCCATCTGGGTGGTGAAGAACGGGATCTGCACGCGGCGGACGAAGCCGGCGAGGCCGGAGGTGGAGCGCGGGCGTGAGGCGGCGGCGCCCAGCATGATCAGCGGGCGTTTGGCCGCGAGTATCATGCCGGCGGCGCGGTCGAGTGCGACGCGGTGTGCGACGGGTGTTTCGATCGAATGGACCGGGATGGGCAGCAGGTCGGGGCCTTGTTCGGCGGCGACGTCTTCGGGGAGTTCGAGCAGGACGGGGCCGGGGCGTTCTTCCATGGCGATGCGGAAGGCGTCGCGCACGAGGGTTGGGATGCTGGCGGCACTGGCGATCTGGCGCGACAGTTTGGTGAGTGGCTTGAAGGCGCTGACGACGTCGACGATCTGAAAGCGCGCCTGGCGGCTGGTGTGGATGGCTTTCTGGCCGGTGATCATGATCATCGGCATGGCGCCGAGGGAGGCATAGGCGGCGCCGGTGGTGAGGTTGAGTGCGCCGGGGCCGAGGGTGGTGATGCAGACACCGGGTTTGCCGGTGAGGCGGCCGTAGGTTGCGGCCATGAAGGCGGCACCCTGCTCGTGACGGGTTAGGATCAGTCTGATGGAGGAGTCTCGGAGCGATTCGACGACGTCGAGGTTTTCTTCGCCCGGGACGCCGAAGATGCGATCGACGCCTTCGTTTTCCAGTGCGGCGACGAGGAGGTCGGAGCCTTTGGACATGTGTCTTCCCCTTTTCTAGGCGGCCGAGGCGATGCGCTGAACGATAGCCTTGGCGTAATCGCTGGTCGAGGCGGTGCCCCCCAGGTCACCGGTGCGGGTCTTGTCCTGGTTCAGCACCGTATCGATTGCGCGGCGCAGTTGCCTGGCGTGATCGGTCAGGCCGACATGGTCCAGCATCAGGCCCGCGGCGAGCAGCAGCGCGGTCGGGTTGGCGAGGCCCTTGCCGGCGATGTCCGGGGCCGAACCGTGGACGGCTTCGAAAATGGCGGCTTGCTGACCGATATTGGCTCCGGGCGCCGCGCCCAGACCGCCGACCAGTCCGGCGATCAGGTCGGACAGGATGTCGCCGAACAGGTTGGTGGTCACGATCACGTCAAACTGCCACGGGTTCAGCACAAGCTGCATGGCGCAGGCGTCGACGATGCGCTCATCGCATTCGATCCGGCCTTCGTATTCCTTCGCGATTTCACGGCCGGCTTCCAGGAAAACGCCAGTCAGGGCCTTCAGCACGTTGGCCTTGTGCACCAGCGTGATTTTCTTGCGGCCGACTTTCACCGCGTGCTCGAAGGCGTAGCGCGCGATGCGTCGCGATCCGTCGCGGGTGTTCACGCCGGATGAAATCGCGACCGCGTGGGGATCGTCGCCGATCGGGATGTAGTGCTCGAAGGCGACGTAGAGGCCTTCAAGGTTTTCGCGCACCAGGATCAGGTCGATGTTTTCGAAGCGGCCGCCGGGAACCAGCGTGTGGGCGGGGCGTAGGTTGGCGTAGAGCTGGAATTCCTCCCGCAGGCGGACATTGACGGACCGGAAGCCGCCACCGACCGGGGTCGTCAGGGGGCCTTTCAGGGCGAGTTTGTTGCGGCGGATACTGTCCAGCGTTGGTTTGGGCAGCGGGTCACCGCAGGAGGCGATGCCGGCCATGCCGCCCTGTTGCCGGTCCCAGTCGAAGGGGGCGCCGAGGGCATCGAGCACCATCATGACAGCGTCCACGATCTCCGGCCCGATGCCGTCACCAGGTATCAGGGTGGCCGGTATTTTGTTACTTCCATGTCCCGTCTTTGTTTCGCTGCTCATGGTGTCACGCTCTCAATCAGTGGTGGACAGGCGCTGGGGGCATCTCGGGATCGCGGACCGGCTGTCCGTGGCCGAGCAACAGAACGGCAAGGCAGCCGATCGCGGCGATCAAGACCAGTGGCAGCAGTGCGAGGGCGTAGCTGCCGGTCGCGCCCTCGATGCTGCCGATCAGGAAACTGTCTACGAAGCCAGCGAGGTTGCCAAGCGCATTGATCTGCGCGAGGCCCGCCGCGGCGGCGGTGCCGGCCAGCCACTCAGATGAGAGAGCAAAAAATGGCCCCTTCAGCGCGTAGGTCCCGACGAGGATGAGGCAAAGGATCACGATGAACGGTGCGACGGTGGTTGCAGCGGACGCGCTGGCCAGTGCCACGGCCGACAGACCGAGCGGCAGGGCCGTGTGCCAGACGCGTTCGCGCACGCGGTCCGAGTGCCGGCCCCACCAGATCATCGCGGCGGAGGCGACGGCGAAGGGGATGCCGTTCAGCAGCCCGACCTGCATGTTGGTGAGGCCGAAGGATTTCAGCATTTGCGGCTGCCACAGCGACAGCGCCTGGCTGACGCCGGAGCTTCCGGCATAGACCAGCGCCAAAGTCAGCACGTATTTATTGGTCATGATTTTCAGCAGCGGCATGTGCGGCGCGGTGCGGGCGCGGGCCGTTTCGCCCGCCAGCTTTTCGGTCAGCCAGGCGCGCTGGGCGGTGGTCAGCCAACCTGCCTTAGCTGGGCGATCGGGCAGGACGAAGAGGCACGCGATCCCCATCATGACGGCGGGGATGGCCTCCAGGATGAACATCCACTGCCAGCCGTGCAGCCCCATCCAGCCATCGGTCTGCAGCATTGCCGCGGAGATCGGCGACCCGATCAGGCTGGAAAGCGGGATTGCGACCATGAACAGGGCGACGATGCGGCCGCGGTATTCGGCCGGGAACCAGTAGGTCAGATAAAGGATCACGCCGGGGAAGAAGCCGGCCTCGGCGGCGCCAAGCAGGAACCGCACCGCGTAAAACGAGTATGGTCCGACGACGAGAGCCATCAGCGCCGAGACCAGCCCCCATGTGACCATGATCCGCGCGATCCACAGCCGAGCGCCGACCTTTTCCAGCGCCAGATTGCTGGGCACCTCGCAGAGCACATACGAAATGTAGAAGATGCCTGCGCCGAGGCCGAATGCGGCCTGCGACAGGCCGATGTCGTGGTTCATCTGCAGCGCGGCGAAGCCGGAGTTCACCCGGTCCACGAAGGCGATGAAGTAGGCAAGCATCAGGAACGGCAGGAGCCGCCACGTCACTTTCCGGATGACGGCGACCTCGATGGCGCTTTTGGCCGGGGTCGGTGACCGCATGGTTTTTCCCTCGTGTTTGAGCGAAACGTGTCCCCGGCTGCGTGATTGTCGAAGAACGCGTCGAGAAGTAGCCTACGCCAAGCCCGTCGTCAGGCAACGGCCGGGAATTACCACTTCATGCGGGCCAGACTGGCGCTCGACGGCGGCGAATGTACCGGCTGTACTGCACGATCTTCACATGCCCAGGCGCCGGCAGTCGAAGGTCGAGGCCGGCCATGACACGTGGTGCAGTTTGCGATCTCAATATGCCGGCGCCAGTCCGGTCGCAGGCAGGCAAAGGCGGCTTTGCTTGTGAACTAACGGGAATTTGATCTGTCCTGATCCAGTCGGAGAAGACCTATGACCGCCGGAGGAGGCGAAACTTTGCAAACGCGCCTTGCGGTGATCCGAACCGTCTCCCTTCCCGGCGCGACGCACATGCTGCATCGTACATCATGCCAGATTGTTTCGTTCCCGGCTTGTCTGATACGGAACCAGCCGTGCCTCCGCGGCGCTCGCGCGCAAGGTACCCGGGTTCGCTACGGCAGGCGGAATTGCGATGACTTGTGTGGTCAGGCTGTCAGGGACGAGGCTTCGGGTCGTGGCACCGCCGAGATCGTCCGGAGTTTGGCGACGGGTGGGCGCAGGCGATCCGCAGCCACTTGCGTAGATTACGCCGCTGGATCAAGCGGCGGTTGAAAGGGAGAAGAAGCCTATGTCTACAACGGCCCAAGCGCGCCCGAAGCGCTCCGGAGTTGCCACTGTTTTACGGGTGACGAGCGGCAACTTCCTGGAAATGTTTGACTTTTTCCTGTTTGGTTTCTACGCGACCTACATCTCCAGGGCGTTTTTCCCGACGGGCAGCGAGTTTGCCAGCCTGATGCTGACCTTCATGACCTTCGGCGCCGGCTTCCTGATGCGGCCGCTCGGCGCTGTCCTCCTGGGAGCCTATGTCGATCAGATCGGTCGCCGGAAGGGCCTGATCCTGACGCTGACGATCATGGCGAGCGGCACCATGCTGATCGCCTTCGTGCCCGGCTATCAGACGATCGGGCTGCTGGCTCCGGCGCTGGTGCTGGTGGGACGGCTGTTGCAGGGGTTCTCGGCCGGCGTCGAACTGGGTGGCGTGTCAGTCTATCTGTCGGAGATGGCGACGCCCGGGAACAAGGGCTTTTACGTCTCCTGGCAATCGGCCAGCCAGCAGGTGGCGATCATGGTCGCGGCGGTGCTGGGCTATCTGCTGGGCTCGGCTCTGACGCCGGTTCAGATCGGATCGTGGGGCTGGCGCATTCCGTTCATCATCGGCTGCATGATCGTGCCGTTCCTGTTCTACATTCGCCGCTCGCTGGAGGAGACCGAAGAGTTCCTGGCCCGCAAGCACCGGCCCTCGACGCCGGAGATCTTCACCTCGATCGCCAAGAACTGGACGATTGTGCTGGTTGGCATGATGCTGGTGGTGATGACGACAGTCTCGTTCTACACGATCACCGTCTACACACCGACATTCGGCAAGACCGTGCTGAAACTGACGACAACCGATAGCCTGGTCGTGACATTCTGCGTGGGGTTGTCGAACTTCATCTGGCTGCCGGTGATGGGGGCGCTGTCCGACCGGATTGGCCGTAAGCCGCTGCTTCTGGTGTTCTCGGCGCTTACGCTGTTCACGGCGTATCCGGCGCTGGCCTGGCTGGTCGCCGCGCCGAGTTTTGGGAATATGCTGATGGTGCTGCTGTGGCTGTCGTTCCTGTACGGCAGCTACAACGGGGCGATGGTGGTGGCGCTGACCGAAATCGTGCCGGTGGAGGTTCGCACCGCTGGGTTCTCGTTGGCGTATGCCCTGGCGACGGCGCTGTTCGGTGGGTTCACGCCGCTGGTTTCGACGTGGCTGATCGAGGCGACGGGGAATGATGCGGCACCCGGCATGTGGATGGCGTTCGCCGGGGCGTGCGGGTTGGTCGCGACGATCTTCGCTTACAGCAACAGCGCGGTTCGGACACGGGCGGCACGGGAAGGACAGCCGGCGTAGTGTCGCGTGACGGGGCATTCATGGCATCGTTCGTTGGAGGCCGCTGATACTCGGGGCATCCGGTTCTTGCTGTTACCTGCATTCCGCCCCGAGTGGGCTGCGTGGCGAACTGATGAATGGCGCGGTGGCTGAGATCCTGTTGCTCAGCGAGCGTTGATCTGCTGATGACCGGCTGAACAGGTGGGGAACTCATCCGCCCGGCAACCCTTACCTGCTGATCTCGCCCTTTCACGGCGAGTTCGAATCTCGTACGGGACACCAATGATATCACACAGTTATGGCTGCTGGTAGTAATAGGGGCAAAACCGTGGGCACTGCCGCCAGTCAGGCGGGCCGGAACCGGCCTCTGACATAACGGTCGAGCGGCTCGATCACGATGTGCCCCGCCACCTTGAGCCTGCTGCCCAGATA
>JBEKLE010000109.1:0-19432 GCA_050010355.1 Rhodopila sp. | reverse complement strand
AAGATCAGCGACACCGCCGTCAGCAGCAACATGATGCCGAGGACCAGCGAGATGATCCGGCCACTCGTCGGACCGTTGAGGTCGAAGTGCGAGATCCCCACCAGGGTGACCACTGTCGCGGGCACGCTGCCTGATGCCAGACGCCGCACGATCCGCCAATCGACGGTGTGGTTCAGGCCATGCACCAGCGTCCCGACCGACTTTGTCGCGGAGGCGTAGAGCAGGTCCGTTCCGACCGCGGTTGCCGGGTGGATGCCGAACAACAGCACCAGAATGGGCGTCATCAGCGAGCCACCGCCCACGCCGGTCTGACCGACCAGCAGGCCGACGAAGAATCCCGAAAGCATGAACAGTGGGTCAACGCCTGACAACAAACCCATGCAAGATCACCCGTTCCAAAATAGCAGCCTAGCACATCATTTTCGCCGATATCAGTGGGGTAGGATCAACGCATTGCCAGGAGCCCGGCCCGGCCGTCACCAGCCCTTCGTGCGGAAAGTGAAGGATCACCTGCGATGGGGGCGACGAAGGATATCATTCGACCCTCAGAGCGGTGAGAATGAGATTCGATCGGTTTAACAGGCTGCGGCTGGCAGCATCGGCAGCAGGCGAGGACCGGGGGCATGTCATCCCGGCGATAATCGGCCGGTTGCCCGGCCGAGATCGGCGGCTTGCCGAGTGGCGATGGCCTTTGTCGCCGGTCGCGAGGGGTGGTTTTTTCCGACCCGAACGTTTCACCGGTCGAAGCGGAAATCGAGGTATCCGAGCGCCACGCCGATGGCCAGATGGCCGACGGTGAAGCGGCTGGCGGCGAGTGCGTCGGCCTCGGTTTCCAGGGCCTGGACGCAGGCGACCAGCTTGTTGCGCCACAATTCCTTGTGCGGCGCGCTCTGGCGTTCGGGGGGGCGGAAGCCCTCGCCCAGCAGCGGCAGGGCGGTGTCGAGCATCCCCTGTCCGAGGGCGTGGCGGCGCAGCGCGGTGAGGCGTTCGGGCCAGGCGGCAGGGTAGAGTTTCGGGCCGTCGTGGAGCGTGTCGAGATACTCGATGATCACGGGGGAATCGTAGATTGCGGTGCCGTCGGGCAGTTCCAGCGTGGGGATTTTGCCGACGGGGTTGATCTTCATGAGCTCCCAGTGCGGGGTGGTGCCGCCGGCCACGGTGCGGACGGTGCGGACGCGGTCCTGCAGGCCCATCTCGGCGATCGCGATCATCACTTTGCGCACGTATGGTGAGCGGGGCGACCAGTGCAGGATCATCGGGTGGGACATGCGGCACCTTCTCGGGTCCGGACTGTTGTCCGTCCGGAGGGGCGGACGTTCACGATGAAGCGGGTCGAAGTCAACGGCGCAGGCTTGCCCTGCGGCGGCTGCGGTTCGGGGCGCTTTTGCTGATCCACGGATAGCGGGGACCTGTTGCCGGGGGGCTGTGTCCGAGTGCGGCGACGGGACCTGGTCAACGGTGCCGCACTGAACATCGGTTTTCCATTGCGAGAACGCAGGCGAGTCCGGCTTTCACGAGAAAGCTGGACGGCTTGGTGTGCGCAGGCCGTTCAGGACTTTCGGCTGTCGCCCGCGGGTTAATTGCGATGGGCGTGATACCAGCTGTTCCGCAGCACCCGCCCGGGCAGCGCGCCGGTGTGCTCGCCGTTCTCCAGCAGCACCTGGCCGTTGACGATCGTGTAGTGCACGCCCTCGGCTTCCCCCTTGATGCGCCAGCCGCGGGCGGGGAAGTCCTGCACAACGGATTCTTTGCCGGCCTTTACCGTGGCGGGGTCGAAGATCACGATGTCGGCGGCCAATCCCGGGCGAAGCAGGCCGCGGTCGTGGATGCCGAAGGCCGAGGCGGACTCGAAGGTGAGCTTGCGGACGGCTTGTTCGAGAGTGAGCACTTTGCGTTCGCGAACCCACTCACCGAGCAGGCGTGTGGTGTAGCCGTAGCCGCCGTGGAACTGGACGTGGGCGCCGCCGTCGCCGAGGCCGACCAATGCGTTCGGATAGGTCAGGATCTGGGTCATCGCGTCGTCGTCGATGTTGTTCTCGGCTTGCAGAAAGCGGGTTTCCAGGTTTTCCTCGACGACAAGATCGAGGAATGCGTCGATTACCCGCTTGTTCTGCATTTTGGCGATTTCGCCGATGCTTTTGAACTGGAGGGGGCGGTTCTTTTCCAGGGCCGGTTCGTTGACCCACATGTAGTCCCACCAGGTCTTCGAGAAGCCGACGGCGTTGACCGGGACGGAGCGTTCCACGGCCTCGGCGTGCAGCTTGTCGCGGATGGCGGGGTCGGCGTAGGCGCGCAGTTTCTCCTCGTCGGAAGCGAGCAGGATCGGGTGCCAGGTCGGCAGGCCGCGGAAGACCTGGCAGTTCCGCATTGTGAAGTCGAGCGTCACCCGGTTCGGGCTGCACAGGATTTCTTGCGCTACCGTCTCGTTTACGCGGGCCATGTGCTGCTTCCACTTGTCGGAGGAGCGCACGGTCTGGCTCAGGCTGTTGTAGATAACGATGCGGCCCGTGGCCTCGGCGAGGCGGGCGATCATGCCATCCTTAAGTTCCTGATCGACGCCGCCGCCGACCTGGATGGTGCCGGTGGAGAGTTCGCGTAGCACGTCGCCGAGGGCGAAGATTTCTTCTTCGCTGGCCCACAGTGCGGGGATCGGAACGCCCTGGGGATCGAAATGACCTTTCTGGCGGGAGAGGGACAGCCCGAGCGCGCCGGCGGTCAGGGCGTCGCGGACGACGTCCTGCATGGATTTGATTCCGTCAGGTGTGGCCTCGCGTTTCTGGCAGTCGTCACCCATGACGTAATAGCGGACGGGGGCGTGGCCGATCAGCGTGCCGGTGTTGACGCCGAGGCTCTTGTCTAGCTTGTCCATGTATTGCGGGACGGTTTCCCAGTCCATGTCGATGTTGCTGAGGACCTCCATCGGGATTGCCTCGACGTAGGACAGGAATTCCGCCGTGCGCTGTTTTCCGCCGCGCCGGACGGGGGCGAGGGCGAGGGAGCAGTTGCCGAAGATCACCGTGGTGGCGCCGTGTTGCGGCGAGAAAGTGCAGAGTGCATCCCAGGTTACCTGGCCGTCGTAATGCGCATGGTTGTCTATGAAGCCGGGTGCCACGGCGCGGCCGTCGGCGTTGACTGTGTGCTTGGCGGGGCTGTCGAGCTTGCCGATTTCGACGATTTTGCCAGCTTTGGTGCCGATGTCGCCGCGGAATGCCGGCATGCCGGAGCCGTCGACAATCAGGCCATGCTTGATTAAGAGATCGTATGCCATCCGTTGCCCTCCCGGTTGCAGGGTCGCTGCATTGCGCCCTGTTGTTTATTGGAGGTTTCACCCGGAGCATTGTGGTGTCAATGTTTGGGGTTCTGATTTTGTTTTGGGGAAGAAGCGAATCAAGCCGACACGGAGTCGCACTGAGTTTGTGATTAGTTTCGCGCAGTGGAGCCTCTATTTGGTTGAAACTGCTTCGAACTGGATTGCCTGTGGTTGGCGCTGCAGAGCAAGAAAAGTGCTTGACGAGGGGCCCGTCAGGGCTTACCTGACTGCCAGGGCTATCCGGACGGAGCGTTTGATGGCTAAGAAACTTCATTGTTCGTTCTGCGGAAAGTCGGAGGAGGAGATTGCAAAACTGGCTGCTGGGCCTGGGGGGATCCACATCTGCGACGAGTGCGTCGGCGTATGCCAGTCGATCATGCAGGGTGAGGGGCCGGGCGTCAGCCGGGCCTTTGACCCCAAGACGTGGCCGCAGGAACGGCTGCTTTCGTTGCTTGGGCCGGTGAATGCCACGGCGGACGCGTACCGCGAACACCTGCAGACGATCGTGGAAACGTTGCGGGCACAGAAGGTCAGTTGGTCGGTGATCGCATCGAGATTGGGCGTGTCGCGTCAGACGGCTTGGGAGCGATTTACGTAGCGCTTACAGGTGAATGGTGAGGCTCAGGAAAATCCGCCGCTGTATCGGCGGACCGGCGGAGACCAGCAGTTGGGACATGTTGAACTGCTGCGCCGATAGTGCGAGCGTAATGTTATCCGTTACGCGGTAGCCGACTCGGGCGTCGGCCAGGAAGTAGTTGCCGACCTTGATCGGCTGCAGCGTGACATCCTCAGGATTGGCCCGATAGTCGAGGAACCACGACTGCCACTTGCTTTGGGCGTCAAACTCCCACCGGCCGTAAGTATAGCCGCCGCCCGCCACCAGGACATGCGTGGGCGTCCCCTGGGCGAAATTCTGCGGGCTGTAGATGCCGTTCTGGTTGATCGACAGGCGGTCGGTGATCGAAATGAAGGAGTAGCTCGCGTTCCAGCGAAAACCCGACGATGTGTGGCCACGCAGACCGATCTCGGTGCCGATCGCGGAACTGGAGCCGACATTCTGTGCCAGCGCACGCTGCTCCTCGACCCCGTTCAACAGAATTCCGTCGCCGCTAGCGGTGGTCTCATAGGGATTGATGAGGATATTGTCGGTGCGCTGGGCGAAGACGGCGGTGCGCAGGGTGGCGTTCAATGCCGGTAAGGCGCGGTCCCAGTCCAACTCGATGTTATTGATCGAAGCGGCGTTGACGCCGGGGTTTCCAAGGAAAAGGTAGCCCTGGCCATCGGGACCGGGGGGCTCACGGTCCTGCAGGCCGAGGTCGTAGATGCTGGGAAGCTGCAGCCCTCGGGCCCCGAGCAGGCGGAACGTGTCCTGATCGGTTGCCTTCCACACCAGGCCGGAGTTGAAGCTCGGCTTGTTAATTGTGCGCCCGTTATAATCGGACGCCGGATAACCGACTTGCGGGACCAGGTAGCCTTGCTGGTTCAGCACGAAGTGGTCGTAACGTACCGCGTTGGTCAGCGACACGCTGGGGGTGATCTGCCAGTCCCACATCGTGCTCGTGGAATAGACGTCGTAGCCGACACGCCCGGCGAGCACGGCGTCCGATGTGGCGCTGTTGTCGCGGAAGTCGAGGCCGATGCGGATCGTGTGGTCGGCGTTGAGCTTCAGCAGGTCGCTGGCCTGCACGACGACGACGGTGTCGTTGATATTCTCCCATTCGCTCGCACCGTTGTAGACGTAGAGCAGTTCGTTTCTGTAGGCGCTCAGATTGATCAACCCGAAGTCCGTATCCGCGGCGAGGCCGGCGCGGGCCCAGTTGGTGCGCTCAAAATCGGTGCCGTAGTAGGGCGAGGACGTGGCCTCCCAGATGCGGGTGTCGACGGCGGCACCGGACAGGGTAAGCTGGACATTCGATGCCGCCTGAACCCGCGCGTCCAGGCTGACGGCGCTGCGTTCGGGGCTGGACCGGTAGGGCAGATCGCCCGGCGCCACGTCGTTTCCCTTGAACTCGTCGGCGCGAAAACCATCGGCGGACAGGCGTATCCCGCCGACGTCGGCGATGCGCCCGGTGCCGACGGCTGAAAGCGCCATGTAGTCCTGCGTGCCGCCGCGCAAGGTGGCGGTGTTGATGCTCTCCTGCGACGGATCGTAGGTGATGATGTTGATGACGCCGGAGACGGCGTTGAAACCGAACAGAGCTGTGTTGGGTCCCTTGACGATCTCGATTTGCCGGATTTCCTCCAGCGTAACGGGCAACGTGTACCATTGTGTGCGGCCGAGGTCGTCGAGATAGACCTGCTGGCCATTGAGCAGCACCAGCAGGCGTGGGTTGCTGGTTTCATTGTAGCCGCGAATGCCGACGTCTACGGCGGCAAAGCCATACCGGCGAACCGATATTCCGGCGACGAACTGGAGGATGTCCGGGATGTTGTCAGCGCCGGAGCGGCGAATGTCGTCGGCGGTGATGATCTCCATGTTGGCCGGCACTTCGGAGATTCGCTGCGGCTTGCCGGTGGCGGATGTGGTGACCGGTTCGCCGAACAATTGTTCAAAGCCGCTGTAGTCGACCGACTGGGCGCGCGCCGGCGACGTGAACACGATCCAGGCCAGGCCCATCGCAAGCAGGAAGCGGCCGAGATTCGCGCAACTGATCGCGTTGCCGCGGCCCAGGCCCGCCAATGCTGCTCGCAGCATCCTACTTCTCCCGGACGAGCATGCGGAACGCCTGGAGGAAATGGACACCGGTCCGTTCGGCTGCCCCCTGGTTGATGAGGATCTGGACGGTCGGTTCGCTCGAGAAGCCGACGACGCAGCGACCCGCCTCGACGCAGCCCAGATTGGCCGAGACGGTCGGAGCCCGGAGGCGCTGGGCGGCGCTCGAGACCGCTTCCGCGCTTTCTTCGAGACCCGAGGTGACGTAGAGGGCGGCAAGGCCGGTTACCACCGGAAGCTCCTCGACCGGGACCAGACGAGCCCGCAGCTGAATTCGGCCGGTGGCCAGGCCTCCGCCGATGACGGTCCGGACGAGTTCCGCCTCCTGTTGGGAGGCTTGATTGCCGGGCGCGAAGACGATCCCGACGACGGCAACACCGGTCATTCCGTCGCCGGAGTATCCGAGCGTCCGTCCCAGGATCTGACCATCCTTGGCATTGAATTGCGCCTTGGCTGCCGGGGCCGATGCCGCGGCCAAGATGCTCGCGGCCAGCCAGGCGAGGGTCAGTGCCGTTGCCCTCACGACGTTGCGTCGTCACGGGGGACGCGGGCCCGTCTTCCAAGGCTTTGGTGCGTAGCGAAAAAGGCGTGGATGCCGACCGTCGTCGGCATGACGGGGGAGAGAGGCGCTGTCATGGCCGGTTGATGTGACATGGCGTTCAACGATCGCGCGCGGGCGTGGCAGAGCGGCCGGGGCAGGTGGCGCGGAGTGGCCATGATTGGAGAACCGGCTAGCCTTTTCGATGAACCTTGCTGCTCGGGTCTTGCCAGCAAAAGCCTAACGGGAGGTTAACCGGCTGGGCTGATGCTTCTGATCCGATGCGAAATGCACCCGGACCTCACCCGGTAAACACTTTCTTAAGCTTCTCCGCCCATAAGCCTTGGCAGTCGCGTAGGGAGCAGGACGTGCCGCGGACCAATTCTGACGTTTCTGTTCAAGGCAGGTTGGATGCCGGCGCCAGAATCTGGCTTGGACCGAGGGCCGGGTGGCGTTCCTGATTCAGCCGGCAGCCGCGCGGGGCACCAGGACGCAGATGCCGGCATCCTTGCGGCGGCTGATACAGTCTGCCGGGCTGTCGAACTGGCCGTTCGCGCTCAAGATGGCATTTTGCCCCGCGCTGGCCATGATGGTGATCGTTGGGATGGGCCTGCATGGCATCCTGGCTGCGGACGAGCAGGCCACCCTGGTGCGTGAGGTCGTCCACCACGACCTCACGGTCGCGATGCATCTGTCAGAGAGCGCGACAGATCTGGAGGAAATCAACAGCAGTCTGTACCGGCTGACCACGCTTCAAGCCAGCAAGACGTCGAACCTCAACGTTACCAGCGAAATCGAGAGGCTGGTCGCGCGAACCTCTGCACTGGCGGATCATGTTGGAGCCGAGGCGCGCGACCTTGATGCGAATGAAGGCAAAGCCGATGTTCAGCAGGCTGCCGCGGACATCCTGATCTATCGGGATGCAATCGACGTCTTTGGGTCCATGCTCGAAATCGACTTTCCGAGTGCGGTCGAATTCTTCCGCCCGTTCGACAGCAACGCGAAGAAGGTCCTCGGCCTGATCAATACGATCGCGGACCGCTCCATCATGAGCGCCAGCAACCGCGCTGAGGTGTCCACGCATATCGCCGAACGGATACGTCTGGCGTTGGCAGCCGCCTCGGTCGCCGGATTCCTTGTGCTGTTCGGCACGGCTGCCGTGCTGACCAGAGCGACCGTGGGATCGGTCAAGCGAATTGCCGCGGCCACCGACAAGGTGGCGCAGGGCTGCTCGGAGGTGAACGTCGAGGCGCTGGCACGCGGCGACGAATTGGGAACGATCGTGCGGTCCCTGGCGGTGTTCCAGGCCAACGTCTCGCAGATCGCCTTCCTGGCCCATCACGATTCCTTAACCCGGTTGCCGAACCGGGTTCTGTTCCATGACAGGATTGAACAGGCATTGGCACGACTGGACCGTGACGGCGGGTTCGCGGTGCTCTGCCTAGACCTGGACCGGTTCAAGATCGTGAATGACACCCTCGGCCATCCCATCGGCGATGAACTGCTGCGACAGGTCGCGGACCGTCTGCAGGCCTGTGTGCGGGAGGGCGATTCGGTGTCGCGCCTGGGCGGGGACGAATTCGCCATCATATCGCTGAACGTGACCGAACCGGCGGCGGTCGATCGCCTTGCCGCGCGGATCATTGAGGTCATCGGATCGGGCTATGAGATCGACGGCCACCAGATCAGTATCGGCACCAGCATCGGCATGGCACTCGCCCCCGCTGACGGTTCGGCGTCGAGCGTCCTCCTGAAGAACGCTGACACCGCGTTGTACGGGGCGAAGGCGAATGGTCGCGGCACCTCCTGTTTCTACGAGCCATCGATGAATGCTGCGCTGCAACTGCGGCGTGAGACCGAAGTCGGCTTGCGGCAGGCGATTGCGCTGGACGAATTCCAGCTTCTGTATCAACCGTTTGTTGACGCCCGGTCGCATTGTGTGTGCGGGTTCGAGGCGCTTGTCCGGTGGCAGCACCCTGTAGAGGGGCTCATTTCGGCCGACAGGTTCATTCCCGTTGCGGAGTCGTCCGGCCTGATCTGCGCTATCGGGCAATGGGTCCTGCGCAGGGCGTGCCGGGATGCGGCCACCTGGCCGAACGGTATCAAGATCGCCGTGAACCTGTCCCCCTCGCAGTTCAAGGACAAGAACCTCGTCGGCGGTGTCCGCGAGGCCCTGGCGGCCAGCGGCCTGGCTGCAAACCGGCTTGAACTCGAGATCACCGAATCCGTCCTGATGCATGATAGTCGGGCCATCCTGGAGATCCTGGGGGAGATCAAGGGAATGGGGGTGCAAATCTCAATGGACGACTTTGGGACGGGCTATTCCTCGCTGAATTATCTGCGGAGCTTTCCGTTCGACAAGGTGAAGATCGACCAGAGCTTTGTCCGCGATCTTCCGGGCGACATGAACGCGGTGGCCATCGTTCGCGCGATCGTTGGACTTAGCCTCACGTTCGGCATGTCGGTGACGGCGGAGGGTGTGGAGACCGAAGCGCAGGCTGAGCAACTGGAACTGGAAAAGTGCGACCTCCTGCAGGGCTACCTGTTCAGCAGGCCCGTGCCTGCTGCAAATGTGTCGGCGCTGATCGAGCGGTTGCCGAAAGTGTCGCGACAATTGACCGGTGCGTGAGGCGACGCCCCGGGGTATAAACCTGGGTCAGGCTTCTCGGGCTTGCATTCGGATGCGGTTGAGGCAGTCTCGGTTGAAACGAGAATATTGCGACCGGAACCTCCATGACCGAGCCACCCGTTCTGCTGTCCACCGACGCCCGCGGCTTAGCCACCGTCACTCCTAACCGACCCGAGGTCGGCGCAGAACGCCGGCATGCTCGACGGCTTGATCCGCAGCCTGACTGAACTTGCGAATGACGCCGGGGTACAAGGATGCTCACCCCAACGTGTAGCCAACCCGAATGAGGAGGACCTCATTTGTCAGACATGACAGACACAAAGCAAGCCTCCGCCCAGGTCCTGACTGCGCCACCCCGGCGGTCGGCCAAACCACCCGGCCCGTGCGCCATGGTCATCTTCGGCGCCGGCGGCGATCTGACGAAGCGGCTTCTGGTTCCCGCGCTCTATAATCTTGCCACAACCGGCCTGCTGCCCGAGCATTTTGAGCTGATCGGGGTCGATATGGCCGACCTCGATGCGGATAGCTGGCGCGACAGCCTGCACAAGATGATGGAAAGCTTTGTCGGCAAGGCCGCCAGCGAGAGCCGCATCGACAAGGTCGATGAGGACACCTGGAAGCGGTTGACCGGCCACATGGCCTATATCAAGGGCGACCTCAACGACGACGGCCTGTATCAGAAGCTGAAGCAGCATATCGATCAGCCGTCGGACACCGGCGGCAACTGCCTGTTCTATCTTGCCATCGCCGACCGCTTCTTCGGCCCCGTTGTCACGCATCTGGGCAAAGCCGGGCTGTTCGAGGAGAACTGGGACGAGGACGGCAAGAAGCCGGAACACTGGCGCCGGGTGGTGATCGAGAAGCCGTTTGGCCACGATGAGGCCTCGGCGAAGGCCTTGAACGGCGCCATCCTGCGCTGCGCCGAGGAGCATCAGATCTTCCGGATCGATCACTTCCTTGGGAAGGAAACGGTGCAGAACATCATGGCGTTGCGCTTCGCCAACGGCATGTTCGAGCCGTTGTGGACCCGCGACCGCATCGACCACGTGCAGATCACGGTGGCCGAGACGGTCGGCGTGGAAAGCCGCGGCCGTTTCTACGAGAAGACCGGCGCGCTACGGGACATGATCCCCAACCACGTGTTCCAGCTTCTGGCGATGGTGGCGATGGAGCCTCCCGGCGGTTTCGACGCCCGCGCCGTGCGCGGTCGCAAGGAGGACGTCTTTGCGGCGCTGCGAACAGTGGCGCCGGAGTGCGCCGTGCGCGGCCAGTACGGTCCTGGCCCCGATGGGGTGATTGGATACCGGCAGGAAAAGGATGTCGCGCCAGACTCGGGTGTCGAGACGTATGTCGCGATGCAACTGGCGATCGACAACTGGCGCTGGGCCGGGGTGCCATTCTACCTGCGCACCGGGAAGCACATGTCCCGCCGGGTCACGGAGATTGCAATACGGTTCAAGCCGGCACCGTTCGCACCGTTTGAGGATACCAACGTCGCGGCGCTGCCGCCCAACTGGCTGCTGCTGCAGATTCAGCCGGACGAGGGCATCGCGCTGCAGTTTGAGGTGAAGCGCCCCGGCCCGGTGGTCGATCTGGCCGCCGTGCGCATGGCGTTCAAATACGCCGACTGGTTCCCGAAGGAGCCGAACATCGGGTACGAGACGCTTATTTATGATGTGATGACTGGCGACCAAACTCTTTTCAACCGAGCGGACATGGTCGAGGAGACTTGGCGTGTGGTTGGGAACGTGCTGGAAAACTGGTCTAAAGAACCGCCCAAGGGATTCCCTAATTACGCGTCGGGAAGCGACGGGCCAGCGGAGGCGGATGCGCTGCTGGCAGGGTCCGGGCGTGCATGGCGTCTAACCGTAGACGATGGAAAGCGGTAGGGGGTGAAAAACACTGCAGTCAGCGGTAGTTCGCCGATCGAACACCGCTGAACGTGCAGGATTACTAGAATCTTGTGCGGGGCCGACGAGGTCGCAATCACTTTTAACGGCCGGCCTGGGGTTCAGACCACCGCTACGTGAAGTGTCAAAACGAGTCCGCGGCGGCCATTTCTTCAAATGCCGCCGGCGCTTGACCCGCCGAGGAGGTACCCTCCGTTTACCCGGAATACTGCCGAGCGCGTGCGATCGCTTCGTCAAAGGCTGAGATAACCTGACGATGACTTGAGTTGTCGTTCATGCTCTCGATGTCGTTGAAGCCGCGGCTCATGGCCACTGACAGCAAGATGGTGTTGGCCCCAGACTGTGGGCCGTGGAGGTTCATCAGCCTAGCGGCGCCGCGCAGGGCACCCACGGCGCAGCGCCGGCCGTCTCGGGTTTCGTACCGGCGCTGAACCCAATCCTTCCGGTCCTCGATCAGCGCTCGGCCAATCGTCAGTACCTGGAGGGTGACTGCATCCGGCTGACTGGCCGGGATCGGCTGGAAAGCGTGCAGCGGGATGTTTTTCGAAACAGGCGGCGCGCCCAGGGCAAACTGGGTCAAGCGTGCCCAGATCGAGGGCTTCGCAGTCGTGCTGGTCGTCGTGTCTACATATCCAAGTCCATCAAACGGCATGGGTGCCTCCCACGGTTACCGGGTGCAGTCACTTAACCACCAATTTGGCCCGAATGTTCACAACGCACGATAAGTTGGCTGAAAGTCATCACGAGGCCAACCCTGTGCCGCGATCGAACCGGAAACGGCGGTTCCCAGAGTCGTCGCAGGGCATGCCGGGAGCAGCAAAAGCGCCGAGGAGGGCTGTCAAGCGCGAACGCCGGTCCTGTTGCGGGGTTCGGGGCCGGTGTTCGCTAGACGAGCGGCAGCCGTACGATGAACCGTGCGCCCAGGACCAGTCCTGCGCCGTCGCGACGATTTTCGGCCGAAATCTGTCCGTGCAGCGCCTCGACGATCTGGCGGCTGATTGACAGGCCCAGGCCGGAGTGCTGTCCGAAACTCTCCTCCTTCGGTCGCTCTGAATAGAAGCGGTCGAAGATGTGCTCCAGGTTGGCGTCGGGGATGCCGGGACCGTCGTCCTCCACGCAGAGTTCGGCCGAGCCGCCGGCATCGCGGACACGCACGCGTATGCGGCCGCGTGGCGGGCTGAACGAGTGGGCGTTGCCGATCAGATTGCGCAGCACCTGGACCAGCCGGTCCTCCACCGCCCAGACCTTCAGCCCGTTCGGCGGCGCGATCACCTCCAGCTTTGGGTCGTTGTCCTCGTCGCGGGTGGCCTCGTCCAGTTCCTGAAGCGTGCGCAGGATCGGGACCACGTCGACCGGCTGGACGGAGACACGCGACAACTCGGCGTCCAGGCGGGACGCGTCGGATACGTCGCTGATCAGGCGGTCGAGCCGGACGACGTCCTGGGCGATGATGGTCAGCAACTGGCGCTGGCGGCTGGGATCCTCGATCCGGCGCAGGGTTTCGATGGCGCTGCGGATCGACGTCAGCGGGTTCTTGATCTCGTGGGCGACATCCGCGGCGAAGCGTTCGGTCGCGTCCATCCGTTCCCACAGGGCGGCCGAACTATCCGCCAAGGAGGAGGCCAGTGCGCCGACCTCATCGCGCCGCCGCAGCAGCGACTTTGGCACGCTGCCGGAGCGGCCGCGGCCTTCGCGCATGTCGGCGGCTGCCTCGGCCAGGCGAAGGATCGGGCGGGCGATGGTCAGGGACAGATACCAGGACAGCAGCACGGTCAGCAGCAACGCGAGGCCGAAGAGCGCCAGGATCGACATCCGCACGGTGAACAGGCTCTCGTCGACCTCCCGTGCTTCGCGGGTCAAGGAGATGATACCGACGGTGTGCTTGTCCCGCTCCACCGGCACGGCGACGGTGACGAGCAGGCGGTTGTCCTTGGTGCGGCGGATATAGGGCGCGGTCTCGTTGCTGTTGCCGGCGCTGTTGAGGCGCAGTTCCTCCTTCACGTCCGGCTGCCAGTCGGGGCCGCCGGCCGATGGGGTGGTGTCGACCCGAGTGCTCGGCGCCTGATGCGGCAGGAGTGAGAGGACCCAATCGTAAATCAAGCCGATCGTTGCCAGCACAGGTCCGTGATCGGGCGGCGGGGGCAGCGGTTCGGTGGACACGGTTCCGCCTGGTCCGTCCCGCTGGCGTGAGTCCGCCAACATGGTGCCGTCGGGTGCGTAGAGCCGAGCCTGGGCGTCAGGGGTGGGTTCGGTGAGGCGGCGGAGGAGGGAGGCGGCGACTTCCGGCACCAGTTTCGGATTGTCGGGGTCGGTGGTGCGGACCGCGCTTTCCCCCAGCGCGCCGGCGAACACCCGGGCCTGTTCGCGCAGCGCGGCGACCTGCGCTTCGAGCAGCCCGTTCTGGTATTGATCGAGATACAGCAGGGCCACCACCAGCAGCGCCAGCGGCAGAGCGTTTACCAGCAGGATGCGCCGCAGCAACGGCGATACCCAGCGCTGGCGAAACCGCCGCCTGGCAGGGGCGGTTTTGCGGGTCAGCCCGGTCAGGAAACCGCCGTCGGGCAATCAGTGCTCCTTGTAACGGTAGCCGATGCCGTAGAGCGTCTCGATGTGGGTAAACTCTTCCGTCCCGGTACGGAACTTCTTTCGGATGCGCTTGACGTGGCTGTCGATAGTGCGGTCGTCGACGTAGATGTTCTCACCGTAGGCCGCGTCGATGAGCTGGTCGCGGCTTTTCACCATGCCGGGGCGGGCGGCCAGCGCCTTGACCAGCAGGAATTCGGTCACCGTGAGCTGGATGTCCTGGCCTTTCCAGGTGCACTGGTGCTTGGTCTCGTCAAGCACGAGGTCGCCGCGGGTCATGACCCCGCCGGGGGCGGTGCCGGAGCCCTCGGCCTTGCCGGCTTCGTTGCGGCGCAGCAGGGCGCGAATACGTTCCAGCAGCAGACGCTGGCTGAACGGCTTCGTGATGTAGTCGTCGGCGCCGAGGCGCAGGCCCATCAGTTCGTCGACCTCCTCATCCTTCGAGGTCAGGAAGATGACTGGCATGGAGCTGCGCTGGCGCAGGCGTTGCAGCAGTTCCATCCCGTCCATGCGCGGCATCTTGATGTCGAGCACGGCGAGGTCGACTGGGCGGGCGCTGAGGCCCTGGAGGGCGCTTTCGCCATCGGTGTAGGTGCGGACGGTGAACCCTTCCTGCTCCAGCGTCATGGAGACGCTGGTTAGGATGTTGCGGTCGTCATCGACCAAAGCGATGGTCTGCTTCATCTTGTGTTCCTTGATGGTCCGTTCGCCGTCATAGCACCATATGGCAGATGATTGTGGCGGATTGCGGACGAGGGGTGAACGAAATATGGCATCTGATGCTGACGGTGAAAATTCTGCTGCCCAAGGGCCGGCGCCGGCCTGGGAAGCGCGGTGCTTGCTGCGGGCGGCGCGGAGCGGGTGTCTCGCGACGAGTGCGAAGGGTCAGCCGTTTGCGTCCCTGGTGACGCCGGCCTGCATGCCGGATGGGTCGTTGCTGATGCTGCTGTCGCGGTTGTCGGAGCATACACGGCATCTGGCTGCCGATGCGCGGTGCTCGGTCATGGTCAGTGGGGTGGCGGTTTCGGCTAATCCGCAGACGACGCCTCGGGTGACGGTGACCGGGTTGGCGGAGGTGGTGGCTGATGCGGGGCTGAAGGCTCGGTATCTGGCGGTGCATCCTTATGCGGCGCTGTATGCGGATTTCGGGGATTTCGCGACGTGGCGGTTTGTGCCGGCGGCGGGGCTGCTGGTGGGCGGGTTCGCGCGGGCGGTGCGGCTGAAGGGGGCGGATCTGGTGCCGTCGGCGGATGCGGTGGCGTCTTTGCTGGCGGCGGAGGCGGGGATCTTGGCGCACTGCAACCAGGATCATGCGGATGCGCTGGCGGTGATTGCCGGGTCGACGGGGGATTGGCGGATGGTGGCGGTTGATGTGGACGGGTTTGATCTGGCACTTAGGGAGGTTGTGGTGCGGGTGGCCTGGTCGGCGCCGGTTCGGGATGCGGGGGAGGTGCGGCGGGAGTTGGTTCGGATGGTGACGGAGCGGCGGGGCGGGGGTTGAGCTTCGTTGGCATTGTGTGTGTCTGTGGTTCCGTTGCAATGGTGTAATCGTCGGCGGGGTGCCTGATAGGTGGCTTCACGCGAGTCCGCTTGACGGTCATGAACTGACCCGACATCGCGCCCCCGGCACGTGACTTGCCGACCGCGCCTGTCGGAGCGACGATGTCGGCGGTTCGAGGAAGGGGAAACGACATGATCGATCTGGTGATCCGCGGCGATACCGTGGTGACGCCTCAGGGCGCTGGGGCGCATGACATCCTGATCGCGGGCGGAACGATCGTGGCGATCGCGGCGCCGGGCAGTATGGCGCTGCCGGAGGGAACGCGGGTCATTGATGCGACGGGGAAGATCGTGATGCCAGGCGGCATCGATCCGCATGTGCACTGCAAATGGCATCTGCCCGGCCCGGACGGGACGGCGACCGAGACCGCTCCGCCTGACGTTGTGAGCAAGGCGGCGGTGCATGGCGGCACGACCACGATGATCGACTTCACCCGCGCCTCACAGGGCAAGAATGTTCAGGATGCGATCGAGAAGCGGGAGCTGGACTGGAAAGGTCATTGCGCCTGCGATTACGCGCAGCATCTGATGGTTGAGGGCGCTTTACCGGTTGAACTGCCGGACCAGGTGGGCGAGGCGATTCAGGCGGGTTTTGCAACGGTGAAGATTTTCACTACTGATATTACACCGAGCCGCAAGGGACGGATGGTGGATTTCGGGGACATCTGGGAGATTTTCCAGGTTCTCGCGGCAAACAAGGGGCTCGGGGTGATTCACTCGGAGGACAACGACATTGTCATGCATATGTATGGCAAGTTGATCCGCGAGGGGCGCGCCGGGTTTGAGAACATGGCCGAGGTGCATAACACGCTGTCGGAAGATGTATCGTTCCGGCGGGTGATCCGGCTGGCGGAGAAGGTGCCCGGCACGGCGCTGTACATGATGCACGTTTCGGCTGCGACCGGTGTCTCGGCGATCCAGGAGGCCCGGCGGCGGGGCGTGCCGATCTACGGCGAGTCCTTGCATCAATACATGCTTTATACCAGCGAGGAGTATAAGCGGCCCAACGGGCAGATCTATCATACTTATCCTTCGCTGAAGGGGGCGGAGGATCATGCGGCGCTTTGGCAGGGGACGCTGGACGGCTCGATCAACTGTGTGGCGACGGACGAGATTTGTTGCACTAGATGGTGGGCAAGCGCGGGTATTCGTTACGGCGCTATGTCGATCTGGTTTCCACCAACGCGGCAAAGATCATGGGGCTGTATCCTCGGAAAGGGGCGCTGGCGGCGGGGTCGGATGCGGATATTTGTGTTCTTGACCCGGCGGATCAGCGGGTGATCCGGGCGGAGGACCTGCACGAGGCGGACTATACGCCGTGGGAGGGTCGCAAGATGGACGCGTGGCCGTGCCTGACTGTGCTGCGGGGTAAGGTCGTGGTGGAGAACGGGGTTTTCAAAGGCAGCCTGAACGACGGGACGTGGCAGCATCGCAAGGTGGCGGACGAGATGATTACAGCGCCTCGCCTGTAGGCCGATGACGGACGCGGAGCTTCGTTCGTTGCTGCTGGATTGCCTGAAGCTCTGGGAGGTGTCGGGTAAGGTCGTTGTGCACGAGAGCGACGTTGCGATCGAGACGCCGAGGGGTGCGTTCACGGTCACCCGTGCGGATCCCGATTTGCGGCCGGTGCGCTGGTTTTATCAGACTCCGGAACGGGGGGCGGCGGGGCGGCCGCCGCGGGCTGCGCCGTCGATCGTTGCGCTGCTGTCCGCTCTGCGGCACGCGATGGACGGGGCATGCGGGGACCGGGTGCGGATTGGGGGTGGATGACACGTTTCGCCGACAGATGAATCGTCTTGTTGCCAGTCATGCGTGGGGCGGTATTCTACTGACTGTCAGTGGGATCGGCCATCGGAGCTGGCCTTCCATCGGTATTGCGCGCGCAGCCCTTTGAATTCTCTCAGGAAAGGCGTGGATACCGACCTTCGTCGGTATGACGGGACAGAGCCGCAGGAGGGTCGCTGTCGCTGGGGAGTCACTGTATTAGCTGGAGGTTGTATTAGCCGCAGGGTGTATCAGCCGGACAGTCGCGGCTTTAGTTGAACCGCTCAATCCTATAGCGCGGGTCGATTTTTTCATCATGCAGGATCGCTTCGGCCGTGATCTGTCCCACGACTGGTCCGAGCGTGTAGCCGTTTGCGGTGACCGTGTTGTAGAAGCCGGGCAGGCCGGGTACCTCCCCAAGAAGAGGTGCACGATCAATCACCGGGTTGATCCCGGTCCAGGCGCGCACGATTGACAGCGCCTTCACCGCGGGCAGGGCTCGCTCGCAGAGCCAGAGATTGCCCTCGATGCTGCGGCGCAGATTGGTCGTGCGTCCGGTAGCGGCGTCGAAGCCGCCGAACCAGCCGCCGCCGATCAGGAACCCGCCGCCAGCCTGCTGCTTCAGCGACAGGTGGCGGTTGGCCATCGCCACCAGATGGCGCGTCAGGGCGGGGGCGGGTTCGGTCACGATCACCTGTTGGACGGTGCCCGTCACGGGCAGATCCAGCCCGACCATGCGGCCGATTCCGGCGGCCCAGGGGCCGGTCGCGTTGACGATACGGCCTGCGGTCACCGGGCCTTTGCTGGTGGTCACGGTCCAGCCGGCTTGGGTGCGTGTGATGCTCTGCACCTCGGCCCCGCGCAGGACCCGGGCGCCTTGGGCCTGGGCGTGATGCAGGAGAGCCATCATGCCGCGCAACGGGTCGCCATAGCCCTCGGCCGGGACGAAACCGGCACCGATCATGCGGTCGGACAGGGCAGGGGCGAGGTCACGGAGTTCGTTACTTCCCAGTACGTGGCTCTCTATGCCCCAGTGGCGTTCCATGGCCGATTTGCGGTGCAGCCAGGCAAGGGCCGCGGGGTCCTCGGCGAGCATCAGGCCGCCCTCGGTGCGGATGCCGAGATCTTCACCGGCGGCGGCGATCTCTTTCCACAGGGCGATGCTGCGCGGTCCGAGCGGGAGGGTGTGGGCCGCCGGTCCGCCGTCTGGAGGCGTGTCATCATTGAAGTCGTAGGACAGCAACTGGACATGCAGGCTGCCGGCATTGGCGGTGCTGGCGGCCATGGCGACCTCGTCGCGGTCGATCAGGAGCACGTCGGCGCCGCCTTTCGCCAGGAACAAGGCCGTTGACAGTCCAGCCACGCCGCCGCCGATCACCACCACGCCGGCGTGTCGCGCCTCGACCGGCAGGGGAGGCAATGCGTGCAGGCGGCCGGGCGGGGCGGGATTTGCCAGGAGAGGTGCGCTGAACTCCGGTGCCTCGCGCATCAGGGGTGCAGCGGGCACGGGACGCAGTGGGGCGCGGGGTGCGGCGAAGCCCTCCGGCTCAGGTGGGCCAGGGCACATCCGGCTGATCGTAGCGGCACAGAAACGGCCTTGGCAGCGGCCCATCCCGGCGCGTGTGGCTTTTTTCAGCGCTGGGAGCGATGTCAGGCCGGACGCGAGTTCGTGTCGCAAGCGGGCGGCGGTGACTTCCTCGCAGCGGCAGACGATCGTTGCATCTTCAATGGCGATTGGCGGTGCCGCGAACAGCCGCCACAGCGCGGCCTGGAATGTCTCGGCCCGCTTCAGGGCGGTGTGGGCAGCGGCATCCGCCGGCGCGTTGAAGCCGATTTCCCTTGCCGCGGCCAGACCTGCCAGACGTCCGCGCGCCTGGGCGACGCGGGCTCCGGCCAGCGCGGCGCCATCGCCGACTGAGAACACGCCGGCGACTGGGGTTCGGCCCTCGGGGTCGGACTCAGTCGTGAGGGAACCGGCGCCGCGATCGACGAGGCGGTGCGGCACGCCGAGGGCACGGGCGAGGTTGACCTCGGGCTGGAACCCCATGTTGAGGGCGACCACATCGACGTCGAAACGGTTTGCGCCGGCGGTGGCGGTGCGGACGCGGTCGTCGCCCTCCAGGCGATCGACGGTGGTGCCCCACAGCACGGGGACGTTGGCCTGATTCAGCCGCCGCAGCATGCGCCAGCCGTCGCGCACCAGGTCCGGGGCTGACAACGCCATGCGCGCCAAGTCCCGCCACGCCGCCAGGCCAGGCCGAAGGGCGGCCTCCAGCACCGCCACCGGCCTTAGGCCGCTGGCCAGAAGTTCGCAGCTGAGTTGCAGGTTCAGCGGCCCGTTGCCGGCGATCAGCACGCGCTGGCCGGGGGAGACGCGCTGGCTGCGCACCAGGGTCTGCAAGCCGCCGGTGGTCATCACGCCGGG
>JBEKLE010000108.1:0-15853 GCA_050010355.1 Rhodopila sp. | reverse complement strand
ACCTGAAGGGCCACGTTTTCCTGCGCCTCCGCGGTGGCCGCACCCAAATGCGGCGTGCAGACCACGCTCTCCAACCCGAACAACGGCGACTCCGTCGCCGGCTCGGTTTCGAACACATCAAGGGCGGCGCCTGCGATGTGGCCCGACTTGATGCCCTCAGCCAGCGCGGTCTCATCCACCAGACCGCCGCGAGCGCAGTTGATGATGTAGACGCCCTTTTTCGTTTTCTCCAATGTCTCGCGCGACAGAATGTTCCGGGTCGCGTCGGTCAGCGGCGTGTGAATCGTGATGAAATCCGCCCGCGCCAGCAGCGTCTCAAGCTCGGTTTTTTCGACTCCCAGCTCCAGCGCCTTCTTCTCAGAAAGATAAGGATCGTAGGCCAGGACATGCATTTTCAGCCCAACCGCGCGATCGGCAACGATCGAACCAATGTTGCCGCAGCCGATCAAACCCAACGTCTTGGCGGTGAGTTCGACGCCCATAAAGCGGTTCTTTTCCCACTTGCCGGCCTTTGTCGAGGCAGACGCTTCGGGAAGTTGCCGCGCCAGGGCGAACATCATGGCGATGGCATGTTCGGCCGTGGTGATCGTGTTGCCGTGCGGCGTATTCATCACCACCACGCCGCGCGACGTAGCCGAACGGATATCAACGTTGTCGACGCCGATGCCCGCGCGGCCAACAACTTTCAGCCGCGTCGCGGCATCCAGAAGTTCGCGGGTAACCTTGGTCGCCGAACGGATGGCCAGGCCGTCATACTCGCCGATGATGGCGCGCAGATCCGCCGGCGACAGCCCGGGCTTCAGATCGACGTCGATACCACGATTGCGAAAAATCTCGACAGCAGCCGGCGACAGTTTGTCGCTGATCAATACCTTGGGCATTGGGTGTCCTGATCGTTACTTAGATATCAACTATTGTGCGGGAACGAATGCGGCGGCGACCTGCGCGGCAGCCCAGTCGAGCCACGGAAGCAGCGCTTCGATGTCGGTGGTTTCCACCGTCGCGCCGGCCCAGATGCGAAGACCCGGCGGCGCGTCGCGGTAGGCACCGATGTCATAGGCCACCCCCTGCTTTTCCAGCAGCGAGGCCAACTGCTTCGCCGCTTTCGCCTGACCATCGGCTGGCAGCGCGGTGAACCAAGGTGCCACGATCTTCAGGCAGATCGATGTGCAGGAGCGCGTCGCAGGATCCTCGGCCAGGAAAGCAGCCCAGTCGCTGCGCCCGACCCAGCCAGCCACCGCCGCCAGGTTTGCCTCCGACCGCGCGAGCAGCGACGGCAACCCACCGATTCGTTCGGCCCAACGGAGACCATCGAGCGCGTCCTCGACACACAGCATCGACGGTGTGTTGATCGTTTCGCCCTTAAACACGCCTTCGGCGATCTTGCCCTTCGAAGTCAAGCGAAACACTTTCGGCAACGGCCAGGCCGGCATGTAGGTTTCCAGACGTTCGACCGCACGCGGCGACAGCGCCAGCATGCCGTGGGCAGCCTCCCCTCCCAGCACTTTCTGCCAGGACCAGGTCACCACATCCAGCTTGTCCCACGGCAGAGCCATGGCGAATGCGGCCGAGGTGGCATCACAGATTGCCAGGCCCTGCCGGTCGGCAGCAATCCAGTCCGCATTCGGAACACGCACGCCGGATGTCGTTCCGTTCCACGGAAACACGACGTCCTTTGCCGGATCGACCAATGCCAGATCAGGCAGTTTGCCATACGGCGCCGACAGCACGCGCGCATCGGGAAGCTTCAGGTGCTTGACGATATCGGTCGCCCAGCCTTCGCCAAAGCTCTCGAACGTCACGATATCGACGCCACGGGCGCCTAACATCGACCACAGCGCCATCTCGACCGCGCCGGTGTCGGAACCTGGAACGATCCCCAGCCGCCAGTCCGACGGCATGCCCAGAATGGTTCGGGACAAGGTAATAACCTCGGCGAGGCGTGCCTTCGGTTCCGCGGCACGATGACTGCGGCCCAGACACGCACCTGCCAGCACGTCCAGCGTAAAACCCGGCCGTTTGGCACAGGGACCAGAAGAAAAATTGGGATTGGACGGACGTAAGTCCGGTGTCGCGGCACTCGCCATTGCGGTTCTCCCTTACAGAAGAAAAGCGTCCCGTTGGGGGGACGTGACCCGCTAAGGCGTGTAGGCGAGCAACCGGCGCGCGTCAACGTTTTTCTCGCTGCATCGCAACAAACATCCGGCCCCGGCTCAGGAAGGCCATCCGGTGGGCTGCAACGCGCCATCCCCTTCATGCGTTAGCGCCACAACGACGGCAAAGTCCCTGTGCTGTCGTCGTGCGCGCCTGGACAGCGGGCACGACGTTTTCGGGGCAGCCACGGCCAAGGAGTATACCGGTTCATGCTGCGAACGCTTTCGATGACCACACTGATCCTGGCTGCCGTGCCGGCACTGGCACAGAATCCGCAGCCAACCTCGCCGACCAATCCGACCGTGCCGATCGCGCCGCCGAGCGCCTCGTCTCCACCGCCGGAACGAATAGCACCGTCAGACGGGAACCTGAGCCACCGGCTGGCTCAACAGAAGGGCACGATCACCCCGCCGAATGTCGATCCTGGCATGACCGTCAACCCGCCGCCCAACTCCGGTGCGACGACCCCCGTCATCCCGCCTCCGGGCTCGCCCGGCGGCAACCGGTCAGTGATACCGAAGTAATACCAGTCGGCGATTCGCTGACTGGTGCAAAATCAGTGAGATGCCAGCCGGCCGACCGTCGATTGAAAAGTCGATTTTTCGGCCGGCTGGGATAAGGTCTTCAGGGCGGTGCAAACCGTTTCAATCTCGGTATCCGTCAGTTCCGGATAGAGCGGCAGGCTGACAACTTCCCGCGCGGCGATTTCCGTCTCCAGGCAACCGGCGCCGCCGATGGCGATCCGTCCGGCATAGGCGGGCTGGAGATGGACCGGAACAGGATAGTGGATCCCAGTGCCAACGCCGGCCTCCCGCAGGATCGCCTGGACCTGGCCACGGTCTTTCGATCGGATCACGTAAAGGTGGAAAACATGGGCGGCACCCTCGCGCTGCAGCGGCGGCTCAAGTGGCCCGTCCGCCAACGCAGCCGCGTAGAGGCCCGCTACGCGCGCACGCCGGGCATTGTGACCATCGAGGTGAGCCAGCTTGACCCGCAGGATCGCAGCCTGGACCTCGTCCAGCCGGCTGTTCACCCCGACCTCGTCGCTGACATAGTGCTTCCGCCAGCCATATTGCCGCAGCGCCGCGATTCGTTCGCCCAGCAGCGGATCCGACACAGCAACCGCACCGCCGTCCCCCAGCGCGCCCAGGTTCTTTGTGGGGTAGAAACTGAACGTTGCCGCATCGCCGAATGTCCCGACGCGCTGCCCGTGCAGGCGGGCTCCGTGCGCCTGGGCGCAGTCCTCGATCAGCGCGACCCGGTGCTCGCGGCACAGCGGAACGATCCGGTCGAGATCGGCTGGCTGCCCATACAAATGCACCGGGACAACAGCGCGAATCGGCGGCAGGCCAGCCGGGGGACTTTCCAGCACGCCACGCAGCGCCACCGGGTCCATCGTGTAATGAACTGGATCGATGTCGATAAGCAACGGTGTCGCGCCGGTCATTTCGATCGCCGCCACCGTCGCCACGGCGGTATGGGAGACGGTGACAACGGTAGCCCCCGCTCCGATGCCCAGCCCCCGCAGCGCCAGTGCGATCGCATCCGTGCCGTTGCCGCAGCCGATTACGGCCGGAACGCCAAGCCAGGCCGCGAATTCCGCTTCGAAGGCCCGTACTTCGTTGCCGAGAATATACCAGCCGGAGGACAAAGCCCGCGCCACGGCCGCATCGATCTCGGATTTCAGTGCGCGGTACCCCGCGCCTGGGTTCGCCTGTGGGATCATGTTCACAGGTAGTCCCCAAGGCGCGTCCTGTACCATTCCAGAGTGCGCCTGATCCCCTCTTCCAGCGCAGTCTTCGGCGCCCAGCCGGAGGCCGCGCGGAAAGCGCTGTCATCGGCGTGGTAACTGCCGATGTCGATACGCGCCCGATCGGCCGGAAAGTCCCGCGTCGTGTATTTCCCGGTCCCGCCGGACAGACGAACCACGATCTCGGCCAGTTCGTGCAACGACGCCGGCGGCGAGCCGCCAATGTTGAAGATGCCGCCGTGGCACGCCGGTTGGTCCGCCGCCAGCAGGAACGCATTCGTCGCGTCATCGACATAAGTCAGGTCGCGAAGCTGCGCACCGCCCCAGACCTCGAACGGCCGCTGTTCCAGGACGCACCTGATCCAGATCCCCAGGAACGTCTGCCTTGCGTCGCGGATGCGAACCCGGGGACCATAGCAGTTGGTCAGACGCAGCGACACCACCGGCCGGTTGCGGACGCGATGTTCCAGCATCCAGTACTGCTCTCCGGCGAATTTGGAGACACCGTTGGCGTCAGGCGGGGCGACCGGCTGTCGCTCATCCACTGGCAGTTTTTCGACCCGGCCATAGAACTGGCGGGTCGAGGCATGCACCACAACCGCGTCCGGCGCGGCCTCCCGCGCGGCCTGGATCAGGCGAACCTGGGCCACCGCGTTGATGTCGATGTCCGCAAGCGGATCGGCCTGCCCGCCCATATGGCTGGTCTGCGCCGCGAGGTTGAAGATCACCGAGGCGCCCTCGCACATCGGCCGCAGGTCGATCTCGCGGATGTCACCCCGGACCAGTTCGACGTCCGCGCCGTCTAGATTGCGCGGATTGGCGCCGCCACCAAAGAGGAAGCCGTCCAGCGCGGTCACTCGAGCACCCCGCTCTGCCAGCGCGTGACACAGATTGGACCCGAGGAAGCCCGCCCCACCCGTCACGAAAACTCTTCGACCGACCCAGTTCATGGCCTCTCCTTACCGTGAGGCCAGCTTGTGTCGCCACAAAATGGCAAGATTAGAGCGGATACGCCCTGCGCCGCTGAAGCCAGCCTATGCGTTCGGTATCGCCTGCCGCCACAGGCTGGCCCGCGGGCCAGTGACCAGGCTGAGCAGCCAAAATCCCCCAGCCGTCAGCACGATCGATGGGCCGGCCGGGATGTCCAGGTTGTATGACAGGATGAGCCCCCCAACCGAGGACAAACAGGCCAGCAGAACCGCAACCCGGACCTGACCGGCCAGCGAATCGGACCAATGGCGTGCCGCGATCGCCGGCAACATCATCAGTCCAACCGACATCAGCGTACCGAGTGCGACGAAGCCGGAGACCACACACAGCACCACCAGCATCAGGAAGATCAGGTGCCACAACCCTCCCTTGCCCGCCGTCGCGGCCATGAACCCTGGGTCGAGGCTCTCCAGCACCAGCGGCCGCCAGATCAGCGCCAGCGCAGGCAGGGTCACGGTCGCCACGCCGGCCATCCCCAGCAGTGCGCCGTCATCCACCGCCAGCACGTTGCCGAACAGCAGATGCGTCAGGTCGATGCTGTGCTGCGCCGAAACCAGGGCGACACCCGCTGCAAGTGCGAGCAGGTACATGCCGGCAAGCTGGCTGTCCTCACGCCCGCCGGTCCGACGCGCCAGCCAGCCGGCCAGCACCGCGACCACCAACCCGGCCACAACGCCGCCGAAACCCATTGCCCAGACCGAAAGCCCAGCGAACATCGCCCCCACCGCGATCCCCGGCAGGACACCGTGTTGCAGCACGTCGCTCATCAGGCTCATGCGGCGAAGCACCAGGAAAACACCCAATGGCGGTGCGGCCAGAGACAACGCCAGGCACCCCGCCAGGGCGCGGCGCATGAAGCCCAGCGCGAACGGCTCCAGCAGGAAATCGAGCATCAGGCCGCCTGGAGCCCCGGCAACGCATCCCAAACCACGGCCTGGCCGGTCAGCAGCAGGGTATGGGGAAAATGTCGGCGCACCAGATCCATGTCGTGTAGCACCGCGATCACCGTCCGCCCTTGCGCGTGCCATTCATGAATGACCGACATCAGCAAACGGGTTGTGGCGGCATCGACCGCGGTGAACGGTTCGTCGAGCAGGATCAACCGCGCGTCCTGAACGATCGTGCGGGCAAACAGCACGCGCTGAAACTGCCCCGCGGACAGTGCCTGGATCGGCCGCGACGCCATCTCTTCCAGACCGACGCGATCGAGGGCCGCATTCGTCGCCGCCAACCGCTCCCGCCCGACCGAACGGAACGGCCCCAGCCGCGTTGCCGCGAGCGCCACCACATCGCGGCACGTGATCGGAAACGAACGGTCCAGATGACTGCCCTGCGCCAACAAAGCGATATCGGCCTGCGTTACGCCATGCCGTTCGATCCGGCCGCTCGCCACAGGATGCAGACCGGCAATCGCCCGCAGCAGCGTGGTTTTGCCGGATCCGTTCGCGCCGATCAGCGCCGTCAGGCTGCCGGTCTCGATCGCGCCGAAAAGCCCTCGCAGCACAATCCGCTCGCCGTGCCGCAATTCGACGTTATCGAATGTGATCACAGCGCCCAGACCACCGTTACCCACATCACGCCCAGCACCGCCAACGCCAGAAAAAGCCGTGACGCCGCGCCGGCGGTCGGGGACAGTGGGTCTACCATGGTTACAGTATAACATTGCACGGGGTTGGACGGAAGGGAGGCTGGCGCCTAAACAAAGACGCGATGAGAGAACCTGATCCCGATATCCTCGCCCGGCGCGCCCTCCAGCAGTTCCGCTTTTACGCGACCGGCTTGCTGGTCCTGATGGCCGCCCTGACTATCGCGAGCTATTACGTCGCCCCCGGATGGTGGGGCGGCCTTTTGCAAGCCGCCGCCAAAGCCGGTTTCATCGGCGGCATCGCGGATTGGTTCGCCGTAACAGCCCTGTTTCGCCACCCTCTGGGCATACCAATCCCCCACACCGCCATCATTCCCAACCAGCGCGACCGTCTCGGCCAGGCGCTCGGCCGCTTCGTGGCGAGGCAAGTCTTCACCAGCACCGAGGTCTCCAACGTTCTCGCCAAACTCGACCTGCCGGGCATCTTACATCGCTTCCTGGCCGATCCCGCGGCGGCCCACCCAGCCGCCGTCGCCCTGGCCGGCACGCTGCCCAAACTGCTCGCGACGGTGGAGGACGGGCGGGCCCGGCGGGTCCTGGCGCGCGTGGTTCCCCGGATCGTCGGCGGCCCGGCGGCAGGCCACGTCATCGCCCGAGCGCTGCACGGTCTGGTCGACGGTGGCCGCCACCAGGAGGTGTTCGGTTTCATCCTGGGCCAATTGAAGGCCACAATGGCCAACCGCGAAGACGTTTTGCGCGCAGCCATCGAGGAACGTGTGCGCGAACAGGGCGGCCGGCTGGTCGGCTGGGCGATGGGTGCGTCCATCGCCCGCCGTGTGCTCGCCCTCATCAACGCCGAACTCGACAAAATGAGCCCGGACGGGTCCGAACTGCGCGCCGCTTTCGATGAATGGATACGCCACGAGATCAACCGCATGGAAACCGAGCCGGCGCGGGCCGCGGAAATCGGCGCCACGATACGCCGGATGGTCGCACATGAGACGATCCAGGCATGGATGTGGGACATCTGGGCGCGCCTGCGCATCGGCCTGGAAGCGGACATCGCCAGACCCAACGGACGCGTGGCAACCTACATCGAGGGGGCTCTCGGCAACCTTGGCGCCATACTGGAAACCGATCCAACGGCGCGCTTGCGGGTGCAGACCGCGGCCGAAGCCATTGTCCGGTCGCTGCTGCCGACCGCTCAAATCCGCATCGCCGAGTTCATCGGCCACGTGGTGGCGAACTGGGACACCGCGACGGTGGTGGATCGCCTGGAGCTTCGGGTGGGCAAGGACTTGCAATATATCCGTATGAACGGAACCATAGTGGGATTCCTGATTGGCGGTCTGCTCTACGCGGTACTGGACAGGATGTTCGGGCAGAACATTTTCTGACGAGTGGCGGAGTTCGGCACATGGTGCGGCTTTCGGTTCTGGATCAATCGACCATCGTGTCCGGCCGCTCACCCGCCGAGTCGATCCGCGAAAGCATCGCCCTCGCGCAGCATTGCGAGGCACTGGGCTACGCACGATACTGGTGCGCCGAACACCACAACTCCGACAGCCAGGCGGGAACCGCGCCCGAAATCCTGATCGCGGCCATCGCAGCCACCACCCATCGCATCCGCGTCGGATCGGCCGGCGTGATGCTGCCGCATTATTCCGCGCTCAAAGTCGCGGAACAGTTCCGCGTGCTGGATGCCATCGCCCCCGGCCGGATCGATCTGGGCCTCGGCCGCGCGCCCGGTTCGGATGGCCGTACCGCTTATGCGCTGAACCCCCGCGCCGAGACCGCGGCAGACCAGTTCCCCGCCGATGTGCGCGATCTTCTGGCCTGGCTGTCCGGCGAAAAGCTGATCGAGGGCCATCCTTTCCGCGATATCCGCGCCCAGCCGGCCGGACCGACAATGCCGGAGGTCTGGATTCTCGGCAGTTCCGACTACGGCCCCCAGGTCGCGGCCTATTTCGGCCTGCCGTTCTGCTTCGCCCATTTCATCACCGACGGACGCGACGCCGACCAGGCCTTGGCAATCTATCGCGAGGGCTACCGTCCCAGCGCGTTGCATCCGTCCCCACACGCAGCGCTCTGTGTGTGGGCAATGGCGGCCGAGACCCAGCAGGAAGCTGACTATCTGTTCCGGTCGCGCGAGATCTGGCGATTGAACCGCGACCGCGGCATCTACACAGCACTGGCGTCCCCCGAAGAGGCCGCGTCGCACACTTATTTGGAGGCGGAAACCGCCCGCATCGAGCGGATGCGGTCCCGGGCGCTATATGGAACACCCGATGTCGTCGTCGCCAGACTTCAGGCGCTGGCAACCGAGCACGGAGTCAACGAAATCGCCATCCTCACAACCCTGCACGACAAGCAGGCTCGGCGGCGGTCGTACACCCTGCTTGCAAACGAGATGGCGCGCTAATCCGGATAATTCCCCGTCACGCCGACACGGGTCGGCATCCACGCCTTTGCCGCGCCTCAAAGGCATGCACGGCAAACGCGTGCAGAAAACATCCGGGTCGATGAGGGTCTATCCCAAGGTTGGCCGGTTATGAGACAGCGAGCGCTACGGCCGCCAGACGTCCTGGCCGCCGACCGGCCGCTGTGCGCTCCAAACCCGGTAACGGAGAACCGCCCAGGCCACAACGGCGGCGCCAAACGCGACCGGCAATATAATCAGCGCAATCCATAGCGCGAACGCTGCCAGGCAAATCGCTCCTGCCATGACGGCCGTAACGATCGCCCACATCAAAATGCGGCTGGAAATCGGCACCTTCGGCGGCGAGACAAACTCACCGTCAATCGTCATATCCAGTTCGGGTGGCTGACGCTGATTCATGACAGCGATGTGGCGCGCCCTGAGCCGCGTTCAAGCCCGCTGCCGTCGGCATAACGGACCGAGGCGTTTCCGTCCCGCCCGATGATCCTCTACCATCTGGCACCGCTCGGAGGTCACCGCCATGAAGGTCGGACTGTTCATCAACACGCAGTATCCGGAAGAGGTTAACGTGCCGGCGCAGATCCCGGCCCTGGTGGAGCAGGTTCGCGTGGCGCGCGACGCCGGGTTCGGATCGCTCTGGTTCCCGCACCACTGGCTGACCGAGCCGATGCAGATGCTTCAGATCATGCCGGCGATGGCGTTTCTGGCGGCCGAGGCAAAGGGCATGGTCATCGGCCCGAATATTCTGATCCTTCCGCTGCTCAATCCCATTCACGTCGCCGAGGAAGCCGCCACGCTCGACGTCCTGACCGGCGGCAACTATGTGCTCGGCGCCGGCCTCGGCTACCGCGAACCGGAATTCACCGCGTTCGGTATTCCGCTCGCTGAACGAGCCGAACGCTTTTCGGAAAGCGTGACGCTGATGCGCAAATTGTGGGCCGACGGGAAGATCACGCATGAAGGCAAATTCTTCACCGTCCGGGACGCCGGGATCAGCCTGAAACCGGTACGGGCCGGCGGCCCTCCGATCTACGTCGCCGGACTGGTCGGCTCCGCGGTGCGCCGAGCCGCCCGGATTGGCGACGCGTGGCTGATCGCGAACGCCTCGTCGATCCAGGAAATCACACCGCAGATGCACACCTATCGTGCCGCGCTGAAGGAATACGGCCGCACACCCCTGGAATTTCCGATCGCGCGGGAGTGCTACGTCGGCAGCAGCCAAGCCTCTGCCTACACAGAATGCAAGGCGGCACTGGAATACAAATACGCCGCTTATGCGGCATGGGGCATGACCAGCCCGCTGGAGGGCACCAGCTTCGACGACTTCGCCCGCGATCGTTTCATCATCGGCGACAAGGCATCGGTCAAGGACGAAATACTGCGCTATACTGAACTGCTCGGCGTTGGCCACTTCATCATGCGCACCCAATGGCCGGGCCTGGAGCAAGAGAGAGTTCTCGGCTCCATCCGCCGGCTTGGCGAGATTTTCGCGACGCTACAGTAGATCTGTCACCACCTGCTTGAACCGCGTGATCGCCGCGAGGTGGTCCACCGCGGTGTGCCCCATGATCCGCTTATGGTGGTTCATGGCAAAGGTCGTGTGCGCGGTCACATGCGTAACGCCGGCCTTCTTCCAGAACGCAAACTCGCGGTGCCAGGCGCTCTCGTCCGCCGAACCCAGAGACAGCCAGACTTCCAGACCCACACTGGCGGGATCGCGACCCTCGGCTTTGATCAGGCCGCGAAGCTTGTCGAACACCGCGAGCGCCGTTTCGTCCGCGGGGTAAGCCAGCGGCATCCAGCCGTCGCCGTACTTGGCGGTCCGTTGCAAGGTCGCTTCCGCGTGGCCGCCGAACCAGACAGGAATGTGGCCGGACGCGGGGCGCGGATTGATTCCAGCGTCGTCGATCGTGTGGTAGCGTCCCTTGAACGTGACGTATGGCTGCGACCACAGCGCCTGCATGACCTGGACCTGTTCCTCCGACCGTCGGCCGCGGTTTGAGAAAACCTCGTTCAGGCCGGTGAATTCAACTCGGTTCCAGCCGACGCCAACGCCCAGGCGCAGGCGCCCCTTCGACAGCACGTCCAGACAGGCGGCCTGCTTTGCAACCAGGGCGGCCTGGCGTTGTGCGAGGATCAGCACACCGGGTGCAAAGCCCAGCTTCTGCGTGCAGCCCGCCAGGAAACCGAACAGCACGAACGGATCGTGATACGGATTCTCGTTGGTCCCCACTCTGCCCTTGCCCGCGACCGTTGCGGGATTGGCGCCCAGCACGTGGTCAGGCGCTTGCAGATAATCGAAGCCCAGGCCTTCGACGGTCTGGGCGTAGTCGCGGATCTCCGCGGCGCCGGTGCCGATATCGGCGACCGGGATTGTTGCGCCTATTTGCATAATCAGTTCCCCTAAAGAACGTCGCCGACGGCGTCACGGTAGCGCTTCATGGCCGCCAGATGGTCGCCGACCGTTTTGCCGGCGATGCGATGATGGTGCCGTCGTTCGAACGTCGTGGTCAGGCAGATATGGCTGGCCCCCGCCTGCTTCCAGAATGCCGCTTCCCGGCGCCAGTCGGCTTCACTGCCTTCGCCGCACGATGTCCAGGCCTCGATCCCGACTTCACCCGGATCGCGCCCCGCCTGCTCGGTCAGACGCCGCAGTTCAGCAAATATATCCAGCGCGGACTGGTCGGGCGGATACGCGTTCGGCATCCAGCCGTCGCCCCATTTGGCGATGCGCGGCAGCGTGTGTTCGTGATGTCCGCCATACCAAAGCGGAACCCGTCCGGAGGCGGGACGCGGGTTGATGCCCGCATCGTCGATGGTGTGGTAGCGACCCTTGAATGTCACACACGGCTCCGCCCACAGCGCCTTCATCACCTGCGCTTGCTCCTCGGACCGGCGCCCGCGGTTATGAAAGTTCTCGTTCAGTCCTGTGAACTCCACCGGATTCCAGCCAACCCCGATCCCCAGGCGAAAGCGCCCGCCGGACACCACGTCCAGGCAGGCCGCCTGCTTCGCGACCAGCACGGTCTGACGCTGCGCGACGATCAGCACGCCGGTGGAGAACGTCAGTCTGGTGGTCGCGGCGGCCAGAAAACTGAGCACGACGAACGGGTCGTGATACATGTCGTCCGCGATGGTCTGCCGTCCATCGACACCCGGATTGGTAGCCGGATTGCCGCCCAGAACGTGGTCAGGCACTTCAAGGAAGTCGTAACCCAGCGCTTCCAGACCTTGGGCGAATTCAAGGACCACGGAAGGATCGCCCCCGGTGTCTTTGAACGGAACCAGCGCACCTAGTTGCATCTTCAACGTTCCTCACTTCGCGTCGGATTCAAGGACGGCCTTGATCTTCTCCGGTGGCACAGCGATCGGCGGGATACCGGCGCGTTCCTGTTGCAGTAACGAGCCGACGCGGGAATCCCGCGCGCCCCAGCCGCGGTTGAGCGCTTCGGTCAGTTCCATCAGCGCCATGTTGGTCAGCCGCATCGGCACCTGAACCTCCCGCGCCAACTGGCAGGCGAGTGTGACGTCCTTGTGCAGCAGGCGCAGCGCGAAGTCCGCCGGATCGTAGCTGCCGGTGAGGAAATGGTCCGCCAGGCGATCGAACATCCGGTTGCGGCCGGACGCGCCCTGCCGCACGGCCTCGAACAGCGCCAGCGGTTCCACACCCGCCTTGATGCCCATCGTAAAGACCTCGGACAGCACGACGTTGACTGCGGCCGAGGATGCATTGTGCACCAGCTTCGCGATCGATCCGGCACCGATCGGACCGATATACACGGCCTGATCGCCCATCGCGGACAGCACGTCGCGGTGCATGTCGAAAACCATCTTGTCGCCGCCGACCCAGATCGCGAGGCGGCCGCTGTTCGCCCCTTTCGGACCGCCACTGACCGGGGCGTCAAGGAAGTCGATGCCCCTCTCGGCGAACGTCGCGTGCAGCGCCCGCACCACGTCCACCCCATTCGTTGACAGATCGAACCAGGCGGCGCCGCGACGGAAGCCCTCGATGAGGCCGTTCTCGCCGGTGCCGACGCGCTGCACGTCCGCCGGGGTCGGCAGCGACGTGAAGACGATGTCGGAAACCTCCGCCACCGCACGCGGGCTGTCGGCCCAGGTGGCACCGGCATTCAGGTGCCTGGACGCAGCCTGACGCGTGAGATCGTGGACCACAAGGTCATGACCCGCCTTTTGCAGATTGGACGCCATGCCCGAGCCCATCATGCCGAGTCCGATAAAGCCGATCTTCATTGTTCAATCCTCAACATTTCCCACCCCGTGTCATCGCCAACTCCACCCTACGTCATGGCCGACTCCACCCCGTGTCATCGCCGATCCCCACGCCATGTCATCGCCGACTGCCACCCCGTGTCATGGCCGGGCTTGGCCCGGCCACCCACGACTCACGCTCGCCGATATCGCGAATGCGCGTCTCATACACCGTTCCACTGCAGTATATACAGACCTGCATCGTAATCGGTAACGTACATCAGCCCGTCCTCGGCAACAAAAATATCGGCCGTGTGCCGGATTTTCGCTCGTCCGCGCAACGGCTCCATCCACCGGGTCGGCTGCGGCGGCACGAAATAGCCAATTTCCTCAGGCCGATACGGATCGGCGATGTTGAACACCCGCACGCCCGCACTCTGCCACGTCGCGAAGATCGTCGTAGACGAACGAAAAGAGCCCGGCCGGTTCTCATGCAGGTTATGCGGCCCAAATTGGCCGCCCATCTTAATATAGTCCTGGTCCGAAGGGGTCGGCATCGTCGCAATAGAAATTGGATTTGATTTCTCCCGAATGTCGAAAATCCACGTCCGCTTCAACTGCTCCTGGTCGATGTTCAGCGTCGCTTCATCCGCGACCACCAACAGCCCGCGGTCATGCAGCGGCAAAGCGCTGTGCGTGCCGCCGCCATAAGGCGGGCACCAGTTCCGGTGCGCGATCAGGGCCGGCTTCGTCGGGTCCTTCACGTCCAGGATCGTCAGGCCGCCGTTCCGCCACGACCCGTAGGCGATGTCGTCCGCCACCACCGCGTGGTGCAGCGCCCAGCGTCCCGTCCAATGGGCCGTCTCACCCGCCGCGGCGTTCATGCCGGGGATCCACCACCGGCCAGCCTCCCGCGGCTTCCTCGGATCGGCCATGTCGATACTGATCAGAATGTGGTCCAGAAACCCGTCCAGCAGCGCCGACGCGTAGGCGTAACGGCCACCCGTCCACCAAATACGATGCAGGCCCAGCCCCTCGACCTCCATAAAGCCGATCGATCGCGGATTGGCCGCATCGGAAATATCATAGACCCGCATGCCGGCGGAAAAATCCTGCCCGCGCTTGCCATACCGGGCCGAATCAACCTGGTTCGAACCGCCGTAATAGTCCTTCTGCGATAACAGCGCCTTGAGGTCGAGTTCCTCGATGCACAGCAGCAAATCGTTCGCCGTCTGCAAATGCATGCACCATGAATTCGGGTGAATCGGCGCGAAATTCACCGGCTTTGGGTTCCGCGGGTCGCGCACGTCGGTGACCATGACACCGCGGCTCACCCGCGTCCCGACATAGGCGTGGCCGCGGTTGACCATGACCTGCACACCGTCGCCGCGCCCGCCCTGGTCCGTGTGACCGACAAAAGAGATGTTCCGCGCACCCTCCGGCGTGATCATGCCCTTGCCCCCCCAATCAAAAAGCGCGATCACCTTAACCAAGACGTGGGAAAGGGGAATAGACACATGGTTACCGGAGCCAGCACGCCACTGCCGGTCGATCTGACCGGATACAAAGTGGCTATCTCGGCCGGCGCGAACGGCATCGGCAAGGTCATGGCGGACAGTTTTGCTTTCTGCGGCGCGCAGGTCTTCGTCAGTGACGTCGACACAAGCGCGCTGGAGGCCTGCGGGCACCCCGGCATGAAAGCGGATGCCGGCGATGCGGCGCAATGCGAGGCGTTCGTCGACGCCGCCATCAAGCACCTGGGCGGTCTGGACGTGCTGGTGAACAACGCCGGCATCTCCGGGCCCACCGCCCTGGTCGAGCACGTCACGCCCGAGGAACTGGACGCCACGCTGCGGATCGACATCGCCTCGATGTTCCACATGTCGCGGCGGGCGATCCCGGCGCTGCGCGCGAACGGCGGCGGTTCGATCGTCAATCTTTCGTCGGCCGCTGGGCGGTTCGGCTTCGCCTTGCGGGCACCTTATTCGGCGGCGAAATGGGGCGTGATCGGCTTCACCAAGTCGCTGTCGATCGAGCTTGGCCGCGACGGCATCAGGGTCAATGCGATCCTGCCTGGCCCGGTCGATGGGCCGCGAATCCGAGCGGTGATCAAGGCCAAGGCTGCCGCCGCATCGATCTCGGAAAACGAAATGACCGAGCGGACGGTGGCGACCACAAGTTTGAAATGCTTCGTCACCCAGCATGACATCGCCAACGTGGCGCTGTATCTGGCGAGCCCGTTCGGCGCCACGATCAGCGGCCAGGCCATCGCCGTGGACGCGGACATGCAGAGCACCATGTAAACCCCGCTCGCTAGGCGATTTCCCGGGTCTGCTGCTATCCTACGCCGCAGCGGCAACCCGGGAAACGCCACCATGAGCGCCACGACGATCGACTACGGCAAACTCTACAGCGAAGGGCTGCCCGCTCCGGCACCGCGTTGGGCGCCATTCGCAAAATACCACTTCATCGGCGGGAACAACGACCCCGAACAGATCCCCGTCGAGGGTTTGATCGAGGCTGCGGCCTCCGTGTTGCGCCGTGAGGGGCCAAAGCTGGCGATCTACAACCTCGGTCTCGGCCCGCAGGGTTACCCGGGCCTGCGTCAGTTCGTCGCCGACAAAAGCCGGCGGCAGCGTGGCATCGAGGCGCCCATCGAAGACATCCTGATCACGACCGGTTCCGGACAGGGTCTGGACATGATCAGCAAGCTGCTGGTGAACCC
>JBEKLE010000107.1:0-15993 GCA_050010355.1 Rhodopila sp. | reverse complement strand
ATTAACCAGCGACACGAACGCAGACGCGGTGCCATCGAGTCTCGTTTCCGCGCTCAACGCAGGGAGGCGGCGTCGTGACGGGGCAACAAATGTGCCAAGTAATTCGACTCTGTCAAATTAAGGCCAACCGCGTTCTTCGGGTAAACCCCAGCGAGGCATCGGTATGAGACACTTTCGACGCCTCAACAGGGTTGCTTATGGCATTCCGGGACGACGGCATCCCAGTATCGTGACCCTATTGGTCTTCCGGCGAGATCTCTGCGCCGCCGGTCATCTATTTGCGCGTCCGTCTCACCGAGCGTGCGCTGGGTCTCAACGATTGTGCGTCGGACGCCGGCTTCCGTCTCAGATAATGTGCGCCGGAAACGGGCCTTTATTGCGCGCCGGGCCGTTTTTTGTTGCGCGCCGCCACACCTACACGCCGTCCGGCGCGCCCCGCTTGTCGTAACCCTCGTCGTGCAGCTTTGCCTGTTTGACCATGCCGGACGCCGCCGCCGGCGGCGCCATCGCGCCAGGCCCTGGGATCGGATGGTTGTTGCTCGTCAGGGCCGAACACGCTCCCAGCCCGGCCAGCAGCCCAAGCGTCATCCCGTAACGCCACATGCTCATAGGACCCTCCAATACTTTGCTGCAACTGGAGCGATGCAGTGGCGGTTTGTCACCGTTCAACGCAAGTAGCGAAGCAGAGAGCAGCGAACACGACCGGTTCAGTCGATGCCCGTTGCGATGTCGTGGAACAATCGCGCCGGCAGCCCGCCGCCCAGGACGCCCTTCATTGGCTGGTTGTCGTCGTTACCCAGCCAGACGCCGATCAGGACGCCTTTCACGGAACCGATGAACCAGGCGTCCCTGAAATCCTGTGTCGTGCCGGTCTTCCCCGCGACAACGTGCCCCGGCACCGCAGCAGCCCGGCCGGTGCCGCGACTGACCACGGCACCCAGCATCCGCGCCATCATCGCAGCCTCCGCGGGCTCGATGACCCACTCCGGCTGGTGCGCCATCCGGGACAATCCAAACGGCACGACGCGGTTGCCACCGTTGAAGAACGGCGCATACGCGGCGGTGAGTTCCAGCAGCCCGACCTCGCCGGTCCCCAGCGCCAGCGAGGCATCCGTCGGCAGCGTATCCGCGATGCCCAGCCGCGCGGCTGTGGCCGCGACCGCCTTCGCCCCGCCCGAACGCATCAGGATGCGCACCGCGGCGGTGTTGAGCGACTGCGCCAGCGCTTCCTCCAGGGTGACCTCGCCCATATAGCGGCGTTCGAAATTGGCCGGGCTCCAACCGCCGATACGGATCGGCTCGTCCAGGACGGTGTCGTCGGGGGTCATGCCGGTTTCCAACGCGGTCAGCCAGACAAAGGGTTTGAACGCCGAACCGGGCTGCCGCCGAGCCATGACGGCTCGGTTGAACGGGGTGCTGTGGAAATTCCGCCCACCCACCATGGCGCGCACGGCACCGGTGGCGGAATCTAGGATCACCACCGCGCCCTCACCAACGTCCGCCGCCACACCCGGACCGTCCAGCAGCGCGGCCAGCCGGCTTTCGGCCACAATCTGGTCGCGACCGTCCAACGTCGTGCGCAACACCGCGTCGGCATCCGGCGCCAGCAGCGACTGCGACTGTTCGGCCACCCAGTCAGCGAACCAGCCGGGTGCCACCGGGCTGGGCGGGAAAGCAATCTGCCCCGCGGCAACCTGCGCCTGTTCGGGGGTGATCGCGCCGGTGTCCGCCATCGCGGCCAGCACGTCCCTGGCCCTCGCCCGTGCCGCTGCCTGGTTGACCCGCGGGTTGAACCGCGACGGCGCCCTCGGTAGCCCCGCGAGGACCGCCGCCTGCGCCAGCGTCACGCGCCGTGCCGACACATTGAAGAACGTCTTCGCCGCCGCATCCATCCCCCACGCGCCAGCCCCGAGATAGACCCGGTTCAGGTAGATCTCCAGGATTTCGCGCTTGCTGAAATGCCGTTCCAGCCAAATCGTCAGCAGCAGTTCCTGCACTTTCCGCTTGGTGGTCCGAGCGTTGGTCAGAAACAGGGTCTTGGCGACCTGTTGCGTCAACGTCGAGCCACCCTGAACCACGTGGCCGGCCCTGACGTTGACCCAGACCGCCCGCAGCAGCCCGATCACGTCGATCCCCGAGTGACGCCAGAACCGCCGGTCCTCCACCGCGACAACCGCTTCCGGCAGGAACGGGGAAAACGCCGACAGCCGCAACGGCTCGCCCACCAGGTCACCAAAGGTGGCGATGACCCGGCCGGACCGGTCCTGCAGCGTCAGACTGGGACGCCGCACGGCATCCAGCGCCGCCTCGGGGCGCGGCAGGTCGCGGGCGAACCACAGCACGGTCACCACGAGCGCCAGCGTCAGCCAGACCGAGGCGATGAAACCCCAGCGGAGCAGCCACAGGACCGCACGGCGGCGCCTCGATCGCTCCGGCGGCTCGTCAGGAAAAGCGGCGCTCGCCGGTGGCGGCGAGTAGAACGGGGAAACGGTGGGAACGGGGCGCGGCATTCCGGTTCTGATTGTCTTTGCGAGGAGCGTAGCGACGAACGCGGTGCCCACGACCGGGACATGCCTCGCGGCGGCGTTTCCCGCAACGACAAACCGTATCGCGCGCTTGCCGCCGGCGGCATCGTTGCGCCAAGTTGTGGCGGTTTTACATCAGGAGGTTGCGATGAAAGGCCTGTTTCTGGATGCCGTGGACGATCTGGCCTCGGTCTTCCATGGCGTCGTCCGGCCGACCGATCCGCCCATGGACATCATCGAGCGCGGCGAGATCAAGCCCGAGGAACTGCCCGGCCTGACCGCCGGATACGACTTCATCTTCGACGACCACACGCAGTTGCCGACCGAGGCGATGCGCGCCTGCACCGGCCTGAAACACGTGATCTTCCTGGGCACCGGCGCCCGCAGCTACATGCACCCCGAGGAACTTGCCGCGCTCGGCATCACCGTCCACACCATCAAAGGCTACGGCGACACGGCGGTGGCGGAGCACAGCATCGCCCTGATGTGGGCCGCCGCGCGCGGCCTGGCACGCATGGACGGCGGCATGCGCGCCGGCAACTGGATCCGCACCGAGGGCATGGAACTCACCGGCAAGACGCTCGGTCTGCTGGGCTTCGGCGGCATCGCGGCGGAGGTGGCTCGGATTGCCGCGGGGTCCGGGATGCGGGTGCTGGCGTGGAACCGGACGCCCCGGATCGCGCCCGGCGTGACGTTCGTCGACCTGGACACACTGCTGGCGGAGAGCCAGGTGCTGTCGATCCACCTGCTACTGAACGACGAGACGCGCGGGTTCCTGAGCGCGGAACGGCTCGGGCGGCTGCGGCCAGGAGCGATCCTGGTCAACACCGCGCGGGCCGCGATCGTGGATGAGGCGGCGATGATCGAGGCTCTGCGATCGGGGCACCTGCGCCACGCGGCCCTGGATGTGTTCGGCACGGAGCCGCTGCCGGCGGGGCACGTTCTGACCACGCTGCCGAACGTGACGCTGTCGGCCCACAGCGCGTTCCGCACGCCGGAGGCGAGCGACAAGCTGATCCGGATGGCGCTGGATATTGCGTGCGGGTTGTAGGGGGTAATCTATCCAATTCAATTAGTGTGAGAATTCAAAAATAAGACGGATCATACCAGATCGTATTAGAACCGAATCTCCGACGATACGATCTCGTCATACCGACGCAGGTCGGTATCCACGCCTCCTTCTTAAGTAGTCACCGGCGTGGATGGCCGGCCTGCGTCGGAACGGTAGTGCCCGCGGGGCGATGTCTCGGCCGGCTGGTATCAGATGTGCAATCCTGGCAGGGCACAGGCAAATCTCACCGATCAGTTTTCGTTCACAGGCTACGTGGCAACAAGAGAGGCGAAACTTCACGGCGAGGCACGACGTAATCGACTCCCGCAATGATGCGCCCACCTACAGAGATAAACTTGAGGCTAATGTAGACCTTCTCTGAGGCTGCGGTGTACGTCCCCGTCAAGATTGCCGCGAAGTGCTGAGGGGGCAGAATCACCTTTGAACTTCGAGACAGAACAAACTCACCATCATCTATCTGTAAACCTATCGCATTTCGCAGCCGAATTTCTGACGTGGTATACCCATTTTGAACCAGGCGAGTGCGGATCATGTCTGCCACGATATTTCCCAAGGCTGAACTTCGATCCAGGTCCTGCACATCTGAAAGCGAGGTGACGACGAGCGGCGTGTCTCTCGCGATCTCGGGTGCCGAAACTACCATCTTATCGACGGCGCGATAAGTCAAAGTCGCGAGGTCGCCGACTATGTAAGGTTGCGGACCAGTCACCGTCGGATCACCAACGCCGCAACCGGCCGCGGCCAAACTCAAAGGCAGTATAACCGCCAGCCCTCGAAGGATAAAGCGCATTTGTCGCCTCACTTGTCAGTGTCGTAATGGAGCAAACGGGTGGGCAGGGGGCGTGGTGGCTGGTATAGCGCCACGTCGCCATCGCGGACGTAGACTGGTTCAACAAGTTTCATCACCAACTGCTTGTTGCTTTCGACCGTCACCTTAAGAACGGCTTCAGTATTCGACGGAAAGAGGTCTCCCGGCGTCCAACGCACCAGATCCGCCTCGAGGCTCACGATAGTTGCATCATTCGGTGAGCGTGCAATGGTCCCATGTCCGCTCAGGATGTCGCCTTGCAACGTGGCTGCTGCCTCGCGGAGAAAAATCGAACTCGCGTCCGATACCCCAACAAAAACCGGCCTTGACGTAACATCTGGCGGCAGCGATCTGAGTTCAGATGCGACGTCATGAGCTGCGTTTTTCCAATCTCGAACGGTAACCTCACTGGACTGAAAGGTTGGAGGCTTGGGTGTGACCATAGGTTGATGGCAGGCCGCAAGCGTGCCCGCAGAGGCCGCTAGAAAAAATATGCTACGAATTCGCATTCTGTCACCAAACGAAGAATTTGCACTTCAGCCTTTGTAGAGCAAAGCTATTAACGGTAGGTTAAGAATCAAATCGGACGCAACGCTATTTACCGCGTAGGATTGCCTAGAATAGGCCGAATTCCATGACGAACCTAAATCGCGTCCAACCGAAGGGATGCTCTCGCAGGCGATCCGTGTCTGCATAGTTCTCGCACCATATTTTACAGAAGCCAACTCCCGCAGCACTCTGTAGAAGGCCCTTGAAGCTGTGGGCCAAGCAATCTCGGGATTAAAAATCGACGGAGCGGCCGCATCAATCATAATTCACAGCGTCATGTCGCTTCGTTAAGGGTCACGCCTTTGTATTCTTTTGCACTTATGCTTATTCATCGGGCAGACGTTACGGCTGAACATCCAGGTCGCGAACGCGATCAGCCAAACGGCTATGCTGAGCGTGCATAGCGCGGATTTCACCCAGAACCGCAGTCAATGTGCCGTCCTGCCGCAGCGCGATCGCGGTTAGCGCCGCAATGTCGTCCCGCACGCTGCTCAGTTTGGTCAGGATTTGCCGCTGCTGCTCGGTGATCCATGTCAAATCGGCGGTCTCGTCGGACATCGTAGCTTCTCTCCTTCGTCGGGCGAATCACATCTTTCGGGTGAAGTGTGAATGCCGCAACCGCACAGGGCGGACCAGACCCGCCCATCGCCTCCCCGTTGATCAAACCGATCAATGGCCAAAGCACATATGGGCCCAATCAGACCACACTAGCCGTTCCGCCCACCCCGAAATCAGTTTCCCCTTGCCTTTGCGCAACCTTTATCGTAAGAACGAACCAAGAACTTAACCACCCCTCCCCTCACCCAAGGCCGCCCGTCCATGTCCAACCCCGCCAAACCCCACGGAACCTACCCCGACATCGACCCGCGTCACGGCCTTCTGATCAGCGTCGCCGATCAACTCATCCCGCTCTTCCCAGCAGCCGCCGGCGACTTCTGGCTCGCGCGGAAAATGGCGGCCAGCGCCATCGAAGCCTATGCGCCGGAGACACGCGCGGATTACGTCAACGTCGCCCGAACCCTCGCCTTCTCGATGTCCGCGCTCGCCCTGCTCGGCCAGGCCGCCGCACCGGACCTGACGATGGCGGAGAAAATGCGTGCCTTCGCCCGCGCCAACGCGCTCAACCGTTCCGCCGACCAAAGCGAGCGCACAATGATGCAGCGGCGGCGCTATCAACAGGCCAACCCGCACCCCGAGCATTCGACGCAACCCCCCGCGCCCGGATCAGACCCGGATGAGGCGGAGGCCGAAGCCGCAATCGCCGCGGCCATGCAGATCTACGCCGCCAGCATCGCAGCCGAACCCGAAGCGGCAGCGCCGGAACCACCCCCCGCCACCGCACCGCAAACCAGCACGCCACCTGCGGCCGCCGTCAGTCTCGCCCCGCCAGCCACCGCGGAGAGCGCCATCCGCTACGCCGCTCCGGCACCCGACACCACCCAGATTCGGGGCGCGCCGCATAAGGACGAACTGCCGCGGCACGGCGCGATGCACCGCATGGCCGCTCAAACCGCCGCCCACGTGGGATACCCAGGACCGGCTTGAACGCAGCCCCCGACGACTGTCGGTTTCCCCACACTGCAACCCACGCTCTGACACATCCGGCAGCCACTTTTCCCGCCTGACGCAAGGCTTCATCCGACTGGTACGAAATTTGCTTCCATCGGCGGGAAAGGAACCAACGAGAACACCATGGCCACCGTGATCTTCTACGAAAAACCCGGTTGCGCAACCAATGCACGCCAGAAGCGCCTGCTGGCCGCCTCCGGCCACACCATCGAGGCCAGAAGCCTGCTCACCGAACTCTGGACCGCAGCGCGCCTCGGTAGTTTCTTCGGCGAAACACCCGTTCAGAGCTGGTTCAACCCCGCGGCGCCCGCCGTAAAGTCGGGCACGATCGATCCGGCGGCGGTCGACGCCACCGCGGCGATCGCGCTTATGCTGGCCAATCCACTCCTGATCAAACGTCCTTTGTTCGAAGTCGACGGGAAACGGCAAACCGGATTCGATCCTGACAGAATTCGCGCCTGGATCGGCCTGAATCCGCCGTCCGAGGGGGCTGCCGACCCGGTAGGGTGCTCCCGCCCAACCAGCGCCGGCCCGTGTCCGAACCCCAGCCAACCGATCGAGCCACGACATTGAGCCTCGCGACGCAGCCGAACGCCCAACACGAACCGCTCCGTCAATCTGCCATCACCGCCATGACACGCAGCGGAATATCCGTCCGATTTGTTACCTCTGGCCTGTCCACGCCGGCGCCGGTAAAAGACCCGTGCAGGCCCGCCTGGCGGAATGGTAGACGCAGCGGACTTAAAATCCGCAGTTGGAAACGACGTGGGGGTTCAAGTCCCCCGGTGGGCAGAGGCCCTGGCTCCGGCCGACCGTCACCCCTTCACTCTCCCCCGAAGCGCCGCCGCCCGCCGCACCACCGAGCGTGCCCGTTCCACAACCGGAACATCAATCATCGCCCCCTCGAACTGCACCGCTCCCAGTCCAGCCGCATAGGCATCGTCGTACGCCGCGATCATCCGCTCCGCCCGCTCCACCTCGACAGGATCAGGCGAAAACTCATCGTTGAGCACCGAAACCTGCAACGGATGCACCGCACTCGCGCACACAAAGCCCAACCGCCGCGACCGCCGCACGATTGCTCGGAATGCCTCCTGGTCCCGGAAATCCGCGATCGAGCCAATGAACCCCATCGGCATGATGCCCGCCGCCCGAGCCGCGAAGATCGCCTGCTGCTTCGGGTAGAACAGCCCCTCCGGCTCAGACTGCATCCCCACATCAGCGGCAAAATCCTCCGAGCCCAGGCTAAGCCCCACAACCCTGGGATGCGCCCGCGCAATCTGCTCGATCCGAAAGAAACCAGTCGCGTTTTCCACCAGCGCAATGAACTTCATCACCCCCGCCGGCAGTCCGCGCTCGGTTTCCAGCTCCGCAACGATCTCGGCGCACGCCTGCACGTGTTCGGGACTGTCGACCTTGGTCAGCATCAGCGCCGTCACACCCGGAATGACCGCCGCCTCCAGGTCGCGCACCAGCAGCCGCCACCGCCGGTTGACCCGCACCACCACATCCGCCCCGTTACGCGAAACCTGCGGGATCGCACCTGCGATCAGCGTGCGCGCGTGCGCCTTCTGCGACGGCGCGACTGCGTCCTCCAGATCCAGAATGATCGCATCAGCCCCACGATCGGCGCCGGTGCGGACGAATTTCTCCGCCGTCACCGGAACGAACATCAGGGACCGCCACACCGGCAGATCATCACGCATCCTCAGCCCTCCTTGGCACCTGGGATCACGCCCCCGGCCACCAGCGCAGCCAGCCGGGCGGCGTCATAACCAATGGATTCCAGAACGGAACTGGTGTGCTGACCCAGCGAAGGCGCAGCCGAACGCAGCCGCCCCGGCGTGTCCGACAGACGCGGAATGATGTTATGCATCAGCACCGACCCAGCCTCGTCATCCGGTGCCTCCACCAGCACACCGCGCGCCTGCACATGCGGATCGTCCATCAACTGATCGATCTCGTAGACCGGCGTCGCGGTGACCTCCGCCGCCTCGAACACCGCCATGTTCTCGGCCAGCGTCCGTTCGGCAATCCACGCCGCAACGATGCCGTCACAGAGGTCAATGTTCCGGACACGGTCCGTGTTGGTCCGGAACCGCGGATCATCGATCATGTCCGCCCGTCCGATGGCTCGGAACAGCCGCTCCGCCATCGCCTGGATCGATGCCGATATCGCAATGAAACGCCCGTCGCTGGTGCCATACACATTCCGCGGCGAGGTGGTCAGCGAGCGGCTGCCGGTGCGCCGCGGCCTCTCGCCCGACTCCCGGTACATCGCCGCATCCGGCCCCAGCACCGAGATCATCGGCTCCAGCAACGGCAGATCAATCGTCTGCCCCTTGCCGCCGCGCTCGACGACGCGCAGCGCCACCATCACCGCATAGGCCCCATACAGGCCCGCAACCATATCCGCCATCGCCAGCGGCGGCAGCACCGGGGGACGATCGTCGAAACCGTTCTTCGAGGCGAAACCGGACATCGCCTCCACCAGCGTGCCGAAGCCCGGCCGGTCCCGGTACGGACCGTCCTGACCGAAGCCGGTGATCCGCACGATGATCAGGGACGGATTGCGCGCATGCAGGACGTCCGGCCCCAGCCCCATCTGCTCCAGCGTGCCCGGCCGGTAGTTTTCAATCAGCACCTGGCTCGTGGCCAGCAGATCGAGCAGCACCTCGCACCCGGCGTGGTGACGCAGGTTGATCGCCAGACTCTTCTTGTTCCGCGCATAGACTTTCCAGTGCAGCGACAACCCGTTGACCCGCCAGGCGCGGAGAGGATCGCCGGCCTTCGGGTCCTCGACCTTGATAACCTCCGCGCCTTGATCGGCAAGCTGGAGGCTCACCATGTTGCCCGCGACCAGCCGCGAAAGATCGACCACACGGATGCCGTCCAGTGGCGCGGGGGCGATGGGGTCGAATGTTATGCGTGGGATCATTTGGCAACTCTCGTGGACCGGCTATTGTCCTGTCAGACGCGGCCGGCGCGCAAGGGCTGGAACCAGTCCCGCCCTCAGCTTCCAGGCGGAGACGAGCGTCCCACCATGCCATGCCGCCGGATGACGTTCGCCCTCCTTGCCCTGGCCCTCTGCGCGAACGCCTGTTCCGCGCCCGCACCGACTGGTTCACCAGACGATGCTTTCGTCTACGTGGTCGGACGTGGCTGGCATACCGACATCGGCCTGCCGGTCGATGAAATCGACGGTCCGCTGGCAGTGTTGGAGAACAGCTTTCCAGGCGTCCGGGTGCTGACCTTCGGCTTTGGCGAGCGGCAGTTCCTGGTGAACCGGAAGGAGACCTTCGGTGCGATGCTGCGCGCCCTGCTGCCCAGCCAAAGCGCGCTTCTGGTCACCGCGTTGCGGACGGCGCCGGAGGTGGCCTTCGGATCCCAGAATGTCGTCGTGCTGCCGATCTCCCGCGACGGCCTGGAACGGATCGAAGCCAGCATCTGGCAAGAGTTCGAGCGTCCCCCGACTGGTACGCCTACGCCGCTGGCAGAGGGTCCCTATCCCGGCAGCCTGTTCTATGCCGCCGGGGACACCTATTTCGGGCTATATACCTGCAATACGTGGACCGCGGAGGCCCTGCGGGCGGGCGGGCTGCCGATGCCAGCGGCCGGTGTGCTGTTCGCGGGTCAGGTCATGGGTATGGCGCGCTGGATCGCTGCGCGCCACCCTTCGTCGGCGCGAGATTAATGGGACGGGGTGATGACCGTGGTGTTGCTCGCCGGGGGTGACGGATTGCTGCTGCTGAAGGACAGGCAGCCAGCCAACGCGATCGGCAGCAACACAGCAAGCAGAGCGAGACGCATCGATTGGTTCCTTCAGTGGCCCACACCACCATATAAGGCCGCTCGGTGATATCCCTCTTCAATAATTGTTGTGCGGCAACAAGTCCGGGGATTTGCCTAAACGGGGGAGGCTGGAACCCTGATCCAGCACAATATGATGCCGTAATGGTCAGGCGCGTGCGGCCATAATGCGTGCCGGATACTCGCAGTACATGCGGACCATGATCGGCTCTGCACTCAGCCAGGTTCGATCGGCATCCGCGCGATGCTCAGCCAGGCGACCGGCGCACCCGCACGTTCGGCGGCCGTTGCCGCGGGAAGTGAAACGTCCCAGTCGGCAGCGATGAATCGCCTGCCACTTACGGAAGCGGCCTCGTCCGACACCAGCCACAGCAGCGGCGGCAGCATGATCTCCGGTCGTAACATCTTCGTCCGGTCCCCCGCCTCGCCCACTAGCGGCGTGTCGGTCACACCACCTGGAACCAGCACGGCGGCGGTGACGGCGGTGCCCGTGAGGTCCGCTGCCAGCACCGCCATCGACGGTGATGATCCGACCGCTGTTCGCCTTCAGCATCTGTGGCAACACAGCCCGGGACATCAGGATCGGCGCCGTGGCGTTGACCGTAACGAACTGGTTCCACTGCTCCGGCGTGACTTCCCAGAAGCGGATCGGGTTGCCGCGCTGGTCGGGTCGGATGGCGGCCTGCCCGATCCCGGCGTTGTTCACCAGGACGTCGATGCGGCCGAAGCCGTTGATCGTTTCGGTAACGACGGTATCGAACGAGTCTGGTTGCGCGAGATCGGCGGCGATGGACTTGATCGATGCGGGCAATGTGCTGAGGGCCGCAGCGTTCCGGTCGACGGCGACGACGTCGAAGCCGGCCTCGGACAGGCCGAGGGCCATGGCGCGCCCCATTCCGCTTGCGGCGCCGGTGACTATGGCGGTTTTGCGTTGTGTCGGCATTGTCGGTTCCTCCCGGCCGACAGTCTGCGACGGATGAGGCTGGATGCCAAACCCGGGATGCCCACTGTCGGTGCCCTGTGCGTCGCCGCAAAGGAGCCCTCAGCGGATTGACCCGCCGTTTGCCAACCGACAGGTGCCGCAAGCAGCACCGTTGGACATTCTGCGCCATCCCGGCTTTTCTTGCTCTCCCGAGAGCGCACAGACAGTGGGGCGAACCGCTGCCGCACCGCGCGCAGTCTTAACCGCTAAACGAGAGAGCACGATGCCGGCAACTGAAGTTGGAACTTCCCACGATTTGCTGGCGGAACTGTCGGCGTGGGTGAAAATGGAAACCCCGACAACGGATGCCGGCGCGGTCAACCGGCTGATGGACGTCGCCGAGGGCGAACTTGTTCGATCCGGGGCGGCGGTCACGCGCATTCCCGGGCGGGATAGTTTCGGTGACAACCTGATCGCCCGGACACCCGGGAAGGGGAAACCGGTCCTGGTCGCCGGGCACCTCGACACGGTCTGGTCGCACGGCACGCTGGACTCGATGCCCTATGTGGTGAACGGCGCGAAAGCCCACGGCCCCGGCATCTATGACATGAAGGCCGGCAGCTTCCTGGCGTTCCATGCGGTTCGGTCGATCCTTCAGCAGGGAGTCGCAACACCCCGCCCGATCGTACTGCTGCTGACCCCGGACGAGGAAGTCGGCAGCCCGACCAGCCGCTGGCTCATCGAACGGGAGGCAGCCCAGGCGGCGACGGTGCTGATCCCCGAACCGGCCGGTCCGCACGGGGCATGCGTGACGGCCAGGAAGGGCGTTGGACGGTTCACGATGCGGGTCGAAGGACGCGGTTCCCATGCCGGCGGCGCGTTCGAGGACGGCGCCTCGGCGATCCTGGAACTGTGACACCAGATCATCGGGCTGCACCGCATGGTCGATATCCAGCGCGGGATCACGTTGAACGCGGCACCGATCTGGGGCGGGTCGCGGCCGAATGTGATTTCTCCGGATGCGGGGTGCGAGATTGATCTGCGGGTAAACTCGGCGGCGGACGGGGTGTTGCTGGAGGAGAGGTTGCTGGGCCTGACAGCGAAAACCGCCGGGTGCCGGGTGATCATCGAGGGCGGAATGAACCGGCCTCCCTACACGGAAAGCGCAGCGATCTCGGCGCTTTACGCCCATGCGCAGGCGATCGCGCAACAGGTGGGGCTAGCGTTGCCGAAGCAGCACCGCGGCGGCGGTTCGGACGGCAATTTCTCCGCCGCGCTGGGCGTGCCGACGCTCGATGGCCTGGGTTGCCCCGGTGCGGGGGCGCATGCGAGCCATGAGCATATCCTGTGGGGCCACCTGGCGCAGCGCGCGGCGCTGATGGCGGGGCTGCTCGAAACGCTTGCGTGAGAGGGGTTTGGCACCCAGTGGCTCACGTAGTTTCATTCTGCCTTCGGGACAAAAAGATCTTTTAGCGGCGAGCGTCGACGCCTCGGCTTGATCACGCGGCGGCGATGAGTGCGGCGGCAAGTTCCTGCGGGCGATCGATCATCACGTCATGGCCGCAGGCGAAGCTGACGACCTGCCAGTCCGCGTGGACTTTGGATCGTTCCGCGAATTGCCGGAACAACGACGGCTCGTAGCCGGTGGCGAGGATGTACATGCGCTTTGGCACATGCCCGCCTCCGAGATCGAGCTTCTGCTCGAAGGTCGCCAGCGGATGCTTGACGCACATCGCATCGACCCGGGCGGCGTCTTCAGCGTTGACCTTGAAGCGAGCCGCCGAAAGCGGTGTCACCTTGTAGCCGTCTCCGTTTTGCTTGGCGTAGGACCGAATCTGTCCCGACCGTTCGGCGGGCATAAGTCAAACAGGCACTTACCGTTCTCCGGAACGAAGGCGTCGAGATAGACCAGCACGCTGATCTTGTCCGCGATCTGCTCGGCAACTCCGGTGATCACCATGCCCGCAAAGGAACTGGCCGCACAGCACAACGTCTGCCAGTTCCTCGTAGCGGATCAACCCGACGATGTCCTGAACGCGCGTGTCAATTGCGCGATTCATCAAGTGGGCGCGCTCGCCGAGGCCAGTGAGTGTCGGCGTATAGACCTCATGTTACGGTGATCGCTTCAGCAAGGTTCCCCGCCGTGCTTGTCGCATAACAGCCGATATGAAATGCGCTCCGCGCCGGTGTTCGGCCCCGGACGATCGCGGCACAATCTGACCCCGTGCCGGCGAGCCTGCCTCCGATGGCGGTCACGTATCATCTTGACACCAGGCGTCCAAGGTCCAGGTGATACGAGATGGCGAATTGTCGCAGCGGGGCAGCGTTTGCCTCGGTCCCGCTGTCCATCGGCGGCCTCGCATATACAGGGAGACGGTTCGACATGCCACGTCACCAGGAGCAGGCAATTCTCGCCTATAGTGCAGACGAGCTTTTCGAAGTCGTTGCAGACGTGAAGGACTATCCTCTATTCGTCCCCTGGTGTAGCGGCGCGCGCATCCACCGCGAGGACCAGCGAGAGATCATCGCCGAACTCGTCATCGGATTCGGTCCATTCCAGGAAAGCTTCACGAGCCAGGTCACGCTTGACCGACCTCGACAGGTGCTGGTGCGTTCTATTGAGGGGCCGCTCGAGCACTTAACAAATACATGGACGTTCAATCCGGTTAGCGACAAGACCCACATTGACTTGGTCGTGAACTTTCAGTTCAAGAGTCATTTGCTTGATCATGTCGCCAATGGGATGTTCCACGAGGCCGCAACTCGTATGATGAGTGCGTTCGAGTCTCGCGTACATCTAGTCGATGAGAGGCGGCGGCTAGTCGATGAGAGGCGGCGGCGTGCGACGCAGCATCCGTTTCGCTGATGTGACCTCAAGGGGATTGAGGGACATTTGCGACAACTGGCGAGTCCGGGGACGCTTTAATCAGTTCGATTCAATGGGCAGCAATCGAACCGCGATGGACGATTGCATGGCATTCGCGCGGTTCGACAACGCGGTCAGGGCCTGCCGTGTATCGTCGCCGCGGCGGCCTGGACGCAACGCTCGAACACGGTCAGATCGTTCCAGCGGTCCTGATCGTCGCGAACCAGGGTGCCGCCCGAGTCCATGATGCCGCCCTCGATCATCAGATTATCGAACAGGCCGAACTGCTCGACGAGCAACCCCTCGGTGTCCCACCATGAGCCGTCCGCTTCCTGACGTGCGCCGCCGATCGACGACAGGGTGCGATCGAGGAACCCTGTCGTCAGGGTCGCGTAGCCAAACACCTTCAGGCCGAGCGCGCGGGCATACCCGATTTCATAGACCGTGCCGACATCGGCGCTCGGGCCGCGGAATGGCGTCAGGTTCGCAACGATTGCCGCACAGCTTCGGATATGGGCCTCGTTGCGCCGCGCGATCCGGTGCCATTCGGGCAAGGTCGCCCAATCGGACGGCTGGTCCGGCAGATCATCGAGCGGTGAGACACCGACGAGGTGAAAGCGGGCGCAGATGGCCTTTTTCCGCTCCATCCATGCGATCGCGTCCGGCAAGAAGACATCCGGCCCGGCGAGATACACCCTGGTCATGCCGAGACGCGGCGCGTTTTCAGAGTGTGAAAATCAAACGAACTGAAAATGAATGCCCTCTGCTATCATTGACGTTTTTCCTCGATTCCGGTGCGGGAGGGCATTCTTTTTCAAACGCTCAGGCTTCCAGGGCGACGACACCGGGCAGCGTCTTGCCCTCGAGCCATTCGAGGAAGGCGCCCCCGGCCGAGGACACGTAGCTCAACTGGTCGATGACGCCGGCGTGACGGAGTGCGGACACCGTGTCGCCGCCACCGGCTACGCTGCGCAGCTCGCCCCTCTGGGTCGCGGCGGCAACGGCATGGGCCAGGGCAACCGTGCCGGCCTCGAACGGCGGCGTCTCGAAGGCGCCCGGGGGACCATTCCAGACGAGGGTCTTGATTGTCGGGAGCAATTGAATCAATGCGGCGACCGAAGCTGGCCCGATGTCCAGGATCATCGCGTCGGGCGGCACGGCATCGACTGAAACCGTCTCGGTCGGCGCGTTCGGCTTTAATTCGCGGGCGACAACGGCGTCGGTCGGCAGCACGATCCGGCACCCGGCAGCCTTCGCCTGGGCGAGGATTTCGAGCGCGGTCCCGTGCATTTCGGCTTCCTGCAATGACTTGCCGACGCCCTTTCCCTCAGCGGCCAGGAACGTGTTCGCCATCGCCCCGCCGATCACCAGGATATCGACCTTGGTTACCAGATTACCGAGCAGTTCAAGTTTGGTGGAGACCTTGGAACCGCCGACGATTGCGGCGACGGGGCGCACCGGGTTCCCAAGTGCCGCATCGAGCGCTTCCAGTTCGGCCTGCATGAGGCGGCCGGCATAGGACGGCAGCAGATGGGCCACGCCCTCGGTGCTGGCATGGGCGCGATGGGCGGCAGAGAATGCGTCGTTGACGAAAATATCGGCCAGCCTGGCCAGTGCCGCGGCGAAGGCGGGGTCGTTCTTTTCCTCGCCGGCATGGAAGCGGGTGTTTTCCAGCACCAGGATGTCGCCACGGGCCAGCAGTTCGACGGCCTGTTCGGCGGCGGCGCCGGTGCAGTCCTCGACGAAACGCACGCGCCGGCCCAGGATTTGCTCCAATGCGACGGCCATTGGCGCGAGCGACATGGACGGGACACGTTTGCCCTTCGGCCGATCGAAATGGCTGCAGACAATGACTTTAGCGCCCTTTTCCGA
>JBEKLE010000106.1:0-16766 GCA_050010355.1 Rhodopila sp. | reverse complement strand
GCCATGCCCATGGCGCGGGTCGCGGCAAGGAACGAGGCGGTGCTCTCTGCATCATGACGCGCGCGGACGATGTTGCCGACCAGGTCCAGGAGCAGGAAGCGGGAACGGTTCACCACGTCAGGCGGCAGCGCGTTCAGCCGGATGCCGGCGGTGAAAGCGGACAGGGCGGCGGTGACTCCCATCGGATCGTTCCCACTGGTTTCTTGAAGGTACTGTGCCGCAACCGAAGCGTAGGCCAAGGCTGTGGGAACCGATTGTATGCCTTCGCGTTAAGAGCGGCCGATACACTTCTTCGAGATGACCGCACCGTTGAAAAGTGGCGGCGGAAGATCTGGAACTCCACCGCTCTCGAAGCCCGGCCTTGGGCACGAGCACTGTCCCAGTACCGGGAAGTCTTCTGCTCTCCGGTGTCGCAAATACAGTCGTCGGCGCGCACTGTATCCGGTCAACCCGACGCATGTGTCTTGGTCTCCACGCGAGAGATCACATCATCGGTTCTCGATAGAAACAGCTTGAGGATCGGTGATTTGTTTCCCCTGTTGTTACCGATCGCGAGATCGATCGTGGGTGCCTCACCCTTTCAAGGGACGGCTGATCACAGACCAGGGCAGGAAGCTTTTTGATCGCACATTCAGCCCAACTGCCGGATCCAAGTTAAAGGCTAAAAGGCTGGCGTCTCTTCCACGCAGGGATGACGACGGTCGGCCTGCTCGGCTACGACCGGCACGAGCCAGAGGCTTACGGTGGTTCCGACACCTTCCGTACTGGCGATGTGGAAGCCGCCGCCGACTCTTTGTGCAAAGCCGCGCGCGGCGGCGAGACCGAGTCCCGTTCCCTGGCCGCGTGGTTTGGTGGAGAAGAAGGGTTCACTGGCGCGCGCGAGTACTTCCGGTGGCATTCCCCCGCCCGTATCGGCGATTGAAACGCGTGCGTATCGTCCGGGAGCCAGGCCTGTCGGGCACGTGGCGCCGCCGCCATGCCGGGGGACCCAGTCCGGTTCGAGCCGGATCACAACTTCGCCGCCGTCAGGCATTGCATCGCGCGCATTGATAGCAAGGTTCATGATGGCACCTTCCAGTGCGCGATCGTCGCCGCGCACGAGCGCCGGAAGCCCGTCGAGCTTCGCTTCGTACCGTACTCGATACCCATGGCCGAGCGTAATGGAAAGGAGTTTCGATATGCCGGCCACGGCCTCCGCCGGGTGAACCACCCGCTCAGTTCCGTCGTCACTGGGTTCGATATCGCCACGCGAAAAGTCGAGCATCCGCTGGGTGAGCCACCTGCCCTGCTTAGCTGCCTCGCCGATCATTCTCGCCGTCCTTTGGGTACGCTCGTCGGCCATGGAAGCCGCGATGACCATTGCCCCCATCTCGACCGCCTGGACAACGTTCCCGAAGTCATGAGCGACACCGGCCGCGAGTTGGCCCAGAACTTCAAGCCGTTGCGCCGCAATCGCTGTCTGCTCGGCGGCGGTTCGGCGAGTTCGTTCCTCGTCCAGACGTCGTGCCTGAGAGATTGCCAAATGCACCGACCCAGCCAACGCCGCCGCCGCCGATGCGCAGATCCCGCCCAGGATGACCAGGCCCTGATGCCATGTATCGAGCACCCCGCTCAGTGTGCGGCCATAGACAACGATCAGCTTGGTGGTGCCGACCTTCGCGCTGGCGAAGAGACAACGGACGCCTTCGACCGGCGACATCGCGAGGTAGACATTACCCTCGGGCTGCAGCGCCAGATGCTCCAACAGCGGACTGTACGGTTGAGTCACGTGCCGCTCAGCTTGCTCCGGTTTCGGGCTGTTCGCCAGGATCTCCCCATCGGAGCGGATTAGACTAATCCGGGCACCGGGGCGATCCTGCATCGCCCTTTCCCAGAAATCCGTGAGGTACGCCATCGGCATGACGATTTTGATCGTGCCATCAAACGAGCCGTCCTTTGTCGTCAGGCGCCGGCTGACGACAAAATTTTCGTCTTGCGCATCGATCGCGACCGTGGCGTGGTCCTGGTCGACATCGCGGTCCGCCGCAAATTTTTCGCGTTGCCCGACGTCGATACCCGTAGGCGGCTGGGGCGCGCCGGCGGGCGTGGTCGCCACGCGTTCGATTCCCGCTTCATCCAGAAGCGTGATGCGGGAAACCTGTGGGTGGTTCGCGATCATCGCCCGGATGTCAGTGGCCAGCCGATCATGGTTGGCTCGTATCTCGGCCCACGTCATGCCCTGAATTCGGCGGTCCACCTCTTCGATCAACTGTTCGTCCGTGTCCAGCGCCTGTAACGTAAGTTCACGCAGAATATCGACTGTACTCCGCGCGTTGGCGGTCTCCTGGCTGAGGATCCGGTTGCGGTCGAACCATGCCGCGCCAACAAACAGGAGAGCCGGGACAACCATAGCGCTGACAAAAGCCAGATGGAGCCGCTTCATCGATTCCGATCCGACGAGCGATGTTGTTTCAGAATTGCAGCTCTTGCCAATTCATTCACCTTATCGTCGCTTAATCACCTGTTCGGGCGGAGCCCGCAGCGGCCAGCAAGTGCTTCATTAACAATAGAAAATAGGTTTAGATTATAGTCAATCGTTCTGTCGAGTTGTTCACGTAAAAATTACTTGGCACAGTTTGAAATTTTCGTGCTAGGCAGAAGTCGCCAAATAAATGTGACCTCAGATGGCAAAAAAGGTTCTTATATGCCACTATTGGTTGTGCACAATAGATGAGCTGCTGAATACTCCGGCAGTCAGACTTCAAAGTCAAAAGCCGGCAGGACCGAAATTTCGAAGAATTTTTCAGCAATTTCTGGTCCCGGCACTCAGGCTAACTGTGCAACAAATCCGGAAAGCGTTCTATCAGAACGGCTGATCGCAGGACTGGCACGCCGCCGCGTCGAGCGCGACCAAGCTTCCAAAGGTCGCACTCGAACGCTGGGAGCGATAGCATCCAGTCAGTTCAGAAGCGCTGCGATCTCATCGAAAGCAAGCGATCTCTTGCCGAGCAACGCATCCGTGGCAGGACGCTCCCACAGCGCATCTTGTGGCGCGAGCGGATCGACCGGCGACAACCTATGCGTGAGCACGAATCGGGCCACCAATGCCCTCCGTGCGTCGACGGCGGGCCTTGATCCTTCCCACGCCAGCAGCACAGCGCTGGAGACATCATACAGGGCCGTGGCGGCCTGACGCACCAGCCTCTCCTGTCCATCGGCGGCGACGTGTTCAGCGAGAGCAATCGCACGGTCCAGAGCGTCGCCCAGGGTGTTGCGGAACGCTGCCGGCAGGACCGCGGCCTCCGCCAACCGGCCCCGCAGCATCGCGTGCAACGCTCGATGCGCCCCTGCCTTGCCTACCGCTCTGCCAATGACATCAAGCGCGTTGATGTTGCTGGTGCCCTCCCAAAGCAGGCCGACCTGAGCATCACGGATCAGCCGCGGATTCACCCAGTCCTCGATATAGCCGTTGCCGCCACGGGCCTCCATGGCGGCGGTCGCGACCGTCACGTTGTCGCGGCAGGCGCGCAGTTTCAGCAGCCCGGTCAACAGGCGCAATTCCTCGCGGGCGCCGCGACCGAGCGCGTCTGCGGTGCACAGTGCCATTGACAAAGCCTGCTCAGCCGGCACCAGCATCTTCATCAGTTGCCGCCGCATCAGTGGAAACTCGCTCACGGCCTGGCCGAACGCCACCCGGCCCCGCGCGGCGGCCAGCGCCTCGTTGAGGCAGCGACGCATCATCGCCGCCGCACGCACGCCGTGCGACAGGCGCGACAGGTTCACCTGCTCCATCATCTGTTTCAGGCCCTTCTCCTCCTGGCCCACCAGGTACGCCTCGGCCCCCTCCAGCCGGATCTCCCCACTGGCCATCGACTTTGTGCCGAGTTTGTCCTTCAGCCGGACGATCCGGTAGGCGTTGCGCGCCCCGTCGCGGGTGCGGCGAGGCAGCGCGAACAGCGCCAGACCCTGCGTTCCCAACGGCGCCCCTTCCGGCCGGGCCAGCATCAGAGCCACGTCGGCGTCGGTGTGCGAGCAGAACCATTTCTCCCCGTGAATGCGCCAGACGCCGTCCTGCTTACGCGCGGCGGTCTCGACGGCGCCGACATCTGACCCACCGGCCTTTTCGGTCATGAACTGGGTGCCTTTCCACATCGTCGAAAGATCGGATGAGAGCATCTTCGGCAGCAGGTAATCCTGCAACGCGTCGCTGCCGAACATGCGGATCAGATGGATCGACGTGTCGGTGACGCTGATCGGGCACATAAGGCCGAACTCGCCTTGAACGAACAGATACTGGAACGCGTATTTCGCCACCGGCGGCAGCGGCCGGTCCATCCCGAGCACGCCGCTGCGATGCGACATCGCATGGAACTGAAAGTCGCCGAATGCGATCTGCTCCATCTCGCGGTAGGCCGGGTGATACTCGATCCAGTCCGCGTCGCGCCCGAACCGGTCGCGGGGATGCAGCACTGGGGGATGCCGGTCGGCAATGCGCGCGATCTCGTCCAGCCGGCCGCCGGCCAGCGCCCCCAGGCGTTGGTAGTGCGGGGTAAGATGATCCAACACAGGCGCCGGCAGGTATATTGCCAGCAAGTCGCGCAGCCCCTGATCCGCGGCGAAGAAATCCATTCCGGCGCAGTCGGGGGCGATCCAGTCGGAACCGTTCCGGGATTTTTTCGTCGGGCGATCCAGGGGCATTACCGTTCTCCTCGGGTTTCGATTGACCTGCGTTTCTCCAATGATGATTATTGGCCCAACGAGTTTTCTCGCATAGGCCTTTGCCGGTCTGCCGCATCGGCTGGCCGCGGCGTCCTGTCCGTGCCGCCTAAACCGCTCGGGGATCCGAACCGCTGATCAGCCAACTTCTTGCACCGCGACTGCTCGACAGTGTCACACGCTGGTATGGGGAACCCCTCGTCTCAGCTGTGCCCCAGGCTAGCCCGGACGGCGACCAGACCGAGGAATTCGCCCGACGTCTCGCCCAGTGGGAAGACGCGCGAGTCGTCCTGTTTCCGGATACCTGGCCGGGTGATCTCGACGGCTTCTTCCGGCTGCGCTTGTTACAGGTGCTGAACCGGCGGCCCCCGGTTCCGGCGCTCTCGGTCGTCGTCCTGTCAGTCGATATGGCGGGTCAGCCGCTGGCAGGCGGCTTCGCAGACCGTTTTCGCTTCGGCTGGCCATTCGCCCGTTGCGTCTTCCTCACCGAGCGCGACGATCATGCGGCGCTGTCCGCCCTGCTGGGTGTGCCGGTCAAACCGCTGGAACGCGCGCGGGCGGCGCCCGAGCCTATCGCATGTGGTGTCGAAGCCAGCCAGAAGATCGCCGTGCAGGTGCAGCGGACCCTCGGACGATGCGGTAGCACCATCCTGTTTGAAAATCAGTTGGAAAGTCTGGTCCGTTCGGGATTCCTGACGATCCGTGTGTTCACCGATCCCAGGTGGCGGCGCGGTGCGACGATGCGGTCGCGGCTGGATGCGTTGGTCCAGGAGAACAGCGTGTATGCCGGTGCGCACATCAACGTCGTAGCCGTTCCGGACGGGCCGCCGTGCCGACTCGAGGTCGAGGACGCCGACGCCACGTGGAGAATACTTCTGGCGGCAACGGCGCTGTGCCGCATCGCGGACGGTGCCGTCGTGCAGGCGGCCGGGCGGGCCGAATGCGTGGTGGCGAACCATCTCGAATGCTTCGGCCCCGCAATCACCCTGTCCCCCCAGGCCCGGCTGCTACTGGCCCTGCACGAGGACCGTGCCATAGCCCTCCATCACTGGGCAACGCTGTCTGGCCGAGGCGAGGCCGCGGCGATGAAGTCGGCGGCGGCGGCCGCACGGGTGCAGACCCAGATCCTGGGTATGGCGGATCTCTGCACCTTCGTCAGCGTGACCGAAATGACCCGGCTGGCGCCGCAGTGCAAGCGCGCCGTTACGATTCTGCCGCTCGTGTACGGCGCCGCCACACTGCCGCAGATCAGCAACGGCGTCGCACCGCGATTCGATCTGCTCCTGGTCGGCTCCGAGCACGGGCTCAACATTGTATCGCTCCGTTGGTTCCTGGATCGGGTCTGGCGCCCCTATCTGGAAGCGCGGTCCGTCAGCGTGGCGATCGCCGGCCGAGCGGGCGACCACGCCTGCAAGGCAGCCTACGATTCGCCGTTTTTGCACTTCCTTGGCTTCGTCGAAGACCTTGAGACCATCCGGTCGTGGTGCCGCATGACCGTGGTGCCGGACACCGGCGGCGCCGGGATATCGCGCAAGATGCTGACGACCCTGGCCGCCGGCCATCCGATTGCGACCACACGCGTCGGGCTTCGAGGCCTGGATCGGTCCATCGCCCAGGCTTTGCCCGCGCACAACGCCGCGGAAGCGCTCGCGACGGACATCCTGGCGTTGATCGACGATCCGGCCCGCCTGAGGGAACGACAGAACCTGGTTCGCCAGGCCGGGGCAAAGATCCGCGGTTACACCGACCATGCAGACCTGGTCATGACGATAACGCAACAGACACAGGAGGGAATGCAGACACGCCTGGAGCAGTGGTCCGCGCTGCTCGGCGCCTCGCCGGGTCCGGACGTCGTGCCCTACGCCTTCACGTTCGATGCCGCTTTCGCGATGTCGGGCGGCCCGTGGGATCAGCAGGTCCTGGTCGAGGGCTGGCACGAACCGGAACCCTGGGGCCGATGGACCGATGGCGCAGACGCCGCCTTGCGGATCACGCTCGGGGCGCCGGCGAGTGGGCCCTTGACGCTGGAGCTGGATATCGTGCCGTCCGCGGTGGCCGCGAACCTGCGGGTCGGCGTGGACGGCACGCTGTTCCCGTTGCTCGATCCGGTGCCTGGGCCGAATGGATGGGACATACCGCCTGAATTGAGCGCGGGGAAAAGCAGCTTCCTGGTGACGCTGCACGTCGGCGAAACCGTGTGCCCCGCCCACGCCAGCGATTCGCCGGACCATCGGATTCTGGGGATCGGCGTCAGTGCGGTCCGGCTGCTTTCGTGTCAACCAACGCTTTGCGTTTTGAATAGAGTCATGCCGATCAGGGCCGACGCGATGCCCGGCCGCGTGCTGATGACCGGCTGGCACGGCCCGGAGCCGTGGGGCTGCTGGACCAGTAAAACATCGGCCTCGCTTCGCCTGACTGCGGGTGAGCCGATGGAGTCTACGATCCGCCTGGAACTGGACATCGCGGTGCCGCCGGTTGCCCCGGCCCTGACACTTTCGGTCAACGGCGTCACGCTGCCGGCTATAACCCCGGCCGACGGACTTAACAGCTGGGACCTGCCGCCCAAGGCAACGAACGGGCTGACCGAACTGCTGGTGACGCTCACGGTCCCGGACACCTTCTGCGCGACCCGTGCCGGCCAATCGACGGATGATCGCGAACTTGGAATCGGCCTGCGCGGCATCAGGCTTGTCCCCGTCATCTCGGCTTTCTGCGAACCCGGCATCCCGCTGGCGCTCGGGTCGGCAACGGTTCCGGACGAGGTCCTGCTCAGCGGCTGGCACCTGCCCGAGGATTGGGGATGCCGGACTAGCGAGCGACATGCGGTCCTGCGCCTCGCGCTTCGCCAACCGCTGCTCGGTCCATTCGGGCTGGAGATGGATCTGATGGCGAGCCCGGCGGCCACGGGACTGACGCTGTCGGTGAACGGGCAGGCCCTGCCGATGATCGTTCCAGTAAGCGGGACCAATCGCTGGAGGCTGCCGGAGAGCCTCACCGACGAACAGCAGACGCTGCTCATCGGGCTGGAGGTATCGGACACGCACTGTCCTGCTGAAATCGCCGATTCGCCTGACAAGCGGATCATGGGCGTCGGTGTGCGGCGGGTCGTCCTGCGGCGGGAGGCGGCCGCCCTATGTCCGATCGGCACTTTGGTCCAGATCTCGAGTGACGTGCCCGATCGTGGGATGCTGCTGGCCGGCTGGTACAAGCCGGAGCCCTGGGGATGCTGGTCGGCCGGTCCGGCGGCATCGATGCTGTTGCGGTTCGGTGCGCCGCTGGCGGGCACATACGCGCTTGAATTCGACATGGCGCCGCCGCTGATCGATCCGTCCGTCGCCCTGTCGATCGACGACACTGTCCTGGACTCGATTTCCGCGGTGGACGGTCCGAATGAATGGACACTGCCGCGAAGCTGCACGGACGGCAAAACCGAGCTGATGGTGCGCCTGCTGGTTTCGCGTCCGGCCCGGCCGATGGACGTGATGGATTCGAAGGACGACCGGATTCTGGGTGTCGCCGTCAGGAGCATGCGGTTTCGCTCGGCGCGCTGCGATGAAGCCGATCTGGTGTGACAACGGCGCTCTGGCGGGACCTCTGGGCGATCTTCAAACTGACCGATCCAAGCGGTCTCGCCGATGCGATATGTGGGCTTGCCGACACTCTATTGAGGTGAAATGAGCCCATGCCCCTGCGACCCGATGTCGTGCCGCTCAAGCCTTCCGCAGATTCCAGAACAGCGCGTAGCCATGCAGGTCGGCCCCGACATCGCCCAGCGCTTTCAGCACCGGAAAGTCAGACGGGATCAGCAGCACGGTTCGCTCTCCCCGGTACCCCGACTCAGCGATGGCCTTCGTAACAGAGCCGAGATTCCGAGCACCGTTCAGAACCTGCATCCCCGCCTGGCTCGCCATCGGCGACGCCGGACAGAACACACCGACACCGGTCCGCCAGTTCGCCGGATCGCCCGCCGCGGCCGACATTTAATCCTCCTGACTGACGGCACCCAAAATGGCCCGCCGGACCGCCGGGTTCTTGAACGGCTGCTGCAGATGGTTCAGCCGCATGTTGCCCAGGAAACCCGGCGGATCGGGCGGCGGCACGACCAGCGCGGCGTTCTGCCTCAGCAACGGCAGCAGATCGAAGGTCGGCGATTCCCACCAGTCCATCTCACCCGACTGCATGGCCGCCGCCGCGGTGCCTGCATCCGGGATCACGATCCACTCCACCCGGTCGACATGCGCAATCTTCGGACCCGCCGTGAAGATCGGCACGCCATCGCCACGCGGCACATAGGCCGAATTGCGCTCGTAGACCGCTCGATCGCCGGCGACGTGCTCATCCGCCTTGAACCGGAACGGGCCCGCTGCCGACCATCTCGTTCACCTGCCTGAACCGATCAGTCAAGTCAACGCCAGTCGTTCCGGCATCATGGCGCCGACGTTGGATCCGGGCTCACCGAGTGCGGCAGGCAACGGGGGAAATGGTCGTTTCAGACGAAACCGGATCGTCCGGTCATCGGGCGCCGAGATCTCCTCGCTGACCGCGAGCACGGTCTGGCCGAAGGTGTCGCGGGCACCCCAGCGCCGGATGCTGCCGACGCCGTCCCGCGCAAGCACTTTCTGGCCATCGTGCCACAAAGCCCATCCCGAAGTGTCAGGTTCCAGGTCCGTCCGTCATCCTCCGTGGTATCACCCGCAACCATTTGCGGCGCTACGCAATACGCATCGTCCGTGCCGTCCAGCGTATCGAACACCATCATGCCGTGGTCGCGCGTGACGTAGGCTGCCGTCCAGATCGGATCGAGCACGGCCAGATCGGCCTGCGGAATGAACCGCATCACGGAGGCCGCCGCGCCCAAACCGACCCGGGGGGCGGCCAGCGCGCCGGCGCTCGCAAGAAGCGTCCGTCGGCACATCATCGCAGACGCCCGGTTCCGGTGGTAACGACTGCCATCAAACGACCCTCACCTCGGCTCCAGCGAAGCCGCACGGTACGGCGGGCAGATGCCAGATGCAAACTTGTCAACGCAGGTCTTTCGTGCTTTCCGCCCTGATGCCGTATTGGCAAAACTGGGAGAGCCGGAATGTCACTGTCTCGACGCTTGCTGGTTGCAGGAACCGCCATCTTCAGCATAGGTTCTCTCGCATTCGCTCAGACGCCACCGGCACAAACGACGCCGATGCGTGTGCGCGGCGTCATCGACACGGCCGATGCCCATTCCATTGTCGTGGTCACCCGCAGCGGAGACAAAGTCACGCTGAAACTGGCCGACAACGCCGCGGTGACATGGATCGAGCCCATCGCGGTGACCGCCATCAAGCCAGGCGCCTTCATCGGTACCGCCGCGGTGACGCAGCCCGATGGGACTTTGAAGGCTCTGGAAATACAGGTGTTTCCGGAGTCGATGCGCGGTGTCGGCGAGGGCCACCGGCCGTGGGACCTCGGCGCCGACAGCACCATGACGAATGGCACCGTCGGCGACCTCAAGGTCTCCAACGGACGCACGCTCACGCTGACCTACAAAGGCGGCGAGCAAACCGTGTTCGTTCCCGAAAACGCGCCCGTGATTACCTATGCACCCGCCACACCGACAGCGCTGCAGAAAGGCGCTCATGTCATCGCGTTTGTGATCCAGAACGCCAACGAGACGCTGACCGCCACGCGCATCGGAGTCGGCAAGGACGGCTTGGTGCCACCGATGTAGGTGTGCCGCTCCGGGCGACGGTTACTCAGGGAGTTTCATCATTCGTTAACCCTTACCGGTTAGGTAACCACCCCTCATGACCGGAAGGGACCGTCGCAGTGAATGTCGTCAGCCACTTGAAACTTGGCACGAAGATGGCCGTATTGCTGGCGCTCTCCGCGGTCGCCCTCGCCGCCCTCGCCGCCATCGGCGCCAGCACCCTGCACCAGGTCATGCTGAACGACCGGATCGACAAACTCCGCGCCGTGGTCAGTTCCACTGTCACCATCGCCGCGGGTCTCGAGGCCAGGGTCGCCACGCGGGAGATCACCCGCCCCCAGGCCCTTGACCTCTTCCATCACGACATTCGTGCCATCCGCTACGACAATGGCACCGGCTACATGTCGGTCGTCGACGCACACACTGGCACGATGCTGATGCACGGCGTGAACCCGGCCCTGGAGGGTAATCCGGCACCAACCGACGCAGCCACCGGACAATCCATAGGAACCCTGGTCATCGAGGCAGTGCGGGCCTCCGATCAAGGTGTCACCACCTACGCTTACCCCAAGCCCGGCGAGACGGAACCCCTTCGAAAGAGCGTCGCGGTCGCCAGGTTCGCGCCGTGGGACATGGTGATCTATGTTGGCGCCTACACCGATGACCTCGACACCGCGTTCCACGCGGCACTGTTGCGGATGGGTGCTGTCGGCGGCGCGATCATCCTGATCATTGCCCTGGCCGCTTGGCTCGTCAGCCGGGACATCACGGCCTCGCTCGGCAGCCTCACCGCCGCGATGGCCCGGCTGTCGGCGGGCGATTTCAACGCGGTGGTTCCAGGCACCGACCGCCGCGACGAGGTTGGCGACATGGCCGCCACGGTCCTGGTGTTCAGGCAGCACATGATTGAAACCACCCGTCTGCGCGTCGCGAACGAGGCGGTCAAGGATCAGGCCGCCGCGGAGCAAAAGGCCACGCTGAACCGCATGGCGGACGGCTTCGAGAGCAGGATCGGCGGTCTGGTCGGAATGCTGTCCTCGGGCGCCACGGCGTTGAAAGCCACCGCGCGCTCGCTGACCGCCACGGCGGACGAGGGCAACCGGCAGGCCGCCGCTGTCGCCTCCGCGGCGGAGGAGGCCAGTTCAGGCGTACATAGCGTGGCCTCTGCCAGCGAACAACTGACCGCCTCGATCCGCGAGATCGGTCGCCAGGTGGCGCAGTCGTCCAGGATCACCGGCAAGGCGGTGGATGACGCCAGACGCACCGACGCCATGGTGCGTGCCCTGGCGGAGGGTGCCGAGAAAATAGGCGCCGTCGTCGGCCTGATCACCGACATTGCCAGCCAGACCAATCTGCTGGCGCTGAACGCCACGATCGAAGCCGCTCGGGCCGGTGATGCCGGCAAAGGTTTCGCCGTTGTGGCATCCGAGGTGAAAAGCCTCGCCAACCAGACCGGCAGGGCAACCGGGGAGATTGGCGCGCAGATCACCCAGATCCAGGCGGCAACGAAGCAGGCCGTTGAAGCCATCCAGGGCATCTTGGTCACGATCGAGCAGGTCAGCACGATTGCCGCCGCCATAGCCACCGCCGTCGAGGAACAGAGCGCGGCGACGTCCGAGATCGCTCGAAACGTGCACCAAACGGCCCACGCGGCACAGGAGGTCACGACGAGCATCGGTGGGGTGAGCCAGGCGGCAAGCGAAACCGGCGCGTCCGCCGGCCTGGTTCTGGCCTCGGCGTCCGATCTGTCAACCCAAGCCGAACAGCTGGCCGGGGAGGCGAACACCTTCGTAGCAGGTGTCCGAGCGGCCTGAAGCCGCTGGCAAAAGGACAAATCTCGATATGAGCCCAGGCGCCGGCGCGATCAGATGGTGTAGTTGAACGATCGATAGGCGAGATCGCTCAACGTCTGATCCATCGACCGCGACGGTTCGTCGGTCTCGACGATGCGCACCACCTTGGCCGGCACACCGGCAACCGTGGCATGTGCCGGCACCGGCTTCAGCACGACCGAACCGGCCGCGACGCGGGCATGCTCACCCACCTCGATATTGCCGAGAATCGCCGCACCTGCCCCGATCACCACGCCCTTTCTGATCTTCGGGTGTCGATCGCCCGACGCTTTGCCGCTGCCGCCCAGGGTGACGTGGTGCAGCATTGAGACGTCGTCGCCCACCTCGGCCGTCTCACCCACGACGAGCCCGGTCGCGTGATCCAGGAAAATACCGAACCCAAACCTCGCGGCCGGATGAATGTCGGTCTGAAACACCTCGGACGAGCGGCTTTGCAGATACAGCGCGAAGTCGCGTTCGCCATGATGCCACAGCCAGTGGTTCAGCCGGTGCACCTGAATCGCGTGAAAACCCTTGAAATAGAGGAACGGCTCGATCAGCCGCGTGCAGGCCGGGTCGCGATCCAGCACGGCTGCAATATCGGCCTTCGCCGCCTCAATGATGCAACCATCGTCCTCGGCTGCCATGCTGAAAGCCTGCACGATCAGCGGCAGGGAGATCGTGTCATTCTTCAGCCGCGCGGCGACCCGGTGGAACACCGCCGCCTCGAAGCTGGGCTGGTTGAGGATGGAATCGAAGAACAGCGACGCCAGTTTGGGCTCGCGCTCATAGGCTTCCTCGGCTTCCTGGCGCAGGCGGCTCCACAACGCGTCGGTGACCGCTGCGGCGTGGTCAGGGTGAACAAGCATCAAGTGGCACGGGCTTGGGCGCATTCAGGTTAATCTCGCAGGCTGAAGCCGTCCGAGATTGGACGTTTGCATAATACATGTTCTGGCAGAGAGGGCGTTCGTCAACTCCCAATATCAAGAAACTGTGAAGCTGTCGCGTCCCCTCGCGGCGGACAGGCGTGGACGGCCGCCGCGCCACCCGCAAGGCTGTGAGGTGGTGAACAACACCTTCCGTCCTGGCGCTCGCAGATCCCGCCGTGCATTCCCACAGCGGCCCTTTAGCGGACGTTCGATAAATGAAACAGCATCCTTTACTGATTTACCTTTTCAGCAAACCCGTCCGGGCAGTGGAGGCGCCGTTGTTATTGAGTAGCGTCAGAGCCGGTAACGCAACGGCCTGAGCCCGGGTTTCCCCGGGTCCGTCAGATGGATGATGTCCGGCCACCCTGTTTGGGCCGAATGAATGGCCCAGCCAGACGCTCGGGCGGCCGATCGAGACCAGAGCGTTCACCACTTTTTAACGATTTTGCGTAAGAAGTCCGCGCCGTGACCGCTCCTTGAACGGCCGGTCGATGCACTCAGGACCAGGACACCCGTATGCAGATCCGCACCTTGTTCCTTGTCTGCATGTCCGCCGTTACGGTGATGGCGACATGCCTTGGCGGCTGGACGCTGACGCAGATGGTGGTGGAATATCGCCTCGCCGGCCGGGTGGAGCGGGCGGTGGACATCGACAGGCTGCTGTTCGTCGCCTCGGACAGAATCGGACTCGAGCGTCCGGTCGTCGGCGACGCCCTGCTGGGGGACGCGCCAGCCGATGCGGCGGTACGCGCCAAGTTGGCCACCATCCGGAAGGATGCCGATAATGCGCTGACCGAGCTTGAACGGCGCATTGAGGAGGTGTCCTACCCCGGAGCCGCGGGCCAACTGGCGATCGTACAAAAAACCCGCGCCGATCTGGCGGCGTGGAGGGCTAATGTGGACGCGACGCTGAGCCATCCCAGGAGCCAGCGCGACCCCAACATTTTCGCCCATTACATCGCCAGCCTGAATGCCGTTTTCGAGGCAACCAGCATCGCATTGGACATCGGCGACCTGGCTGCTTCGCAGCACGACGGCACCTCGGTGGAACTGATGTCGCTGGCCCGCCATGTCTGGGCCGTGCGAGCGACAATGGGCGTACGAACGGTCGCGCTGATGACGGCGATTGACGCGGGCGCCACGCTGGACCGAGACACCCTGGAAGCCCAGACGCAATTCGACGGGGTGCTGACGGCGAACTGGACACCAATCACGGCGCTGTCGCGTCGCCTTTCGGGCGTGCCCGGGCTGGCCGCGACAATTGCCACGGCACGTCAGGCTGCTGACGCTTACGATCGCCTATGCCATCAAGTGATTACGGTTGGTCGCACCTCCACAATTTATCCGCTTTCCGCACTCGATCTGGGTCGCAACATGGTGCGGACCGCCCCTTTACTGTTGAAGATCCGCGATGACGCCCTCGCCGCGGCACAAACAAGAGTGAGGGAAAGCCGCCAGACAGCGTTGATTCATGTGCTGATCGCAGCCGTCGTCCTGGCGATGACGGTGCTCGCTATGATCGGTGTGCTGATGTTGCTCCAGCGGCGGATCGTCTCGCCAGTTCTGGCTCTTACCGACGTGATCGGACGGATCGCAAGACTGGAGTTCGATGTGCCGATCCCGGCCCGGGGGCGTATGGACGAGATCGGCCGCATGGCGGTGGCACTCGACGCCTTGCGCAGCGGTGCAATGGCGGGCGAGGAGCGTAAGGCCCAGATTATCCATCTCGCGCGCCATGACGCTCTCACCGGCCTGGCCAACCGCCTGGCGTTGCAGGAACGCCTGGACCAAACGGTCGCAATGGCTGGGCGCGGCCAGACCTCCGCGGCACTGTGCCTGGACCTCGACCGCTTCAAGGCGGTCAACGACACGTTCGGCCATCCCACCGGGGATCTGCTGCTTCAGGCCGTGGCCGAACGGCTGCTGGCCTGCGTACGCGACGTCGATATCGTCAGCCGCCTTGGCGGCGATGAGTTTGTCGTCCTGCTGGTCGGCCTTGATCTGCCTGAGCAAGCCGCCGTGGTGGCCAAACGCGTCGTCCGCGCCCTGAGCGAGCCGTTCGACCTCGCGGGCCAAGTCGTCAGCATCGGCTGCAGTGTCGGCATCGCCATTACACCGCAGGACGCCACGTCGGGCACCGCGCTGCTGAAGCGCGCCGACACCGCCCTGTATCGCGCCAAACTGGAGGAGAAGGGAAGCTGGCGCTTCTTCAAGCCGGAGATGGACGCGCACCTGCAGGAGCGGATGGTGCTGGAACGCGATCTGCGCGATGCACTCCAGAATGGGGCGTTCGAGTTGGCCTACCAGCCACTGTACAACCTCGCCAACAACCGGCTGTGCGGCTTCGAGGCCCTGTTGCGGTGGCACCATCCGGTGCGCGGCGTCGTCGGACCGGCTACGTTCATTCCAATAGCCGAGGAAACCGGCCTGATCGTGCCGATTGGCGCCTGGGTGCTGCGCCAAGCCTGCGCCGAGGCGATGCACTGGCCCGACGACGTGAAGCTTGCGGTCAACCTGTCCGTCGTCCAGTTCAAGACCCAGGGACTCGTGCAAACGGTGCGGCAGGTTCTTGCGGACTGCGATTTTCCAGCCACCAGACTGGAGCTGGAGATCACCGAAACCGTGCTTTTGACCAACAACGGCCCCGCGCTGGCAAGGCTCCACGAGTTGCACGACATGGGAATCCACGTCGCCATGGACGACTTCGGCACCGGCTATTCATCCTTGAGCTACTTGCGGAGTTTCCCTTTCGACACGATCAAGATCGACCAGTCGTTCATCCGGGATCTGTCAGACCACGCGGACTCGCGCGCCATCGTCCGCGCCGTGGTGGCGCTGGCCAACAGCCTCGGCATGACAACAACCGCCGAGGGCGTCGAGACCGAGGAGCAGTTGGCGGAATTGCGCCGCGACGGTTGCACCGATGCACAGGGCTACTTGTTCAGCAAGCCCCTCTGGGCCGCCGAGGCTCGGCTGCTGCTGGCCGATCGCGCGGAGGCCGGCGTCGCAGCGGGCTGATTGCGGCGCTTTGGCAATCGCATGCTGGGCGATACAGGCCGCGATGACGGACCGCGACGGCGGCGCGTGCCGAGACGGCCACGGTCGAAGCAGCACCAACGACCTGGTGGCGCAGAACCCTACAAACTCATCTTCGGCGGAAGCACATCGGCTTCCCGGGAGCGTGTGTTCAGTGGAAACACGATGGCGGGCGTGACAATCAGTAGTGGGTGACCCACGGGCTGTTCAGGGCCTCCTCGATGCGGCGGTGGCGCACCTTGATGACGTCAGCGGGCACGGCGCTGACAAAGGCATAGAAAGTCCTCGTACGGATTGCGTCCACCACGCGGTCGCCGACTTTCTTCGGATCCAGGCCCGTGGCGGCAAGACGTTCGGCCAGAACCGCCTCTTCCGCGGCGCGGACCTGCGGGCCGCCCAGGTGATCCGGGCGATTTCGGGCGCCGCGGGCGATGTTCGTGGCGATCGGGCCGGGACAAAGGACAGAGACGCCGACACTGGTGCCGTCCAACTCGTGCTCCAGCGCCTCGGACAGCGATACGGCGGCATATTTGCTCATGGAATACGGACCCTGGTTGGCGCCGCGGCGGTTCTGGAACCCGGCGACCGAGG
>JBEKLE010000105.1:0-30064 GCA_050010355.1 Rhodopila sp. | reverse complement strand
GGGCGGTGTATCGGGTCGCCATTGTCCTCACAGCAAACGGTGACTGATTTGCCTGATCTGTCGGCATTGCCCGATCTGCCGGGTTGACCCCTGCCGCACGCATCGCCGCTGCGATCGACCTGCTGGAGGTGATCGAGGGCGCCCCAAAACGCCCGGCCGACGCCGTCGCGAACGACTTTTTCCGTTCTCGCCGCTACATCGGTTCCGGCGACCGCCGAGCGGTTTCCGAACGCGTGTGGAGCATCCTCCGCGCACGCCGCCGGCTCGCCTGGTGGCTCGGTGACGCGCCGAAATCACCCCGGCTGCTCGTCGCAGCCTCGCTGCTGCTTGAAGGCTGGAGCAAATCGGGCGTTCAACAGACGTTCTCGGGGGGCCAGTTCGCGGCGGCACCCTTGGATCGCGCCGAGTCCGGCATTCTGACGAAATTAGAAGGCCACACGATCGATCACCCCGCTATGCCCGACGCGGTCCGGCTGGAGATCCCGGACTGGCTGCTGCCCCACCTCATTCGCCGATTCGGCGCCAGTCTGCCGGCCGAGATGTCCGCACTGTTGCAGCCGGCTGCTCTCGATCTGCGGGTCAACCTGCTGAAGTCCGACCGCGAGCAGGCGCGGGCCGCCCTGGCCGCCGAAGGCTGGGAGGCGACACCAACAAAGCTTTCGCCGTGGGGGCTGCGGATCGAGGGCCGCCGCCCGGTCACCAGCGGCCCAACCTTCCAGTCCGGCATGGTGGAAATACAGGACGAGGGCAGCCAACTCGTCGCCGCCATGGTCGGCGCGTTGCCCGGGATGCGCGTCGTGGACTGGTGCGCGGGCGCCGGCGGAAAGACCCTCGCCTTGGCCGGTGTGATGGAGAACCGAGGCCAGATCGTCGCCTGCGACGTTTCCGCCGCGCGCCTTGACGGCGCCGTGCGAAGGCTGCGCCGTGCCGGGGTGCACAACGTCGAGCGCCACCTGGTGGAACCTGGTGACAAATGGCTCAAACGTCGCGCCGGCACGTTCGACCGTGTGCTGATCGATGCACCATGTACAGGAACCGGTACATGGCGGCGCAACCCGGACGCCCGTTTGCGGTTAAAGGAGATCGACCTCGCCGAGTTGATTCCAAAGCAGGCGAGCATACTGGATACGGCGCAGAGTCTGGTTCGCAAGGGGGGTCGATTGGTGTACGCTACCTGCTCCTTGTTGGAAGTGGAAAACGAGGATCAGGTGATCAGCTTTCTGCTTCGCCATCCGGATTTCGCCGTCGTCCCGCTGGCCCGGGCGTGGCCACTGGATCAGCCGCCGCCAAACAGCGGCGATTTCCTCTCGCTGACTCCAGCACGGCACGGCACTGACGGTTTCTTTGCGGCGGTGCTGGAGCGGATGCGGTGATCTCGCTGCGCAAAGCGCGGGTTGCCGATGCCATTGCCATCGGTGCGGTCCATGTCGCCGCGTGGCGCAGCACCTATCCCGGCATTCTCCCCGACGCGTTTCTCGCCAAGATGTCGGTTTCCCGTCAGGCCGCGTTCTACGATGCGGCGATCCGCGGGGGCACCGGCGTGACAGTGGCAACAGCCTCGGGCGCGGACGTGCCGGCCGGCAGCGGCCCGCGGATCATCGGCTTCACCACAGCCGGGCGCGCGCGGCATGCGTCAATCGCCGGCAGACGTCTGGCCGAAGGCGAGGTAGAGACGCTGTATGTCCTGGACGACTGGCGGGAACGCGGTGTCGGCCGTCGGCTGATGCGGGCCGCGGCCGGGCATCTTGTCGACATCGGCTGCAAGTCGGCTTTCCTGTGGGTTCTGCGCGACAACCCCAGCCGTTGGTTCTACCAGCGGCTCGGCGGCAAACCGGTAGCCGAACAGACCATACAGATCGCCGGTCAGACAGTCGCGCAGACTGCCTTCGTCTGGGACCCGATCGAACAGTTGCTGGCCGCATCGCCGCAGGCTTCGTAGCCGCGGTTCGATGCTACAATCTGAACAGCGCCTTCGCATTTCCGCCGGCGATCGCTGCCCTGTCCGCATCGCTGAACGAAGCCACCGACGCAATATGCCCGATCGGATCGTACTCTCCCATATCGTAAGGATAGTCCGTCCCCAGCAAAATCTTTTCTACCCCGAACAGCTTGACCAGCGCCTCCAACTGTTCGGGGGTAAATACGATCGTATCGAGATAAATCCTTTTCAGATAGTGACTTGGCGGCTTCGGCAGCGTGCCGTGCGCGTCGCTGCGCGCCCCCCAGGCATGATCGATCCGTCCCGAATAGGCGGGCAGATATCCGCCCCCATGTGAGGCGATGATCTTCAGGTTCGGATATCGCTCCAGCACCCCGTCGAAGATCAGATGATGCAGCGCCATCGTCGTGTCCAGCGGATTGCCGACAACGTTGCTGAAGTAGAACCGCCCGAACCGCCTTGGTTCAGTGAACCCACTGGGATGAATGAACACCACGGCACCGAGCGCCTCCGCCTTCGCCCAGAACGGCTCAAAGGAGGGGTCCGAAAGCTCCAGGTCGCCGACATGGGCCAGGACCTCGACCCCCTTCAGGCCCAGCGTCTTCATTGCGTAATCCAGTTCCTCGGCGGCGGCCGCGCCGCCGGCCTGCAGCGCGACCGACCCCAGCGCCGCGGGGATCCGATCGCGCATTTCCGCTGCGATCGCCGCGATACCCTCGTTGACCATCCGCGCCGCCTGGATGCCGACGTCGGCCGGCACAGCGTAATAACATTGAGCCGGGGCCGGACTGATGACCTGCGCATCCAGCCCCATTGCATCGAAATCGCGCATCCGCAGCGCCAGGTCGGTCAGGTTCGGCGTCCGGTCCTCGTCCTGCTTGCGGGTCAGGATGCGGGTTTCCTCGCTGTAAACGCTGGCCCGAGGGTCGGGCTTCTGATGCGGCCGGACATAATCGGCTGCGGCCGGCACTTGCACGTGGGAGTGGATGTCCACCGTCAGACTGCGCGGCCGGATGTCGCGTCCGGGACGCCCATGCGACCGGGCCGCTGTCAGGTCGTAGCGGTTATTTGGATCCAGCATTGTTTCCCTCCCGATTTATATAGGCGCACTAAAAGTTGCGGACATTCGTCGAATACAATCACGCCCCAGTGAGATTGATTTCTATAGTCTGGCTATTTTTGGGGGACCCCGTAGTTTAGTGCGGTCGCGATACAGGAACAGGCACAATCATGGCCAAGCCACCTGACTCCCGCCTTCCTGGCATTCTGTCAGAGTCCGCCAAACAAATTCTCGCCGACTGGCTCACCAATCTGAACGCCTCGCGGGACGTCCGGGTGGCGGGGACTGAGCTTGAGACGCAGTGCGAAAGCATCGTGTCCAGATTGGCGCAGGCCTGCCGCGATGGCAATGTCACGGACATCGACGGAGCATCGTTCGCCCCGCTGCGTGACATTCTGGCGGATTTGTCCCAAACGCGAGCCCACCAGGGTTTCGCACCGACCGAGACCGCGACATTCATCCTGTCGCTCAAGCAGCCGCTGTTCGCCCGTCTGCTCAGCGTCCTGGCAGCCGAGCCGGAAAGGCTGGCCGCCGAGACGCTGACGATCAGCGAACTGATCGATGCGCTCGGCCTGTTCATGATGGAAACCTATCAGCGCGCGCGGGAGGAGGTGATCATCCGTCAGCAGACCGAGATTTCCGAACTGTCGACGCCGGTGGTGAAGCTGTGGCAGGGGATTTTGGCATTGCCGCTGATCGGCACGCTGGATTCCGCCCGCACCCAGGTGGTGATGGAGAACCTGCTGGAGAGCATCGTCCGATACGAAGCCGATATCGCCATCATCGACATCACCGGCGTTCCCACCGTTGACACCCTCGTCGCCCAGCACCTGCTGAAAACTGTCGCCGCGGCTCGGCTGATGGGTGCGGACTGCATTATCAGCGGGATTCGGCCACAGATCGCCCAGACCATGGTGCATCTCGGCGTCGAACTGAACGTCATCTCCAAGGCCAGCCTCTCCGACGCCTTTGCCCTGGCGCTGCGGCGTCTGGGTAAGATGGTGGTCAACCAGCGACGCGCCATACCAGCCGAGCCGGCGTGAGGCCCAGAGGATGGATCGTATCCCTATTCTCAAGCTGGGCGAGGCGCTGCTCGTCACCATCCAGGTCGACATGCACGACCGTCTCGCCATGGCGTTGGAGGAAGACCTCACCACCCGGATCGTCGAACACAGCGCCAGGGGTGTGCTGATCGACATCTCCGCGCTTGAAATCGTCGATAGTTTCATCGGCCGCACACTGGCCAACATCGCAATGATCGCCAAGGTGCTGGACGCCGACACTGTGGTCGTCGGCATGCGCCCCGCGGTCGCCATCACGCTTGTCGAATTAGGGCTGTCCCTGCCGGGCGTGCGAACCGCGCTGAACGCGGAGCGCGGCATGGCCATGATCAAGGGCCGTATCGCCGGTGCGCACATGATCTCAGCGGACGAGGATGAGGGTGGCCCGTAGCACCGTGCCCATTCGTACCGGTGAGGATGTGGTGCGGGTTCGTCAGGAAACGCGGCGTTACGCGATCGAGGCGGGCCTGGGACTGGTGGACCAAACCAAGATCGTCACCGCGGCCAGCGAGATCGCCCGCAACACACTCGACTACGGCAAGGGTGGCCAGGCGATCATGGACGTGGTGCAGGTCGGCACTAGGCGAGGGGTCCGGATCGTGTTCGAAGACAATGGGCCCGGCATCGCGGACATCGAGCTGGCATTGAAGGACGGCTACACCAGCGGCAAGGGGATGGGCCTGGGCTTAGGGGGCGCCCGAAGGCTGAGCAGTGAATTTACCATCACTTCGACGCCGGGACGAGGCACCACCGTGACGATCGGGCGTTACAAGTAGTCAATGGAAGCCCTGTTTGTCCGCGATCCCACCGACGTCGCCACCGCCCGCCGCCGGGTGGTGGGGCTGGCCATCCGGATGGGCTATGACGAGACCCAGGCCGGGCGTGTCGCCATCGTGGTGACGGAACTGGCGCAGAACCTGCTGCGCCATGGCGGCGGCGGCGAAATACTGGCAGCCAGCGACCCACATCGCCCCGGTGGCATCGAGATTATCGCCCTCGACCAAGGGCCCGGCATGGCTGACGTCACCGCCTGTCTGCGGGACGGTTATTCCACCGGGGGCACCAGCGGCAACGGGCTCGGCGCTGTCCAACGGCTCGCACGCGAGCTTCTGATCCACTCCGCAAAAGCCGCGGGCACCGCCGTGCTTGTTCGCATGGGAGGGAGTGGCGAACCTGCGCCCGGCCTCGGCTTCACCGGTGGCCCCGATGGCCACCGCAGCACGCCCCCCGGCGCCGCTCGCGACACCGAGCCCGGCACTGCCCGCAGCACCGCCGTGCTGTGCGTACCCAAAACGGGGGAAACGGTTTGCGGCGATACGGCTGCCATCGTGTTCCGGCGCGACGGCACGATCGGGATTCTCCTCGCCGACGGCCTCGGCCACGGTCCGAACGCCGCCGCCGCCTCGCAGGAAGCAGCGCGGCTGTTCCGAAAGCACCCGGAGGCACCGCCCGCCGCCGCCTTGTCGCTCTTGCACGCCGGCCTCCGCGCGACACGGGGCGCGGCCGTGGCAACGGCCTGGATCGACCCCGCGGCGCGCCGGGTCACCTATGGCGGGATTGGCAATATCGCCGGCTTCATCACTGACTCCGGCGGCACCCGCCGAATGGTATCGCACAGCGGAACCGCCGGACATGCCGCCGGCCGCATGCAGGAATTCCATTATCCACTTCACAACCGGCCGGTTCTGGTGATGTTTTCGGACGGCCTCGCAACATCATGGTCGCCGGAGAGCCATCCCGGCTTGTTCGCGCTGGACCCCACCCTGATCGCGGGCGTACTGTATCGCGATCACTCACGCGGCCGGGACGATGCATCGGTGGTCGTGTGGAAGGGCTGAAACCATGGAATGGCCGCTCCTCACTGTTGCTTTGAGACAACCCGAGGACATCGTCGCGGCACGCCACCGTGCCCGTCAGGTGGCCGCGCTCGCCGGCCTCGATGCGGCGAGCCAGACCCGTCTTGCGGCATCGGTGTCGGAGATTTCGCGTAACGCCATCGCCTATGCCGGCAGCGGACGGGTCGCCTTCGCGATAACCCGCACGCCGCCGGCGCTGGTGGTGCGCGTGTCGGACAATGGTCCCGGCATCCGCGACCTTGAAGCGGTCCTGGAGGGCGTCACCGCTGGCCAGGGCATCGCCGGTGCCCGCCGTCTGGTGGACGATTTCAGTATCGTCAGCCGGCCGGCCGGCCGCGGCGGACCGGGTGGCACCACCGTGGCCCTGACGCGTCGCCTGCCCGACGGCGCCGTGGCGTCGGCCGCCGATATTGCGCGAATCGCCGGTGCCCTCGGCGATGGACTCGCACCCAATCCGGTCACCGAACTGCAAACCCAGAACACCGAGTTGATCGCCAGCCTGGCGGAACTGCGCAGCCGCCAGGACGAGCTGGTGCGGCTGAACACCGAACTGGAGGACACCAACAGAGGTGTGGTCGCGCTGTATGCCGAACTGGACGAGCGTGCCGAACAGCTGCGTCAGGCCAGCGAACTGAAGTCGCGCTTTCTGTCGAACATGAGCCACGAATTCCGCACGCCGCTGAATTCGATTCTGGCGCTGTCGCGCCTGCTGCTGGATCGCACCGACGGGCCACTGAGCGCGGAGCAGGAACGTCAGGTCACCTATATCCGGCGGTCGGCCGAAAGCCTGACCGAGCTGGTGAACGATCTGCTCGATCTGGCGAAAGTTGAAGCGGGCAAGCTGGAGATCCGGCCGCGACACTTCACCATCGGCGAGTTGTTCGGCGCGCTGCGCGGCGTGATGAAGCCGTTGCAGCAGAACGACGCCGTGGACCTGATCTTCGAGGAACCGATGAACTGCCCGACGCTGTTCACGGACGAAGCCAAGGTCGCCCAGATCCTGCGCAACCTGATCTCGAACTCGCTCAAATTCACCGAACGTGGCGCCGTCCGTGTGTCCGCCGTGTTCGATCGCGAATCGCGGCACTGCGGTCTGGAGGTTGTCGACACCGGAATCGGTATTGCCCCCGAAGATCATGACCTGGTGTTCCAGGAGTTTTCGCAGGTCGCGAGCGCCCTGCAATTTCGTGCCAAAGGCACCGGCCTGGGACTGCCGCTGTCACGACGCCTGGCTGAGCTTCTCGGCGGCGCGCTGTCCTTGCGGAGCACGCCGGGGGTCGGATCGGCATTTACATTGTCCATTCCGGCCTGTCTGGGCCCTGCGTCGCTGGTCCGTATCGCGGGGCAAACGACACCCACCGCTCTTGCGGTCGTGTCCGAACCTGGGCCGGCATGCACCGTTCTGTTGATCGATGATGAAGAGACATCGCGGTATATTATCCGACAGGCGCTCGGCGGCTGCGGTCCATTGCTGGTTCAGGAGGCTGAAACCGGTGCCGAGGGCTTGCGGCTGGCCCGATCATCTCGCCCCGACGCGATTTTGCTCGACCTCCGCCTTCCCGATATGGACGGTTACGACGTAATGGACCGCCTGCGCGCCGATCCCGCCACCGCCGGCATCCCGATCATCGTGTGCACGTCCTCGGTTCTGGCGCCACATCAGCGCAGCCGGCTGAACCCGGCAAGGTCGATCCTGTCAAAGGCGACGCTGACCCGCGAGGTGATGCAGCGCGCGCTGACCGATGTCTGGCCGGCAGACTTGCCCCGTGTCATGCGCGAGGCGTCGGAATGAACATGATGCCCGCCACCCGGATCCGCCCGCTCGTGTTGAACGTCGACGACGATGCGGCCAACCGGTACGTCAAAACGCGTTCGCTCATGATGGGCGAGATGGAGGTGATCGAGGCCGAGAACGGCACCGGCGCGCTGGCCCTGATCGCCCAACGGCATCCGCTGCTCGTCCTGCTCGACGTCAATCTGCCAGACGTCAACGGACTCGAAGTTTGTCGGCGCATCAAGGCAGACTGGCCCGAGATCGTCGTGATCCAGATCTCCGCCACGGCCACAACCACCGCCGAGAAGGTCATCGGTCTGGAAAGTGGCGCGGACTGCTATCTGACGACACCGGTCGAGCCGATGGAACTGATCGCCGTGACACGTGCGATGCTTCGGCTGCGGCATGCGGAAACGCAGGCCCAGGAAGCCGGCGAACGCTATCGCATGATCGTGGAAAGCGCTGTCGATTACGCCATCTTCACCTCGGGCCTGGATGGGCGGATCACAAGCTGGAACTCCGGCGCACAGGCCATTCTCGGTTATGCGCCGGAGGAGATTATCGGCGAGCCTTGCGCGTGCATATTCATGGCCGACGATGTCGGCGCCGAGGTCCCCGAAGCGGAAATGCGGGCCGCCCACCGTGGCGCCAGCGTCCGCGCCGAACGCTGGCACCGCCGGCGCGACGGCACGCGTTTCTGGTGCAGCGGCCGTGTGGTGGCATTGCGCGACCGCCGTGGTGAAGTGGTGGGATACCTCAAGATCCTTTACGACCGCTCGCTCGAGAAGGAGGCTCGCGACGCGCTGGAGGCGCTAAACAGCGAGCTGGAAGATCGGGTTGCAGAACGCACCCGCGACCTCGCCGAGGCCAACGAGAGGCTGCGGGCCGAGATCGTCGAGCGCGAGCGCGCGGGCGAGCAGATCCGGCAGTTGCAGAAAATGGAGGCGCTTGGGCAGCTAACCGGTGGAATCGCCCACGATTTCAATAATCTGCTGACAGCAATCCTGGGCGGTCTGGAAGTGACCCGGCGCCGGATCGAGGACCCGCGGAGCCTGAAGTTGATCGACAGTTCGATCAGCGCGGCCCAGCGCGGCGCCAAGCTGATCGCCCAACTGATGGCCTTCGCCCGCAAGCAGAACCTTCGACTGGAGTATCTGACGCTGAATACACTGGTTCGGGAGATGCAGGAACTGCTGGAGCGCAGCGTCGGGGCGGCGGTTGTTCTGGCCCTTGATCTTGCACCGGATGTCTGGCCCGTGATGGCGGATGCCAATCAGGTGCAGACGGCGCTGCTGAACCTCGCGATAAACGCGCGTGATGCAATGCCAGGCGGAGGCACACTGCGGATCGCCAGCGGCAACAAATGGATCGAAACCCCCGAGGCTGACCTGCTCGCGGGCGATTACGCAACCCTGACCGTCCAGGACAATGGCACCGGCATGTCCGACGAGGTGCAGGCACGTTTGTTCGAGCCATTTTTCACCACCAAGGAACTCGGGAAAGGCACCGGGCTCGGACTGGCCCAGGTCTACGGTTTCGTTCGCCAGTCCGGCGGAACCGTCCGCGTGCACAGCATGGTCGGCGAGGGAACGACGATCACGATCCTGCTGCCGCGCGCGCTATGCCCGCCGGTTGACGAGCAGGCCAGACGGTCACCGCCCGCCGGCCACGATTGACGCGGAGCCGGCGGGGTTCGACGGACGTCGTCAGTCCTGCCGGTAGTTGGGCGCCTCACGATCGATGGCGACGTCATGCACATGGCTTTCGCGCAGCCCGGCCCCGGTGACCCGGCGGAACCGCGTGTTCGCCTGCAGCGAGGCGATATCGGCACTGCCCGTATAACCCATCCCAGCCTTCAAACCGCCGACCAACTGGTGCACCACGTTGCCGACCGGTCCTTTGTAGCCGACGCGCCCCTCGACGCCCTCTGGCACCAGCTTCAACTGGTCCTTGATATCCTGCTGGAAATACCGATCGGCCGAACCACGCGCCATGGCACCCAGGCTACCCATGCCGCGGTACGACTTGTAGGATCGCCCCTGGTAAAGGAACACCTCGCCGGGCGCCTCGTCGGTACCTGCGAGCAGACTGCCGATCATGCAGCAATCCGCCCCCGCCGCGATGGCCTTCACCACGTCGCCGCTGGTCCGCATGCCGCCATCCGCGATGGATGGGATGCCGTGTTCCTTGCAGGCGGCCGCCGTTTCCATCACCGCCGTGAACTGCGGCATGCCCACCCCGGCAACGATGCGCGTGGTGCAGATGCTGCCCGGCCCGATCCCGATCTTCACGGCATCGACCCCGGCCTCGATCAACGCCAGCGCACCCTCCGGCGTGGCGACATTGCCGCCGATGACCTGAACGGTGTTGGAGACCCGCTTGATCGCCTCGACCGCCCGCAGGACACCCTCGGAATGGCCATGCGCGGTGTCGACGACGATAATGTCGGTCTCCGCCGCGATCAGCGCGCGCGTGCGGGCCACGCCCTCCGGTCCGACGCCCGTCGCGGCAGCGACACGCAGCCGGCCTAGCTCGTCCTTGTTGGCGAGTGGGTGCGACTCGGCCTTGTCCATGTCCTTGACGGTGATTAGCCCGATGCAGCGAAAGGCGTCGTCAACGACGATCAGCTTCTCGATCCGATGCTTGTGCAGCAGGTGCCGCGCCCGGTCAGCGCCGACATCGGCGGTGACGGTCACGAGGTTCTCCCGCGTCATCAGCTCATAGACTTTGAGGCTGGGTTCGGTGGCAAAACGGACGTCACGGTTGGTGACGATGCCGACCAGCCGGTTGGTGTCACGCTCGACCACCGGGATGCCGCTGATGCGCTGGGTGGCCATCAGCAGCTTGACGTCGGCCAGGGTCTGGTCGGGGTGGATGGTGAGCGGGTTCACCACCATGCCGGATTCATATTTCTTCACCCGCCGGACCTGTGCGGCCTGTTGCTCGGGCGTGAGGTTCTTGTGAATGACCCCCATGCCTCCGAGCTGTGCCATGGCGATCGCCATTTCGGCCTCGGTGACGGTGTCCATCGCGGCGGAAATCAGCGGAATGTTCAACGTGATGCCACGGGTCAGGCGTGTCACCGTGCTGGCGGCGGTGGGAAGCACCTGCGAATAGGCCGGAACGACGAGCACATCGTCAAACGCCAGGGCCTCCTCCACGCGAGGGTACCGCACCCCCGAACCGGTGGCCGAAGGGAGTGTGTCGTGGGGAGAATCGAAAGCCATGGGCGGGCGAGCCTTTCCGCTACCTGGCGCCCCCACATAGGCGGGTGCCCGGGAGTCTGCAAGCTTCCGGTTGATGACAGGGGGCGATTGGTGGCGGGACGGGTTGGTGCACAACGGCCGCCCCGGACCGTCAGGCGCCCCTTCGCGACTTGGCCACCTTGCCGACCTACTCCTTCGGCCAGATCGGCGCCGCCACCGCCATCTCAGGCGGGTCCGTGGTGACGATTCGCCCGTCCTGCCACTGCACGATCATCAGCTTCGCATCCACCCGGCGCCCGGCCGCGTCGTACTGGACGTGCCGGCCGGGAAACAGCAAGGCTGGGCCGTCACGCAGATCGAACGCACGGATCTGCTCCGCCACCTTCCGCCGGTCCGCGTTGCCGGCCCGCTCCACCGCCAAAGCCAGCAACATGACGTGGCCGTACGCCATGATCGGTTCCTGCAGCATCCAAGGCTCGTTCGTCCGCGCGATATAACGGCGCTCGATATCTTCCAGCCCCTTCCCGGCGCCCCCCGCGGTGATGATCATGATCCCCTGCACGACGTCCTTGCCCGCGTTGGCCACCAGCTCGGGCGTTGCCCAGTGACCGCCGTTGCCGACGACCGGCAGCTTGCCGCCGCCCAGACCGAACTCCGCCAGCTTGTCCAGGATGATCTTGTCATCCGGAACGTTCGACGGCAGCGCTAGCAGGAAATCGGGGCGGGCCGACCGGACGCGCTGGATCAGCGTGGTCGCGTCCGTCAGCGGCGGCGTGAAGACCTCATCCACCACCGGGGTCAGGCCCAGGTCGGCCAGCACATGGCTCCGAATCGGCTTGAGGAAACTGACCGATGAGGCCGTGTTGTCCGCGATGATCGCGATCGTTTTCGGGCGTTTGCCGGTGCTGCGCTCGGCCAGATCCAAGATGGTCGGCAACGCTTGCTCTGCCTGATCGACGGCGGTGGGCGAGGACTGGAAGACGAACCGAAACCCACGCGTGGTGATGAGGTCCGAGTAAGACTGGGTGAACCAGGGGATTTCCGCGCGTTCGGTTACCTCGGTCACCGCCAGGGTGAAGGTCGACAGCCAGGCGCCGAACCCGCCGCATACATCCGGCTCCTGCGCGATCATGCGCTGGGCAGCGTTCTTGGCCTTCTCGGCCGAGTCGCCGGCGTCGTATTGCACCAGGCGGACCTTTGCGCCGCCCAGAGCCTTTATCCCGCCGGCCACGTTGATGTCGTCGACTGCCATCTCGGCACCCGAACGCTGCAACTCGCCCTCGCGCGCCCAGGGGCCAGAGAGCGGACTGATCATCGCGAAGGTCACTGTGGTTTGGGCGCGTAGCCCGCCGCTCGCCGGGACCGTCGCGGCACCCGTAAGCAACGCCCGCCGTTTGAGGCTGCCCTGCCTGGCCATCGTTTCCTCTCGATCGTGTTGCCGACAGCACCGCACGGTGGCGCGGCGGTGTAAAGCCAGGCGACCGGTGGACGGATCATCTACACGAATGCACGCCGAGCCGGAGAGACCAGCGTCCGGTTACCGCAGGCAAATGTCCCACGGCCGACACCGCCGCCAAACTGAACCGTGCCGAACTGGGTCCGCGCTGCGGTGTCGATCCATACTTTGTGCTGAACGCAACGCCCAGGACGACTGTTCTTGGGACGAAGCCTTAGGAACTTGTCAATGCCCTGATGGCGGGGACGACGAAGCGATTCGCGGTGCTCTAAGGCGATGCCTAAGCCGGCCCCTGAACAAGGACGCGGTTCGGATCCGTTACGATTGGCGCTGTTGCCGTCCATTAGCGGAGCGATTTGGCGCCTCTTCGGCACAGCTCCCGGCTTCGTTGTGGCATATTGGCCGATCTGGCGCCTCGCTGAAACATGACGCTTGCTTTTATGCTGCGTTGCACAATATGAGAGATGATGCGTTTTCTCGCGTGATTGTGATTGAGGGCTATTTGCCATGAGACGACCGGACCCGCATGAACCGAGCCGAAACAGCGCACCACAGGGGACGTCATTCGCGGCGTGGCTACCAGTCGTGGCCGCGATTGCGATCATGGTGACCGGTTGCCTGAGCACTTTCCTGGTGCTGCAACTCGACGAATTCCGCCCGAAAGTCGGCGACATTGTCGCGTTCAGGCCTGGGTCACAGGACACCGACGTGTGGCAGATGACGATTCCGGCGGCGCTGATGTCAGAGGTGGGATCGCCGATGGGATCGTCGGTGGGGGAATGCGCGCTTGATCCGAATGTGATGGCTGAGAAGGGCGGCAGTCTCGTTGTCGAAGGCCGCCAGGATAAGCCCTCGCTGCAGTATCGCGTTCATTGGGCAGGTTCCGAGACGACGCGGACGGCCGGAAACTGCGGTACTGCGGCCGACCTGCTGGTCTCGCGCACGGATCTGCAAAGATTGGCGAATGCGGCAGGCGGCTTCGGGGTGGGCGACAAGGGAATCGTTCGGTAGCTGAAGTTGACTGACGGTAGCCGAAGTTGTCTGCCTGTCGCTCTGGATGTGTGTCCTCGGTGTCTGGTAGGGTGACTGAATGTCTTCCGCGCAGGCGCTGGTGTTCGAGGCTCTGATCGTTCCTTACCGCAGTGTGACGCGGAAAGGCCTACTAACCCTTGTCGCGGTGCTGTTGGCGCTGAGCGTGGTGGTGGCATTGCGCTTCTGGCTGCTGGGGGCATGGCCGGTCGCGGTCTTCAGCCTTGTCGAGGTGCCTCTGATGGTTCTGCTGCTGGCGATCAATCTTCGCCGAGCGCGAGAGAGCGAACTGATCATGCTGGATGCGCAGCAGTTCAAGGTCATTCGGACTGACTGTGCTGGCCGAACGAAGCAGGATTCATTGCCGTCCGCATGGCTTCGAGTCGATCTTGATGTGGCGCGGGGCATTTCGCGTGTGCTGCTCAGCAGCCATGGACATGGTTGCGAGGTCGGCGCTTTCCTGCACGAACCGGAGAAGCGGTCGCTGTTCGACGCGCTGCGCGACGCAGTGTATCGCCTCGATCGCCCACCGCAACATGCCCCCCGGGTGTCATGGCCGGCCTTGGCCCGGCCACCCACGACGTGCCGGCGCCTGAGTATCGAAAGGTCCTGATGAAGCGGTAATTCTTGGGCGTTGCCTAATGTGTCGGATCATAAGCCGGTTCGGGCCTCGGGCATCGGTCGGCGAGACGGCCGTGGCGCGATTCGCGCGGATCAGGCGTCAGCCGGCCCCATCGACTTGATCAGATCGAACACGCGCTTGCGTATCGACGGGTCAGTGATGCGGTAGTACGCTCGGACCAGTTCAAGTGTTTCCCGCCGGCTGAGCGTATCGTCACCGAACGGATCCTGCGTCTCCGCGCCACCGGCGCGGCGATTCGGGAGACCGCCAAAATTCGTCGCGAGGCTGTCAGGCATATCGTCAAAGAAAAAGCTGATGGGTACATCCAGCACGCGGGAGAGATCGAACAGGCGTGACGCACCGACGCGGTTGACGCCGCGTTCGTATTTCTGGACCTGCTGGAACGTCAGGCCGAGCGACTCGCCCAGTCGCTCCTGGCTCATCCCCAGCAGCGTGCGGCGGAGGCGGATGCGAGAACCAACATGTACATCGATAGGGCTGGGGCGACTTTCCCGTTCACCGCCCAGTACTTGTTCCGCCCCTGCCATGCATTCGTCCTCTTTCCGTGGGCGCGCCCATTACCTGTCCCCCTTGTCGCGCCATCGGCGGGTTGCAACCGGGAAACAGATTGTAAACTATCGGAGTCTGCCAAACTCTGCAACCAAAAATTGTCAACTTGCGGGAAATTTTGCGGTGCCCAGTAACATTCGTTTCAACTAATATAAAAATTAGCACGCCGCACCCTCCGCCAGCCCGGATTTCCGGTTAATCCGGTAGCCACAGCCAAGATGGATACGCCTCCGGGTAGCAGCAACCCCAACCTTGCATACAAAGGTAACGCAACCGGTGCGGGCAACTGTAAAGCTAAAAAACCGGTGGTCTGCATGTCCAGATGGCCCAGTTCATGTCCCTTCGCATCGAATCCAGCAGATATGCCGGTATTGGCGGCTCGCATCAATGGAAGACCTTCCTCCACCGCGCGCAGTCGAGCTGCGGCAAGGTGTTGGCGTGGACCGGCGGAATTACCGAACCACGCGTCGTTGGTGACATTCACCATCCACGCGGGTGGATCCGACTCGTCGACGACCTGAGCCGAGAAGATCGCCTCGTAACAGATCAGTGCGCCGACCGGGGGCAGTCCCGGGATATGCAAGGTCCGTGGCCCGGGACCGCGTGCGAAGCCACCGCCAGGCACCACCTGGATGCCCACCGGCAGCCAGTCAGGCTGATATTCTCCGAATGGGACCAGATGCCATTTGTCATAGACCGCCTCGATCGCGCCGCCGGCGCCGAGGGCAAACACACTGTTGCGGGGATGATCGCCGTCATCGAAGCGGACCGAGCCAACCAGCGCGGTCGCGCCGTTCGCGGCCTCGGCGATCAGGGCGCGCGCCTCGCCGTCGGTCTGCAGCAACGCCGGACTCGCGGTCTCAGGCCATACCACCACAGCGGGATGCCCATTCGCCTTCGCCAGTGCCTCGCGGGTCAAAGCCAGATAGCGGCGGAATATCGACACCATGAGTGCGCGGTCCCATTTCTGTCCCTGCGCGACATTGCCCTGGATCAGCAGCACGGTGAGGTCCGGCCCTGACGGTATCGGCTGGTCGAGACGCGCGATGCCGAAGCCACACCACAACAGCAGCACGGCAAACCCGCCGACGCGCCACGCCCGGCTCAACAAGGGCGTGGAAGCCAGCAGGATCGTCGCCAGCGTCAGTCCGTGGACGCCGATCAGGGAGGCGGGTTGGATCATTATATCGCCCGGGCGTCCCGGAAACTCCCAGACGCTGCCCAGCGGGTTCCAGGGAAAGCCGGTCGCGGCAAACTGGCGAGTCAGGTCCGCCAGCACCCAGGCCCCGGCCAGGGTCAGCACGGCTCGCCAGCCAGGCCGGGCGCACCATGTAACGGCGGCGGAGGCGGCGACGAACGCCGCCAGCACCGCTGCCAGTCCCGGCACCGCCAACGGAACCAGCCACCAGAACCGCGCGGCATCGAACAGGATCGCCTCGGTGATCCAGTAAAGCCCAACAAGATACAGCCCAAAGCCAAACCACCAACCGCGACGAGCCGCCACTGCCGGGCCGCGCGCCCCTCGGATCAGGCAGAGCAGCGCGGGTATGCCGATCAGCAAGGCGGGCAATCCGTACAGCGGGGGCAGTGCGAGAGCCGAGATCGTGCCGGACAGCACCGCGGCGAGGTCGGCGCGCCACCCGTTCAGCGCGATCAGCGTCCCGGGTACCGCGGAAAGGCGGCCGGTCAGCGAGAACGGCATGGGCAATGGCTCAGTCTGGCGTCTCCCGGCTTTGGCGCTCGTAATGCTTATAGTACTTTTCGGTCACCAGGTCCGTCTGCACGACCACGGCGACATCCGTGGTATTGAACTGTGGATCGATCACCGCACCGTCGCCGACGAAGCCACCCAATCGCAGGTAGCCTTTGATCAGCGGCGGCAATCGGCTCAATGCGACGCGCGGGTCCATACCGTCTCGGTCAAGCCGGCGCATATCGATGTAGCGGTGCGGCAGAGCGCGCGGCCGGATCGCCGCCGGCGCGAGGTGGTTGTAATAAAGATAAGTCAGTTCTGGCGCCAACGCGTCCGGATCGATGCCCGGCAGGCTGGCACAGCCGAACATCAGTTCGATCTTGTGCTGAAAGACATAGGCCGCGATTCCGCGCCACAGCAATTGCATGACCGAGCGGTTGCGGTAACCGTTGTCGACACAGGATCGGCCGAGCTCCAGGATGCGGCCGGGAATCGCTTCGATCCGCGTGATGTCGTACTCGTCCGACGAATAGAAATGCCCGATCCGGCGGGCGGCCTCGCGCTGGATCAGGCGATAGGTGCCCACGACGCTTTCGGCGCCCTCGCCAAGACCGTGATCGACAACCAGCAGATGGTCGGCCACCGTGTCATAGATGTCCTTGTCGCGCTGGGAGGCAGTCGTCTCGCTATCTGCGCTCGCTCCCATCTCCTGGTAAAAGACCCGGTATCGCAGGCTCTGCACGGCGTCGACCTCGCTCCGGCCGACGGCAAGCCGGACCCCCAGGTTGCCGCTGCGGAGTTCAGCAAAATGTTCGCTCGGTTCGGTTGGCTGCGCCGCTTCGCCCCACTGGCTCATCGGCTGCTTCCTCTGGTCGTGTCATGGACCCCCGGCTCCCTGCTGACCGCATCGGCATCGTGATTGCGTCCGGTTTGGGAGTGCTCCGTGTCAGGCCGGTCGGGCGCGTCCGAACCGCGCCGCCGCCCAAAGAGTTCGAGCCGCAGCGACACGACATCGAAGCCAAGCCGAGCGGCGATCGCATCCATCAGGCGCTGGTGTTCCGGGTCCTGGAACTCGATGACCTTACCTGTCTCCACGTCGATCAGGTGATAATGCGGCCCATCCTCGGAGGGCTCATACCGGGCCCGGCCGCCACCGAAGTCCCGCCGTTCCAGGATGCCTTGTTCCTCGAACAGCCGCACGGTCCGATATACCGTCGCGATCGAGATATGCTGATCCAACGCCGAGGCCCGGCGGTACAGTTCCTCGACATCCGGGTGGTCGCCTGCATCGGACAGGACCCGCGCCACAACCCTGCGCTGCCCGGTCATCTTCAGGCCCCGTTCGACGCACAGACGCTCGATCCGCGATTCCATACGGTTCCCTGCGGTGCTTCCGTCGGCTCGTCCCCCGGCGGGGGACGCCCGGAGCACCCGCATACAATGTCAGGGCGGTCTCAGGGAAGCCTACGCACGCAGCGAAGCGTGCAGTATTCGAAGCTTCACCCTCCGCAAGGGGCATGCCCCCGGGACGGTGCCGTTCCGTCAGCGGCCAGATGTGCGATGCGTACCGAGGCCGATCTGCTTGGCCAACTCAGAACGTCGCTCTGCGTAACTCGGCGCAACCATTGGATAACTGGCGTCCAGACCCCATTTTTCCCGGTATTGGTCGGGCGTCAGGTTGTACGATGCAGACAGATGCCGCTTCAGCATTTTCAGCCGTTTGCCGTCCTCCAGGCAGATGATGTAATCCTGAAACACCGATTTACGGACCGGCACCGCCGGCTGCGCCTTTTCCACGGCGGCGGCCGGCGCATCGCCGATATGCGACAATGTGTTGTAGACAGCTCGGATGACCGACGGCAAAGCGGCCGGCTCCAACTCATTGTTGGCGGCATGCGCCGCGACGATTTTTGCTGTCAGCCCAAGGAGAGCCGAGTCAGCCAGTTTTTCGGACATTTTGAATCCCCTGTAGTTGTTATGCTATGCCTATATATGAAGTCACCTGGAGCTTTCGCAACGGCGACTTTAAAAAATCAATAAAGTGAAATCGTGTCGACTATGCAAGATGTAACCTGCGAGATAGACATTACCCTCGACGCTTGTCCGATGACATTTGTCAGAACCCGGCTTGCCTTGGACAGGATGGCGCCGGGCGAAACACTTCTGGTCAAACTGAAGGGAGAGGAGCCGCTCCAAAATGTTCCGCGCACAGCAACGGAACAGGGGCACGAGGTGCTTCTCCTGGAAACCGATGCAGATGGGATCACGAGCTTGCTGATCCGGCGCGGCAAGTAGCCGGGCCAAACGACTCTCAGGCCAGTCAATCGAGGTCGAGCCGCAGGACCAGCGCATCGGAATGATCCGAATAATAATGTGGCCTCAGCCCGGCCTGGATGAAGCCGGCCCTCGTATAGAGTTGACGGGCCGTAATGTTCGCGACAGAAACCTCCAGAAAGACAGTCCGAACGCCCATCGTCACGGCACATGTCGTTGCTTCGTGAAGCAGCATTCCGCCAATTCCGCCTCGCCGCAGATTCGGTATCACCGCCAGGGTAAGGATTTCGGCCTCATCCGCGGCAACCCGAACCAGGATCATCCCGCAGGATGAGTACAGCAACCCGAAGACGTTCGGCAGCGCCAGCTGAAGGCTGAAGACGTCCGGGCTCCAGGCGTCGGTGCCAGCACAGGCGGCGGCGTGGATGGCCGCCAGGAGCTTACAGTCCGCCAATGTTGCCCGATACAGCATGCCCGGTCAGACCGGCGGTTCAGCCTGCGTATTTCCCGCCGGCACCCGCGCCTCCGGCGGATCGACATACAGCGGCTCGGCCGCCAGCGGGCGAATCTTGCCGAGAAAGCGCCGCTCCGCAACCTGTGCTATATGCCGGCCGGTGGGAAGCCGGGCGTCGGTCAGCATGACGTTCACCCCGCGAGCAGCAAGCCGGCTCGCGACATCGGGCGCGGCGCCGCCAGCGATCGCGACCGGCCCCTGCGGGCTTGGAAGTTCGGTCACGGCGAACGAGAACACCTCGTCCCGGACCTCCAGGAAGACCCGGCCGCGCCGGCTGGGGACGGCGCACCACAGCGTCCGCCCGCCGAGTTGCGGCAGCGAATCGGCCAACGCCTCACCCACCGTCACACCGATGACCGGCAGACCCGCCGCAACCCCGATGCCCTGAGCCAGAGCAACGCCGCCACGAATGCCGGTAAAGCTGCCCGGGCCTACGGTCACCGCTATCACGTCGAGATCGGCTGCCCGGAGGCCGGCGTCGCGCAGGCAGTCCTGCGCCATGACCGGCAGGACCGAGACATGTCCACGCTCCTGGTCCTGCTGATAGCCCGCCAACACCTCGCCGTCGGCGACGAGGGTCGCCGAACACCGGGCAACAGCCGAATCGAGGGCGAGTATCCGCATAGCGAAAGCTTAGCGCATGACCGCCGGGTGCGGAACGTCGGTTCGGGATGTCGAGCGATTGATGCGAGGCGTGCGGCCCGTCGGCAATGGCCACCCGTCGAAATGAAAAGCTGCGGTCACGGCGAGGGCGGGCGCGAGGATCAGGCCAGGATGCAGGCCTCTTCGAACGGCAGTCGAGGAGACCGGGTGAACACTCCGGCCGGGTCGCCGCGGCCGAGATTCACCAGGAAGTTCGACCGCCAGCCGTTGCTTGCGAAAAACGCTGCATCGACTTTTGCGTTATCGAAGCCGGACATTGCACCGACGTCCAGGCCCAGCGCCCGCGCCGAGATGATGAGGTAGGCGCCTTGCAGGGTGCCGTTGCGGAAGGCCGTGGTTGCAGCCAGAGAGTCGTTCGTCGTGAACCAGGAAATAGCATCCGGATTGTGTGGGAAAAGCTTCGGCAATTTCTCAAAGAACTTCGGGTCGTAAGCCACGATCACAGTCACCGGCGCGCTCATGGTCTTTTCAAGATTTCCCGCCGACAGGGCCGGGGCAAGCTTTTCCTTCCCTTCCTTCGTCCGTATAAACACGAACCGCGCGGGCGAACTGTTGGCGGAGGTCGGGCCAAATTTGAGGACTTCATAAAGTTCGCGCAGCGTCTCGTCGGTCACCGGCTCGTCGTGCCACTTGTTGTGGGTGCGGGCTTCCTTGAACAGCACGTCGTGAACGGCGGCGTCGATCGTCATAGACTGCTCCTGAGCATTGCTGGCATGCAGCATACTGGTCGCTGCGATGCAGCATCAGACAATGTTGGGAGGCAGCGTGAAAGATGCCCCCGCCGGCGTCAACCGGTGCCGATCAGAATTCGACCTGCTCCACGGCCACGACTTCCGGCACATAATGCTTAAGCATGTTCTCGATTCCGTGCTTCAGCGTCGCGCTGGATGACGGGCAGCCGGAGCAGGCACCCTGCATGTGCAGGCGAACGACACCCTCCCGGTAGCCGCGGAACACGATGTCTCCGCCGTCGCCGGCCACTGCCGGGCGAACCCGCGTATCCAGCAGTTCCTTGATCTGATCAACGACTTCGCGGTCGGCGGGGTCGATGTCTTCCTCGTCGAAGCCGGCTTCGTCACCTTCGGTCACCGGACGGCCGGCGACGAAATGGTCCATGACGACGCCCAGCACCTGCGGCTTCAACGCCTTCCAGGAGATCTCGTCATTCCTCGTCACCGCTATGAAATCACCGCCGAGGAAGACCCGCGCGACGCCGGGCAGCGCGAACAGCGATGTCGCCAGCGGGCTGCGGATCGCACTGGCGGCGGAGGCGAAGTCAGCAGTCGAAAGTCCCATCACGTCCCGTCCCGGCAGGAACTTGAGCGTAGCGGGGTTCGGAGTACTCTCGGTTTCGATGAACATGGCGGCGAGGTGTCCTGTTCTGCGTTGTGGTTAATCCGGACCGCGGCGGTACGGTCTCGTCACAGGTTACATCGGTCCAAACTGCGGCTCTGACAAGAGGGAAAGCGGGTGCCCCGGCGACCTGCGAAGTCCGAGGATCGTGAAAACCGGCGACCGCTTGATCCTGCCCAGCCGATGCGCCCGGGAAGCGGACGGCCCCTGACGTCCCGAGGCTCCGGTAATCCCACCGTGCGGTCACACGGTGCTCGGTCGAAAGGTGGATGGCGCTCGCTCAACCTGCATTCTTGTTGAAGATCGGGTCGTACGCCTCAGTCTGCGGCGATCGAAACCCCGCCCAGACGTGCGGCGTCCGCATAGGCGCGGATCGCACCGCCGAACTGCTCAAAGATCGCGCGGGAGAGCGTGTCCGAGCGCCAGTCGTATTCCGGGTGCCACTGCACCCCGACGGCATAGCCGATAGCAGGTCCGGCCTGGCTCGCGGCGACCCGGACAGCCTCGATCAGGCCATCCGGCGCGACGCCTTCCACGACAAGGCCGGGCGCGAGTTGGTTGATCCCCTGGTTGTGCAGCGAGTTCACTGCGATGTCCGTCGTGCCGGCCAGCCGGTGCAGCCAGCCCCCCTGCGTGACGCGAATCGCGTGCGCTTTGCCCTGACGGACCCGCGATGAAGCCTGCATCGGGGTGGAATGGTCCATCCGGTCCGGGAGATCCTGCACCCGTTGGTGCAGCGATCCGCCCAGCGCCACGTTCAGTTCCTGGAAGCCCCGGCAGATCGCCAGCAGCGGAACGCCGCGTGCGATGGCCGCCCGGATCAACGGCAACGTGATGCCGTCGCGGTTGGGATCCTCGGGTGTCCCTTCGGCATGCGGCGGCCCGTCGTACAGCGTGGGCTGCACATTCGATCGGCTGCCGGTCAGGACGATGCCGTCAAGCCGCTCCAACAGAGTCTCGATATCCGCGGTCGGGCCGTTGGCGGGCAACAGGACGGGAACCGCCCCGATTATCTCATCGGTCGCACGCACATAAGTGTCAGAGGCAGCATGGTTCGGCATTCCGAAAACACCGAACTGCTTGGTGCAGCAACTGATGCCGATCAACGGCTTGACGACGCGGGGAGACCTCATGTCAGAAAAGATTATTCCCCATCTTCCAGGCGAAAAGAAGACTTTTTCGTGCCACCCGACACATGTCCGTCATGCGCCCCGGACTTTATCCCGGTTTCGCGGCCGGGGTGCTGATCTGTTCGAACAGTTGCGGATCAAAGCTGCCGCCGAGTTGCACGTTATAGAGCGTGACGTGGGTCTCCCGCCGCTGCGCGTCCACCACGGTCCACTGCCGCAGAGTCAGCGGCGGATCGGCGAAAACCAGCGTCAGCGAACCGTCGCCCGGGCTGTCCGTGCGCACGAGCGTGAGCTGGATCTGGCCGGGCAGCCGCTGAATCGCGGTTATGGTCACCGCGCCGGACAATGCGACGTTCGCCGCCAGAAGAATGCCAAGAGGCGTTCGGTCCAGCCCGATATTGGTGGTCTGCTGCAGCGCCGAATCATGGAAGGTCAGCACGCCATGGGCTGCGATCAGCAGAAACGGCGCCGGTGGGTCGTACTGGAAGCGCATGCGCCCGGGGCGTTCAAGCCAGGCGGTGCCTTGGGATATGCCGCCATCCTGGGCGGCCTGCAGGAAGTGCGCCTTGAGCGTCTTCAGTCCGTTCAGGTAGGCCTCGATCCGCCCGACATCAGCCTGGTCCTGGGCGGACAATACCAAGCCCGGCGCCGCTCGGGCCTTCATGCCGACGGGCAGGAGTGCAGTGGCGGAAAGCAACAGGGTGCGTCGACGTAACATGCCGCTCGATGTGGCATGTCCGCCAGGTGTTTTCAAATCCTGAGCCGTTGTCCGCGCAAAGCGCGAAGCGTCACGGCAATCTTCGAGGGCGAGCCGGCAAGGGGGCGCCCGTCGCCGGTTATTCCGCCGGCGCCGGCAATGCATCCGCCCAAAGCTCGGGTTCCAACTCTTCCCGCCGGTTCGGAAAGAACAGTGCACACCCAAGCGTCACCACCGAGAACCCGGAAAGCACCATCGTGACCACCGCCACGCTCCCGGTGCGCTCATACAGTAGAGAAACCACCGGCGCTGCCGCGGCTGCTCCGAGGAAGCCGACAAAAAACCGCACCGAGTAGATCCGCGCGCGCAAGGCAGGGGAGATGTAGCGCGCCGCCATTGTCTCGTTCACCGTTACCTGCCCGAAGATCGAGGCCGCCACCGCACCGGCCAGCGGCAGCACAAGCCAGCCCTGCGCGAACGACAACGCCAGCATCGCCGGGGCCAGCACCATACTAACCGGAAGAAAAACCCGCTTCAGCGTGTTGCGATCGATCAGCCGCCCCACCGAGAACTGCGTCAAGGCGCCGCACAGCGTTACCAGAAACGCGGCGAGCCCGACGAGCGGCAGCAGCGTCGCGTTTCCCGCAAGCCGCTCCTGCATCAGCTTTGGCAGCAGAATCGTGTACGCGTTGAACACCAGACCGGACGACATCGCGATCAGCATCAGCACGACCACGGCCCGCCGGACCAGATGACGGGGAATCGGCGGGAACGGGCGCCGGGCCGCGTGCGCGTTGACATGCGCCGGTGGCGTGCGCATCCAGAACAGCCCGGCAAGCGCACAGAGGATGCCCGGGGCAACGAACGCGGCCCGCCAGCCGATCTCGTTGGCCAGGAAGGCGGTTACGACCGGGGCCAACGCGACCCCCAGATTGCCGAACACGCCGTTCACGCCGATCGAGCGCCCCGGTTTGTCACCCGCGGCCTCCACCAGCATTGTCGTGCCGATTGGGTGGTAGATCGCGGCAAAGGCGCCGGCGCAGGCGAGCGTCACGCCCAGCATCATCGGCGAACGCGCGAACCCGGCGCCTACCAGGCTGATCCCGGTGCCCAGAAAGAACGCCGTGATCAGCGCCTTGCGGCCGAAGCGCTGCGCCAGCCAGCCCTGCGGCAGCGACAGCAGGCCGTACAGCACGAACATGCCTGTGGCCAGCGCGAGAATCGGTCCATACGATTCCCCGAACGGACCGCCAGGGACCGCCATCGCCAGCACCGCCGTGGGCAGGATCAGCAGGCTGTAATGGGTGATCGTATGCGCCGTGTTGATGAACACGATCTGCCGGGCGGCTGGAGTCATGGCGCCAATTCCTTCGTTACCCATTTCCTTGACTTCAAGCCGAAGGTAGGCTGTCGCTATGGCGATGTCTGGCCAAATTCTGTCGCATGACGGCCAAAAACGCCTGCAACCGTTCGAGCAGGCGCCGCGCCCAATGGCGGGCTATGCCCATGACTATGATCCCGGCCACGACACCGGGCTGCACAGACATCCCCGCGCCCAGTTGCTGTTCGCCACCGCCGGTGTGATGCGGATCACGACCGAGGCGGCCTTTTACACGGTTCCCCCCGGCACCGGCTTGTGGGTCCCGGCTGAAACGCTTCACGCGGTCCGCATGGACGGAGCGGTCCGTATGCGCGCGCTGTTCCTGCGGGCGGACGCGGCCGCGTCGGGACCTGCAGCCACAACGGTAATCGCCGTCTCGCCGCTGTTGCGCGAACTCATCCTGACGGTCTGCGGCGAGCCCGTGGTGTGGGATGCGCGTGGCCCGATCCGGTTGGTGGCAGCTCTTGTGTTGCACGAGATCCGCCGGGCCGGCACACGCCCGCTGTCGTTGCCCGCCTGCCGCGATCCAAGACTGGCCCGCGTGGCCGCAGCTTTGATGGCTGATCCGGCCGACCCGCGCGATCTCGACGGCTATGCAGCAATCGCCGGTGCCTCGGTGAGGACGCTGGCCCGCTTGTTCCGCGCCGAGACCGGTATGAGCTTCCAGCAATGGCGCCGCCAACTGCGCATGACCGAAGCCCTCGCCCACATCGCCCGAGGCGTCCCACCCGCTCGGGTCGCGCCGGCGGTCGGTTATGCAAGCGTCCCGGCGTTCGGCGCGGCATTTCGGGAAACTTTCGGGACCACCCCGGCGGTGGCCTCACCGAAGCGATGACCGCGGCCACGGTCTGGCCCGGAAACATCGTCAGATCGGCGCCGCGCCAGCGGCCACGCCCAATCGTGCCAGCCTGACGAGCAAATTTACAACAGTCACGCCGCCAAACCACGCCGCCGGAAACGTTTGCCGCGGCACTGCGTTACGGTGCGCACAGTAATGGAGATTTCGATGCGACGTATCATACTGGCCGCCATGCTCGTGGCCTTCACGGTATCAGCCCATGCGGCTGACGACACTGACAAGAAACCCGCCGGCACGGCCAAGGGTGCCGCTGTCGGCGCCCTCGCGGGACATGAAGTCGGCAGCGGACATGCCGTCGCCGGCGCCGCCATCGGCGGTGCGGCAGGGCACCATCAGGCGAAGAAAGCCGAGGAGACAAAGTCACAGTAGCCGCAATCTGAAATCGACGCCTGACCGGTCGGCCTTGACGCCGACAGGTACGCGCGCAGCACTGGCATGGGGCTGCGCTAAATCAATAAGATCCAAGCCGGCCCGCCGTCGACCGGCCACTCGATCTTTCGGCCTCCTGGGATAACCTCAGGCGTCGTGACCTCTAGACCATCGTGCGCAGAAAAATCGTTAGCGTCACCCAACCGTTGCGCTTTAGAACTACTGAAGGCCGCCGGGAAAACGCCTTGACCACCACGACTGTCCTGTATTCGGAAAACAACTACTCCGAGGACAGCGTGGAGCGGCGGATCTACGGTCCCGACGTCCGGATCATCTTCCCGCGGGCGACGAATTCATTGGCAGACCTGTCAGACGACGACTGCGCCGTAGCAGAGGGCCTGATGATCCTGCGCTACAAGGTCAATGCCAACGACCTGAAGCGTTTTCCCCGGCTGCGGGCGATCTGCCGCATGGGTGTCGGCTACGACAATCTCGATCGTGTCGCCGCGGCGGAACGCCAAATCATGATCCTGAACGTGCCCGACTATGGCACGACCGAGGTCGCCGACCACGCGGTGGCGCTCGCCCTGTCGTTGCGCCGGGCCTCCGTTCGTCGGTGCAGACGTTCGGGATCGTCGGCATGGGCCGCATCGCCACCGCGGTCGCGTTACGCGCCAAGGCGTTCGGCTTCCGCGTCGTCTTCCATGATCCATACCTCCCGAACGGCGTCGAGCTCGGCCTGGGGGTGCAGCGCGCCGCCACGCTGGAGGAACTGCTCCGCCAGACCGACACGCTCTCCGTCCACACGCCGCTGACCCGCGAAACCCGCGGCCTGCTGGGCCTCAAAGAGTTGTCGCTGCTGCCCAGCGACTCCGTCGTTGTGAACACTGCCCGCGGTCCGATCATCGACATCGATGCCCTGGCGACGCTGCTGAAATCCGGCCACCTCGCCGGCGTCGGCCTGGATGTTGTGCCGGTGGAACCACCGGTCGAGCCGGCGCCGGAACTGATGCGCGCCTACCGAGCGCGGGAGGACTGGACGCTGGGCCGGCTGATCATCACCCCGCACGCGGCGTTCTACACACCCCAGGCATGAAACGACATTCGCAGCAAATCCGCCGAGACCATGCGCGCCGCCCTGCTCGGCCCCCGCCCGCAGAATGTCATCCCGCCAGAAAGCGACTGAGGGACCACCGCGCGCCGATTTTCAGCACGTTGTTCTGGATCAGGTCGGTGGCAGTGCCCTCCGGCCCGTCCTCGATCCGGCTTTCGCGAACGACTGTATCGAGCGCGGGCGACTTGATTGTGGTGCAAAGCATTGCGGCAGCGAAAGCGATTGCGGTATGCCAAGGCCCGTTCATCGCCGGTCGTGCCGGCGGAAGCCCTGAGGAAAATCAAGGTGCAACTGTCGACCGGACAGACCGCGATCCACGGCGAGCGTGACGTTTCGCCGGCCCCGCTGGTTGCTCATGTCTTCCCGACCTTCGCGATCGGCGGCGCGCAGGTGCGCTTCGCCGCGATCGCGAACCATTTCGGTTCGGCGTTCCGCCACATCGTTGTCTCGCTGGATGGCGATCTCGCCTGCCAGGGGCGGTTGCGGCCCGACCTCGACGTGACGTTTCCCCAGGTCACCGCAATCAAAAACGCGATCCTGTCAAACGCCTGGGGCTTTCGGAAACGCCTGCAAGAATGGCGGCCCGATGTGCTGGTTACCTGCAACTGGGGCGCGATCGAGTTCGCCCTGGCCAACCTCCTGCCGGTCACCCGCCACCTGCACGTGGTCGACGGCTTCGGGCCGGAGGAGCGCACCACCCAGATCCCTCGGCGTATACTGACGAGGCGCATCGTGCTGAGCCGGACACCCGTCGTTCTTCCCTCGCGGAATCTCGTCCGCATCGCCCGCGAGGTATGGAAGCTGCCGCCCCGTGTCATCCGGTATGTGCCGAACGGGATCGACATCGCCCGTTTCGCCACCGACGGATCCGAGCGCGGCTCGGCCGAACCGGTGATCGGCACCGTTGCCGCCCTGCGCACGGAGAAAAATATCGCTCGGCTCCTGCGTGCGTTCGCCACCCTGCCGTTCGGCCGGCTGGTCATCGTCGGCGATGGACCGCAACGTCCGGCCCTGGAGGCGCTCGCCGCCACCCTTGGTGTGACGGAACGGGTCCGCTTCGCCGGCTATCATCAGGAGACGGCCGCGTTCTATGCCCGGTTCGACGTATTCGTGCTGTCGTCGGACACCGAGCAGATGCCGCTTTCGGTGATCGAGGCGATGGCCAGCGGCCTCCCCGTTGTCTCGACCGACGTCGGCGATGTGCGGCTGATGGTCGCGTCGGACAACCTTCCGCATATTACCAGGCCTGACGACGCGGCTGTGGCCGAAGCGCTCGCGGCCCTGGCCGCCGATCCCGAAGCCCGCCGCCGGATCGGCCGCGCCAATCTGGCGAAAGCCCGGCAGGAATTCGATCAGGCCGCGATGTTCGCCGCTCATGCTGCGCTCTGGCGCGGTGAGGATGCCGTACCTGTGGTGACAGAATCGCCGTGACGTTGGTTCGGGTTTCCGCCGTCGAAAACTTCGCCGACCTGGGTGCGCGCTGGCGGGACCTCGAGCAACGCGCCGCCGGATCGTTTTTCCAAAGTTGGACCTGGGTCGGCTGCCTGGCAGCCGAACGATTTCCCGACCCGATCCTGGTGGAGGCGACCGAGGATGGACGCACAGTTGCCCTGGCGCTGTTCAACCGCGTCCGGCGTCGGGTCGGCCCGGCGGTCCTGCACCTCGGTGAAAGCGGCCAAGCCGAACTGGACTGTCCCTATGTCGAGCAGAACGGCCCGCTCACCGAAGTGGGGCGCGAGCAGGAGCTAACCATGTTTTGCCTGCGCGCGGTGGCGGCGCGGTATGATGTGGTCCTTTGCGGTGTCAGCGAACCAGTCCTGGCAGCCGCTCAGCGCGGGGCGGCTTTGGTAAGGATCAGCCGGTCACAAGCCTCGCCGTATGTCGATTTGGCCCACCTTAGAGCAACTGGACAAGACTACCTCGGCGGACGCAGCGCCAACACGCGCCAGCAGATCCGCCGTTCTGACCGGCTATATGAGCGGCACGGACCGATCGAGATCGAACGGGCCGACTGCGTCCGTTCGGCACACGCCATGCTCGATGAGATGGCGTCTCTGCACCAGGCCGCCTGGGGTAGCCGCGGGCAACCGGGCAGTTTTGCCCGGCCGTTCTTCCGACGGTTCCACCGGGAACTGATCGCGACGGCGGCCCCACGTGGCGAGGCAGCAATGCTCAAAATATCCGGCAACGGTGCGGTCATTGGCGTCTTGTATTGTTTCATCCACCGCGGCCGGATGTTAGCCTATCAAAGCGGCTTTGCTTACCGGCCAGCCGAACCGCAGGCCAAACCGGGCCTCACCTGCCATCACCAGGCCATCCGCTTCGCACTGGACCAAGGGCTTGACACCTATGACTTGCTTGCAGGTGATGATCGTTACAAACGCAGCCTCGCCGAGTTGTCCCACCGGCAGATCTGGGCCTCCGCCGGCCCTTTCTGGTCACCGCGGCTGCTCTTTCGGGCAGGCTGCGATATGATCCGGTGCCGGCTATTCAAGGCGCAATCCGCAGCTTGACATCGCTCGTATGCGAACGGCGTTATGGCAGCATAATTATGACTTGCGGGAGTCAGATGGACCGCTTGCGGTGGCGCCGCGGGCGAATGCCGGGTAGTGTCTCAGTTTGAAGGACTATTTTCCATACGCAATGATATGACGCGAGGGCTGACTTTTGCCGAATAAGTGATCTTTTTTATGGCCCGTGATTGAATGATTCATGCGTCTCGACGCGCGAGACTTCGATCGGGGCGCGAACGTTAGTTCAGCGTGCGCTATATTTCCTCGTTATGAGACGATAGGGAATTAGTCCTGATCTGCCGCGCGGCGCGATCTGAAGCGCGTCATGGTCCATGAACATCAGCAAACGATGCCGAATATTCCGGCAATAGTTCAAGACAGCGACACTTGCTTTGATTCGCGCGGGGCCGTTCAGCGCCTCATCCGTCCCCTCATTTCGCCGCGGCCGTTGCCGAATAAACCGCAAGGCGGGTCGGCGGCTGATGACCTCGCAGCCTAGCGTGTCATCTGCCCGATATCCAGCACCACGTGCCGCACACGTACATCGACATGCCCGGCGCGCCGGCTCATGCGGATGTCGTGCCGGGCGGTGCCGTCGATGCCCATCATCTCATGGCCGCGACATCGGCCATCAACGTCGATGCGACGATCACGGCGCATGTGCCGGCCTTCACCGTGAATGTGCCGGACGTCGCTGTCCACGTGCCGCACATCACGGTTGATGTTTCGGTTTCCAGCTTCGACGGCGGTCATAGCAGCCATAGCTTCTGACCTTCGACCTTCGTGCCGAGAGCCCCAACCGGTGCCGGATCTCACGAATCCCCTCATTTCTTTTAGCCCAGATCTAGCGTGAATACGGCGCGATTCCCTACAGCATGTTGAGTGCTGGTGGATTCGAGGGTGTCATGGGGAAGGTGGAGCGTTGGTTTGG
>JBEKLE010000104.1:0-16232 GCA_050010355.1 Rhodopila sp. | reverse complement strand
AAGCCGGATTGTGCGTCCGTCGTGCGCGTCTTGCCATTGTCGCTCCTGATAGGCGGCATTCTCGCCGCTCTCAGGCAGATTTTCCACTTATCGGCCTGTCCGAATTTGGCCGGCCACCTCTGGGTGTTCGGGTTGATAAGGCGGATGTCTTCGCTTGAGAGGGCAAAGGCACGCTGCTCATCAGCCAGATGCTCTACACTCGTCGCAAAGAACACGAAGCGCGCCGCCGCCTCGTTGCTGCCAAGCGTCAGCAGCGCAAACTTGATGCGACTATCCACCGAAGGAAAAAGGCCCTCTCGGTTCTCGAAGTCGTAAAGGTTGACAAGCCGCCCCATTCCCGTAACCTCGGCGAAGAACGCCTTGGTGCTGTCGTCCGTAGCGATTCCGGTTGGCACCATCAAGCCCGCTCGCCCTCGTGGCCTTGGCAACAGGAAGAAGGCTTCTGCGAACAGGGCATAGGTATTCACATCTCCTACCGCCGTCAGCGGAAAGCGGCCACAGCCACGCACGAATTGGCTTGACGCCTCGGCGTCCCGCCTCGCGCCCATAAAAGCGCGATGGAGGGCGCATTCCGCTGCATCGCCTTTCGCCAATGCGGCGATCATTGTTCGCCGCACCGCCGCGTTGGGTGCTTGGGCGATGCGCTCGCTGCGCGCGGCGAAGAACTCCTGCTCCTGAAGCTTGATACGCTCCCATGGGGGATTGCCCAGCAGGCAATCGAAACCACCCGCAGCGATTGCCTCGGGGAACTCTAGCGGCCAGTGGAAGAAGCGCAGACGCCCGCGCAGTTCCTCCACCGACCCGACCAGCGGTCCGTAAACCGAGGACGACGCTCGCAGATAGCGCCACACCGTATCCGTGGTCGGCACCACGTCCCGCCCGCGCATTTCGGGCCGAGTGCGTGGCGCGAAGAAGGCAGCGCACCAAAGATCGCAGGCCACGCGCAGATCGTGTGCTGCCCGTCCTGATTGGATATCGTTCAAGATGCGGCGCTTCCCAGCCACCGCCTCCAGGGTGTCCTCGGGCGCGTCTGTCAGGGCGGCGATGGCGGCTGCAAGGTGACGCGGCAGCGCCACCTCGGGCATCAGCGACAAAGAAGGGCTTTCGCGCTCGCCCTTGTTTCTCTTGCGCAAGTCCCGTGCGTAGGCTTTGTCATCGCCGGTCAGTTCTTTGAACGCCCCGTCTGGGATGCCAGACTTGAGCACGGCGAGGTCGGCCACCCCGATAAGGCTGTCGCCGCATTTGATGTGCGCGTCGAGGAATGTCAGCGGCTTGCCCGGCTCGATGGCCTCGATCCACAACGCGGTCTTGCAGAGTTCGACCGAGAGCGGGTTGCGGTCTACGCCGAAGATGCAGCGCCGAACGACCTCGCGCAGGGCTTGCCGGCGCAGAGCCTCGTCGGGTAGGTCGCCCTCGCTGTCAAGCCGTGCCACGGCATCGGCCAGACGACGCGCTGCGCCGAGCAGGAAGTGACCAGAGCCACAGGCAGGGTCCAGCACCTTTAGCCGCAGCACCGCGCCCTTTGGATCGGTCGGATTGTCGCGGATCGCCCGCTCGATGACCGGATCGAGGGCGGAGCGGAGCAACTCCTGCACAAGGCTGTCGGGGGTGTAGTAGCTGCCCGAGAGCTTGCGCTCGCTGCCCTTCGTGGTGCCGCCTGTATCGTCGCCGACGAACCCGAAGGTCCATGGCTGGGTCTCCACATGCACCATCGGATGGAGTTCCAGCAGGCTCTCATAGACTGAGCCTAATTCCTCGGTTCCCATGTCGCGATAGTTGACGCGCTGAAGGCTGCCGGCGTCGGTGAAAAAGGCCAGTGCGTGAATGGCGGATAGCAGCCTCGTATTGGGCAGCGCAGCGGCATCGAGGTCCGGGCACAATGTTTCCTCGAACAGACCCCCGATGCCGGGCAGGCCGAGCAGCCATGTGCCACGGGACAGCCCGCGAATAGTCACCGTCAATCCGGTCCACAGGTCGGCGTAACGATCGTAGTGGCGCTTGAGCCGAGCGCGATCGCGCAGACGGGCTACCGCATAGCCCTGCGCGTAAAGGGCGCGGGCTTCCGGCGTGGCGTCGGGCGAGTGAAGCAGGTCGCGATCCTCCGCCGTGAACAGGAACAGAAGGCGATAGACAAGTCGGAGAAGCTGTTGATGAAGCCCCTCGGGTGTCAGCGTCCCATCACGCAGGGCGATCCGCAGCAGATTGTTGTCTGGATGCTCGACAAACCCTGAGCCGAATTCGCGCAGAGCCGTGGTAACGCCGGCACGAAGTTTCTCCAAGGCCCGCTGACCGGTTTTTGCCCCTTCGGCACGCCAGCGTTCGAGCCAGCAGTCGGCCATGCCGCCATCGCCGGGCGCAATGCGAGAGGCGTGAGCCAGCAGCCAAAGGGTCGCGAAATCGGGATACAGTCCCTCCTCGAAGATTCGTTCGAGGTCGGCTTCGATAAAGGCCGGCCGGGTCAACGAGGGGTTGTCCCGCAACAGACGCAGCCGGAGTCCATTCGCGGTAACGCCCCACAGCTTCGCCGTGTCGGTATTCAGGTATTCCTGGACAGTGGCATGAGGCGCGCGCCGCCGGCCTTCTTCGCCAAACGCTGGGTGAGAGCGGTCAAGCTCATGGCCCGCGACTGTCAGCAGCAACGGCACCGCGCCAGCGTGGATATAGTGGGTAATCGGGAAGCTGCGGTCACCCCCAATAGCCCGCGACGTGGCAGCGGCGATGTCGGCATAACCAAATACATCGCGGAGCAGCCGGACCAACCACCGCTCGATTCCGGTCCGCGCAGCCGGAACATCGGCGCGGGGACGATTCTGCCGGTAGTCCTTCCAGAGCGCCTCCGCGATGGTCCAATAGCGGCCGATCTCGTCGCGCAACGTCCGACCTGGCGGCAACCCATAATCTTCGGCTGCTTGGCCGTTTGCCGCCAGTGCGGCAACGCGCTGGAGGAATTCGGCAGGGAACAGCCCACCCTCGATGCGGATCGCGGTGAAAGCGGTTTCGACTGATGCGGCACGAGGATGCAGGCGCCGCTCGGTGTGGAGCGTCGGAGCGATTACCGGAAGTATGACGTTCATCGGGCTGGAACCAGAACGAAAGCGCCGATCACGTCGGCAGGGAGACAGGCTTCCACGGTCGAGCGGACGCTTTTTTTGGCAGCGGCGGCATCGCGCACGCGGGTGTGGTCCGCCAACAGCGCCGTAGCCCGGCTGTGGGCGAGGGCTTCCATGGCTGGCGTCAGGCGCGGCAGGTCGTCGAGGCTTTCGCGGACTTCGTAGGCACGCTCCTCGGCATCCATGTTGCGGGCTGGTTCCGCAGCCATCAGGTCGAGGGAATCAGCATTCTCCAGCAGGCGCGGCGGCTCAGCCCCGGCAATGGCAATGCAGACGGCCTCCTCCGACAGCAGGGTTCGGACCCGGCGCCAACGTGTTCCCTCACGCTCCTCGACGCCGATCTGCGAGCGCAAACGTAGCAGTAACAGCGTCGTACGCCGGGTGACGGCGCGAGTGGTGATGGCGCCGCACCGAGCGGCAAGATCGGGCAAATCCTCGGCCAGCGCTCGCTCGGTCAAATAGTCCGCCAGCGAGGCGACCAGGGGGTGAGTCCGGTGGATGAATTCGAACCCGGCAGGCGCCGGGAGCCGGAAGGCGACGCGCAGCGATTTGGCGTGAAGTCCGGCGGATTCCAGGCGCTCGCGAACCGGGGTGGGGAGGTTGTCGGCGGACAGGCGGAAGCGGTCCTCGCCAATGGGCTGAAGAGGGGTGCGGAGCCGTTCACACGCGGCTCCCACGAAGCGCCGCACCTCCGCTTCGCCACCAAGTACGGCCACGGCCTTTCGCCATTCGGGCAACACTTCTTCGGGCTTGAGAGTTCGTTGCGCAAATATCGTGCGGGTTTGTCTCGCGTTTTCTTTCGCACTTTCCCAGGCGGCATCAAGGTCAGCTTCGGGCTGGCCGAAGTCGAAGGTGGCTTGCTTCGATCCATCTGCGACATGCCCGGTCTGGAGCAACACTGTTTGGAGGATGGCTTCAGTGACCTTGTTTGTGTCCATTGGCACAGGAACGGAGATGCCAAGTTCGCGCCGAATGCGTTCCGCCTTTCGGACAATCACCTTGAGAACGGCGCCGTCCACGGGGTTGTTGGCGCCGTAAAGCATGAGAGCGCGAACGCGCTTTTCGGGCTGACCGAAACGATCTACTCGGCCTTCCCGCTGCTCATGCCGTGTCGGGTTCCAGGATAGGTCGTAGTGTAAAACGGCGGAAAACAGGGATTGAAGGTTGATCCCTTCCGAGAGGCAGTCGGTTGCGACCAGAACTGGAACGCGCCCATCGGCGACATCGGCCAACGCCTCGATACGCGCACGACGGTCCTCGCTGGGTATTTCTCCGGTGATGACCGTCACTATGTACTTCGTATCGGACAAAACAATGCGAAGTTGTTCTCCGACATAGTGCGCGGTCTGAATAAAGCGACAAAAAACAACTGGGCGAAACCCGTCTGCTACAAGCGCTTTTACCTGCGCGAGCAGTAGTTTGAGCTTTGGGTCGCGCTCTGGTCCTTTGAGGGCGCTGGCACGGTCGAGCAGGTTGCGCAGCGCCGATGCGTCCTCCGCGCTTTCCCCGACGTCCTCGGTAAGCCCGGCGGGCGCCGCGTCCTCGGCGGTGAGACTGTCGGCGGCTGTGCCGTCGAACACTGCTTCGGCGCCGCGTTCGTCGAGGACCTCTATCTGCTGGCCTTCCACCAATCCCTCGATCGCGCGAAGGCGTGTGGAGAGAGCCACGGCAGCCGAGGCAGGCGAAGAGGAGACGCACCGCAGCAAGGCGAGCGCAGCCCACCAGGACATGCGCTGACGTAGGAGAGACTGGCCCTCGGTGCGACGGATCATGCCGCGTGCGTAGTCCAGCACCTCGTCGAACAGCCGCCCCCAGGCGCCAGAGAGCGTGTAAGTCACCTCGGCGGTTTCGCGGTCCGGGAAAACGCTGCCGGCATCGCGCCACTCGGCGATGTCGGCGCGGCGCCGCTGGACAAAGTGCACGGCCAGCCGTTCGCGGAGTCGCTGCCGGGCCGGGCTGTCCGGCATGCCTTGCAGTGCACGGAAATCGGGATGCAGCAGACCAAGCAGGTTGTGGAACGCCGACTCGTCACCCGAGTGCGGCGTGGCGGTCAGAAACACCATATGGCGGTCCGCTCGTTCAGCGAGGCCGCGTAACACTACGAGGCGCTGGTTTTTGGTTTCTGCTCCGGTGCCGACCGAAGCGTGCGCCTCGTCAACGATCACGAACTCTGGGCAGGCGCGAACGAACTCGTCGCGCCGCCGGTCGGATTTGATGTTGTCAAGGCTGACGACCGTGAACGGATGCACATCGAAGATGCTTTGGCCCTGCGGTAGCCGGCGCTCCAGCCGTCCGGCGGTGCCGGTGCGTACGATGGCAGACTGGATGCCAAACTTTGTCGCCAGTTCTTCCTGCCATTGGTCGCAGAGGTGTGGCGGGCAGAGAACGGCGAGGCGGCGGATTTCGCCCCGGTCTAGCAGTTCGCGCGCGATCAGCACGGCTTCGATGGTCTTGCCGATACCCACATCGTCGGCGATCAGCAAGCGGATCGTCTCCATCTTCAGCGCCATCAGTAGCGGCGCAAGCTGATAGGCTCGTGGCTCGACCGCAATGTTGCCAAAACAGCGGAACGGCCCGGCACCCGACCGCAGTTTCAGGCGAAGCGCGTCGCGCAAAAGCAGGGCGGCGGCCTGTGCGCCTGTCTTTTCAGGGTCCGGCGGCGGAAAGGTGGCGGGGCGCGGCGGCACTGCTTCCAGCGACAACAAGATGCGCGTTGCGTCCTCCTCCGCCCCGCCGAGTGGGCGAAGGCGAAGCAGGTCGGGGCCGCCGTCGTCGGGCAACACGACCCATTCCCGACCGCGTGCCGTAACGAGGCTACCGGGCCGGTACTCTACAGAAGCCGCAACGGTGGTTGCGACGCTCATCGGGTGCCCTTGCCGAACACAAAGGAGAATTTGCCGAAGATCGTGGGCCAACCAGTCGGGTCTTCGGTAAAGACAATGATCTTGTAGCCCGCGTCGCGAAGTGCCTGCCGCTTGGCGTCATCCAGCGTTTTAGTTGCAACATTTCGGTGGTGCGGACCATCAACGTAGATCAAGGCATTGATCCCATCGTAACTAAAATCGGGTTGAGTTGAGAACTCGGTGAACATCGGCTGAGCCCTATCCGGGAGCCGAAAACCACCGGCCCTACCTGCCTCAAGCCATGCCCGCTCCAATCCCGATCCGCACTGGCGATGCAGGATGGCTAAGGCGTCAACGGCGTCACTGCCGTCGATGCTGCCCACCTCGGCGTCGGCGCGAACAAGGCGGCAGAGCAGCGAAAGAACATCGGGGTCACGGCGGTCAATCCGCTTGTGATCAGGCTGATTGGAATAGGACAGCAGGCATCGGTAACACCCCGCCTCGCAGTCAGGCTCGCTATCTTCGAGGTCGGCGGCATCGGCCCAAAGGCCGGACCGCGAGCGCCAGTGGCAGACCTCCAGCGCCCGCGCCGCGATTCGATGGATCGCTTGTGGATCATTAGCGAGGCGGCTGAGTACGCCGGCACCACCTTCGGCGGCTTCGTAGAGCAGGATCGCATTGCGGTTATCACGGTCCGGCAATGGTTCGGCCGCGAGTTCGCTCTCTTCCAACTGAAACACGCTCTCGATGCCGCGTTTCATGGCGTAGGTCAGGGTCGTCATTTGGTCGTCGTCGAGCCGCACCGCTGCCGGACGCAGAACCAGAACGTTCCGGCGGTCTTCTACGAAGGGGATAATGCGCTGGACCGTGTTCGCCGTCGGCGCGTCGTCCATCGATTCCTCGGGTGCCTGATCGTCGCGCGACCATTCACCCGAGCCGACGTCGATGTTGAACCCGAAGATTGACTTGTTCTTCCGCCGTCGCCAGCCGAGATTGATCCGCCAGACCGTGGCAGCGGGTCCATAGGCGGCCACCAGCAGTCGGTCGTCGCCTTCACTGAAGCCGACTGGCGTGAACCGGCGCTTGCCACCCTGCTCGGCGAAGCGAAGGGTCGTAATAACCTCATAACCCTGCCGCTGCCGTTCCTCCTCGTCCGACGTGATGCGGTCGGCTCGGCGTGTGCTGACCTGATCGATACGGTAGAGGTCGAGCAGCAGATCGCCGCCCAATCGGCCGTCGCAGTTTACACATCGCTCGTGGTCAGCCTCTGCATCGAAATGACCATATCCACAAACCGGGCAGAGGCGGGCTCGCCGAACGGTAAGGCGCGAAGTCGTGGAGACGCTCTCGGCGTCACGGACCGACAGGATCGCCTTGCGGACCCGGTAGGTGCTGCCTTCGTGGTAGATGATCGAACGAGGACCGAACTCGGAGAGGCCGAGGAAGCGCGGCCGGGAAAGGAAGCTGTCGCGCCCAACCTTTTCGCGCCGCGCCGGGATGTAGGCCAGCAGTGGAAGGCGGGGGAAATTGTAGCCCGGAAGGAAACCCTCCGACGCGAGGTAGCGATAGGCGTAGAAGTCGCTGGACATGCTGGCCCGGCTGTCGAGCAGTAAGTCACGCTGGATGCGTGCTTCGTCGTATCGCTGCTTTGCGTCCCGCCGCGTCTTTTCATCGGCGGCGGCGTTCATTTGGATGTTATGGGCAAGGTCCATCTGCCGCTGGGAGGCGTTAAACAGGGAACGCCAGCGGTCAAACGCATCGTTGAAAACGAGGTGGGCCGTTTTGATTGTGTGATCGAGCCAGTCCGGCGTGAACCAGGGCGCTGCCTCGTGTGTCAGGTCTTCCCGTAACGTTCCGAGGATGGCGATGCCACGGGCGGCGGCACGTTGCCGGACCTGCGGCTGATCCACCTGGGCAGCGATCTGCGCGGTCAAAGGCAGGGCGGGAAACTTCTCTCGATCCAGCACGTCTTGCACAGATGGACCAAGCCTCTGACCGGTCTCGCCCAGCCAAACCGCTTGCAGATGCGAACGGATGAGGTCCTCGTTGGCGAGGTCGAGAGCGGGCGGGTTGACCACCCCTGCCACCATGCGAGCCGGATTACGAAAGAAATATTGGTCGTGGGGCGAGCGTGCTGCGCAATAGGTGATTACCAATGCAGGTTGGCCGCTGCGACCCGCCCGGCCGCTGCGCTGTGCGTAGTTCGCTGGCGTCGGCGGTACGTTTCGCATATAGACAGTGTTGAGCGAAGCAATGTCTACGCCGAGTTCCATCGTCGGTGAGCAGAACAGGACCGGCAGGGTGGCTGCGCGAAACCGCTCCTCTCTGCGCTCCCGCTCCTCTGCATCGACCTGTGCTGTGTGCTCGCGGGCCTGCAAGGTGTGCAGGAAGCAGTCCCCGTCGCGCAGCATTTCGGCGACGTTGTGATAAAGGTCTAAGAAGAATTGGTTTGCGTCGTCCTGTGCTTCCTTCGATCCTAGGCGCCATTCGATCACGGTGGCAGGGACACGATACCCCGTGTAGCCACCTTCGACCTCAAGAGGCTCCGCCAGCCCATAGGTGGCGAGGACGCCCAGCATGTCGTCCACGATTTCGTTGTAGGTATCCTCGTCCACCTTGCCCGGAAAGGCTGCCGCAGCAGCGGCCCAGGTCGCCTTCGACTTCACGCGACGGCCGAAGGCGGAACGGTGTGACACATGGACCGTGGGCGTAAGCAGCCGGCCGGTTGGTGGTTGCGGACGCGCAATCATGGTGGCAGCAGTCACCGGCCGCTCATCCTCGGCCAATCCCCACGGCTCCTTTAGTTCGTTGAAGGAGCGATTGCGCACCTGCTCCAAATGGTTGCCGTCGAGATAAATGGTCTTGATGCACAGACCGCGACGCATCCGGTCAAGCAGGTCTCGCAGAAGGCTGTTGCGCAGGTCGGGCGGCGCGGCCGCCAGAAGCGGGTGGCACTTCGACCATTCGGCCTGATCGGCGGCACACTCGTCTAGGGACGCATAGGTGATGACCAGATAGCCAAGCTGTTCGAGATTGGGGTGCGTGAAGCGCCAGCCTCGTCGCAGGTCGAAATACGTCCGGTAGCCGAGCACGTCGCGCAGTGCGCGCTTCGCCCCCTCGGCCTTGGCGCCCTTTGCGTCCGGCGAACTGGCGAAGTCCGCTGGGGAAAGGCGAAGATGCTCAAGGATTCTGTGTGTTAGGGTGTCGTCGGTAAGAACGCCGTCAGGCTGGTTCCACAGGGCAGCAAGCAGCGCGCCGCGCAGCAACAGTATCATAACGAAGTCGTTCAGGTGGCCGGCCTGTAGCGACGCATCCTGGCGATTGTCGGTGAAGCCAAGAATCTTCTTGGCGGATTGCGGGAGGCTCTCCTCGCGCAACAGATGCCGCATAGCCGCTAACGTCAGCACCGTGGTCGCACTCGATCGTCCTTCGGCGGAGAGTGAGCCGAGTTTTGCGCCGTCTCACTGCGCATGCTTCCGTCAAACACAGCGTCGCAGGCGGGGCGATTGAGGCAGAAGCGGAAGGAACCGGGGATCACCCAGCCGGGCATGCCTTGCGTGTCGCGTCCGCCAAGGGTGTCGGTGCAGAAGGGCAGCGGTCGATACTGGCGGAAGTTTTGGCGAAGCCGCTGTGTGCCGTCCTTTGACGGCTCCAGCCATTCGTCGGGATAAAGCTCGGCGTCCTCGCTATCGAAGTCTCCGGCCGGGTCCGGCATGAAGTAGCCATGGATCGTGCCGTCGTCCTCGGCGGTTTTCTCGTTGAGTTCGCGTGGATCGATCTGGGCGGGCTGTCGGTTGGCGGTCTTGATCCAAACCGGCAGATACTCCTGCCCACAGGACCGGCAGAACGCCATCGCGAACAATGGTTTTTCCCGACCTCCGGGACTGAACTGCTGGCCGTTTAGGGTGATATAGCGGACGCCTTGGGGTTCGAGGGTGGTGAATACGTCGCCCGCTCCTGCGATGAACTGATGCAGCCGAAAGGCGAATAGAGGACGCCCCTCGGTGTCATGGGTCTGATAAGCAAGCAGAAGGAATTTCCGGAGGTAGTCGAGGCACTCTGCGGCCGGTCGTCCGCTGGCCCCGGCAAGCAAGATGGCGGCCTCGGCCACGGTCTTGGGGCGGCTGGTGCGGACCCACCGGCCGTCCGGCTTGTCGTCCTGCCGCTGAAGCCCGAGGGTGGTCTCAGCCCACGCCGCGACCGGATGGTTGCGGAGAGTGTCGTAACCAGCGCCATCCGGGACGCCCGAGGCAATCGCGGCGGCGAGGGCCTTGGCGTCGGACGGCGCGGCGTGGTCAGTGACCCGGCGCAGCGTTTCGGTGACCACGTTCTCGGGCCGGACAGTTGCCCCAAATAGGCGAGTGGCAACGCGGGCAACGGCACGGTTGCGATCCTCGGCGCTCCCTTCTGTGGCCATGGTGGCGCTGGTACCGACGCAAAGAAGATCAGAATTCGTGCGGTCTCGGACCCGGCGGATCAGCATCGCAACGTCAGCACCTTGCCGACCCCGGTAGGTGTGGAGTTCGTCCAGGACCAGGAACCGCAACCCCTTGGCCTGCTCGACTACCTGCGGGTCCGGCGCCGAGTGCCGCGTGAGCATGAGTTCGAGCATGACGTAGTTGGTTAGCAAGATGTCAGGCGGATTCGCCGCGAGGGCCTGCCGAGCCTCAGTGCTCTCCTGGCCGGTGTATCGGGCGAAACGAACTGGCTCGCCGCCTTTTGGGTAACCGAGGCGGAGGTATTTCTCCAACTCCTCTAGTTGGGAGTTGCAGAGGGCGTTCATCGGGTAGACGACAATGGCGCTGATGCCCGTGGCCCCGCCGGAGGCCCGGCGGCGGAGCACGTCGTCAACGATCGGAATGAAATACGCGAGCGATTTGCCCGAGCCGGTGCCGGTGGTGAGAACGTAGCTCTCCCGCCGATGGGCGATATGGATAGCGTCCTCTTGGTGCCGGTGTAGCGTCAGCGGCATACCGGGTGCACCATCTTGGGTCTTACCGAAGCGAAAGATGCGCTCGCATTCGGGATGTAGCAGCCGCTCGGCCACGAACCTGCTAATGTCGCCCCCCGGCACGAAAGCCGGGTTCAATTGGACTATCGGTGCCGGCCAGAAGCGTTCCGCCGCATACTCCTGACCAACATGCTCAGTGATGTCGGTGGCCCGAATGGTAGCGAACGAACGGGTGAATCTTTAATATTCAGCAACAACCCTATCGCGAAACGTGAACACATCCATCGTTATGGGACCAGCGCCTATTGGGGTTGTGTGTGTAACCTAACGAGGCGGTATAGCCATAATGATTTCGATAAGCGATAGATATGGTGTGTCATCGAGGGATGGGCGAACATTCCCGTATCGTTCCACTCCGGGGACGTAGCGTCGCGGTAATGGTCGGCGGAAGCGGCGGAGCGGTTGCTTCTCTGCCAAATACCTCTGGGAGCCCGGCAGCATTTGGTCGCCCACCTCTCGGCCAAGCCCAGGTGGCGAGCGGGAACTAAGCGCCGGCAAGGGTGTACGACTGGTTGCGCGACTTGCTCGGCTGCGTCGGTCAGCAGGCTCAAGGCGTCAATGGGATCGCCGTCAGTCGGCGGCTGATGGGTAAAGAAGGCGCTCGCCTGTCTTCTGCCGCTGAACAGGTTCAGCTTCCCGCCAAGGCTCCTTGCCAGACCGGCTCACCCGGCCGTCCCCCGGTGATTCTAAGCGCCATTCCGGGGGCGCCATATATCGCGCCTGACGCGACCGTATCGATCTTCTGATCATCCAACCAGACCGACACACAGGCCGTATGGTATTTCTCCAGCTACCGTTCCTGCACCACCGCTAACCACGGAGGGCGGCGATCCTTAACGCAAATGCTCGAAGTGATCCTCGCGATCGGCGATCGCCCGCAGTCTCGACGTCTGAACGCGGTCCAGCCGATGTTCACAAACCCTCTGACGAGCATCCAGGACCACTTCAGGGCAAATCCTCAACCATCCCGCAGCCCGAACGGTTGACGACCGCCCAACACGCTCTCTGACGATCGGAACTCGGCGCCGGTAAATTCTGATTGTATGAAGAACGGATTGGCTGAAACTGAACAAGCCCGCTTCCTATATAAAGATAGCTCGCGTATGTAGTTCAGGCCCCAATGATCCAGCGCGTTTTCATCTATGTAAGACAGACCGGAACTCAACCGGAGCTTGTTCACTCCCTTCAGCAGACTGTGGCGAACCGTGGTGGCAACGTGGTCTCCGTCCACACCGACGACGCTGCGATCACTGGGCGCGGAAAGTATGCAGGTTGGCGGAATATGGTCGCCGATCTGGGTGCGGTCGATCAGGTGGTACTCTCGAACGCCGGCGACCTCCCTGGGAAGACCGTCGCGGACCTGTTCAAAGTCCTTGCGATCCTGCGGAACCACGGCGTCGGACTGTATCTGCACGCCGAGCGGATCGACACCGCCAGTACGACCTTCGCGGTGTTGGACATCGTCGCTGGGTATCGCGCGGCCAAGCTCTCGGAGGCTATCCGGGCCGGCCAGATGAGGGCTCGGGCGGCTGGCAGGACCATCGGACGGCCAATCGTGCCGCACGGTGTGCAAGAGCGTGTTCGGATCGCGCTGGCCGACGGTGGTGGTATCAGGCCGACCGCCCGACGGTTCAACGTTTCTCCAGCATCGGTGATCAACATCCGCCGCTCAATGACGGTCAACCAACACGCGTCCTATCCAGAGTCGAACTCAAGGGACTGCGGCGACAATCTTGTCGCGTAGATCGTTGCGTCGGAGCACTTCGACGTAAACGATCTTCGGTCCCACGACATCGACGTTCACGATCTCGCTGTCAGACCAGAGCGGGATCGTGCGATGGCCGGAGCCGAAGGGACCGTTCGGTCGCGGCGCCGTGTAGAAATGATCCACAAAAGCTATCGCCGCACCGGCAGCGATCGAGCAACGTCAGTTCCGATACCTGATTCGCTATCGCAAACGCCCCCTGCCAGACCAGAAGACGCTCCAATTCCACGACAAATTCGGGCGCGACATCCGCAAGGCGAGGCGAGGGCGTGGATGCCGGCGTTGCTTTCATCGGCGCACCTCATCCGGCGCGGCTTCGCCACCGCCAGATCGAGTGGCACGTTCACGTTCCGTCAAATATGCAGCGACAAATTCGTCGCGAACCTCGCGCCACGGTCGTACCCGAAATTCCGGCCCGTCTGTCGCGATGCCATTCGCAGCGCAACAAAAATATTGGTTTCGACGGAATGAAAACCGCATCGGGTGGGATGGGCGGGTTGTCAGGATCGATCGTCAATTCAGGTGCCGTCAATACGGCTGCGAGTACGGGCGGAAACCTAATCCCATTTGCTCACTATGTCGATCAGGGTAGGTGTCCATGAGCTTTCGAAAAGATATTTCCTTCACCATGTCCGGCTGGGCCGTGGGGGTAGGGTTCTCGCCCGGTTGGTTGTTGTTCGAGTTGGCATGGGAGACCTCGCCGCCCGGCTTTTTCCTGACGCTTCCGCTCCTGTGTCTTTGGGTCGAGCGGGCCGAAACCAACCATGGGATCGCGCCGTGGTCGTGGGGATGGAGCCTACTGCGATTGGCGATATGGAAAACCGAGTTCCGCCTGGATGTCGATCTGAATATCTGGGGTCTCGGCGTTACCTGTGTCGAATTCGATGATCTCGGAATTTACCTCGGGCCGTTCAACATACAGATCGAGACGGATAAAATGTTTGACGTGGATTTTCCGCCGGGTGTTCCAACACTGCGATTATTTTTCCCGGCGGGTCGTGCCGTCGAACGGTGGCCACCCCGTTGTGATTGTGATCCGTCTAGGAACGATGTCGATAGCGATGGGGAGAACTTTCCGCACTGAGGTTCAATCGGTCATTACCGATGGCATCAAGCTGCTGAGGTCGAAGGGGGACGTCCGGTTCATCAGTTCTTCTGTTTGGCGGTGAAGCCCGTCGCCGGAGGCGCCACGGGCTTGCAGCTTGTAGCGTATGCGCTGGCGATAATTCGTCATTCGTTGTTCGAACGAGCGCCCAGTTGGTTCTTCTTGATGCTCCATTGAGGCTGCGATCCTGACGGTGGTGACTAACATTTATCCACCGATCGCCGCAGGTCAATCGACATGCTTGTCGAGCCTATCGGTGTCAATCGGCCGGCTATGACTCCTCGCCGGCCACCCCTAGTACGGGAAAAATCGTGCGTTCCCAAATCATGTTGCGGTGCGGCATGACACGACCGGCCGCCGGAAGATATAGCAGAAATAGGCCGATCCAGTTGCTGAGGAGACTTAGAAGTGAACGCAATGATCCGAGGCGTGGCTACGCTCATCCTGACAGCCGTCCTCCTTCTGATGGCGGCTTGCCATCAGTACGTTCCACCGACAAGCGGGCTGCCCAGTCGGCAAAACTGGCTGGAGGGCGGCGGCGGTTAGCGATTTTGGGATTTTCGCCAACGGTGAAGCGCAAGAGGCGCAGCACCTCGGCGCTGGCTGGCAGCCGTTTCGAGAACCAACCCCTTTCCCCCCGGCCAGATTCCGAAAACGTCCCGAAGAGATAACACGATGCTGAAGAAGCCGACCCCCGGCACGGTGACCATGCTCGACCAGATCGCTGCGGCGATTGCGAAGGCCGATGGCGCCGATCTACACGCCGATCCTGCCCGATATCGGCGCCTCGCCGTGGCGGCGCTGGCACCCCTCGTGAAGCCGACGGAAACGATGATCGACGCGGCGCATGAGGCCGTCTGGTTTGACAATTTTTGGGCGATCAATAGCCGTCGGGATTTCAAGAAGGCGGTGAGGGCAATGATCCTGGCGGCGATAAAGGAGGGAGACAACCTGGGCGGGCGCAGATGAATGCGGGGTTGACCAAAGGCTCCGGCAACGACCGGAACCGAAGCGTACCGTGTCCTGACGTGGTACGATCAGGGTTTGGGCCTATCATTCGACGTGATGATGTCGAGCGAGGTGATAATGCCGAGATCGAGCGCCGTTCGAGAAATTGCCTCACAGCCGAATATGCGTGGCTCATTTCCGTGGCAAAAGAACGTCGTCGCCCCATGGCCTTGAAGCGCGATTGGGTGATAAAAGTGGATCAGATCATGGCTCTCGGGGATATTGACCCATTTCTCCACCAGCGCCGGGTCGGCTTTGCCATCGGAATATTTGATGATCCAGTCTTTCAGGCCATAGCGGCGAACCGCTTCCGCATCAAGTAGTCCACCTGCCTTGTAGTGGCCGTGAAAACCGACATTGGTATATTCGGGTGGGTAGTCGTTGGTAAATATGCGGGTGCGGCCGCCTAGAAACATGCGTGAGCAAGATGAATAACAGTAGCCGGAGATGGCTGTTCGCAAGCCTTTCATGCGTAACATCTCACCAATCGCGTATCCAGCAGGAACGTCGCCACCGGGGGAATTGCGCAAAATGACGGTGGTGATCGTCGGGTTGGCCGCGAGAATGTCGGCGACTTTCGAGGTCTCGTCACCGACAACCTGGCCGGACAGGATCAGTTCGTCGCCAGCCACCGCGATTTGCATGGCATTGGCCGCCACTCCCAGGCAGGCCAAGAAAGCTGCGATCGGTGCCAATTTTAGTCGCATAACCTCCCTCTGCCCCTTTGATGTCCGCACGGCGCTTGCGCTGAGGACATGATGATTCTGACAGCCAATTTTCAATATGATGGATCGGGTGGCGGGTGCAAACGGTAAAGACCGATCACCAAGGGGCAGGTTGGGGCCGGCGAGTTGCACCGGTTCAAGGGTTCGCATGATCTTCCGTTGCAGGGTGATCAGGCAGTCCGGCAGCGTTGCGGAGAACAGGCGCTGATTGAAGAATGAGTAGGCGCCATCGAGGCCGTTATATGTCCGAGAGGTGGGTGAAGCTGACATGAATATCTCCTTGAGCATGGTTAGGTTATGTTTCGTACGAAACATAACCTGCTATTTATTAAACCTCTGCCGCTTCGATTTTCAGATGATGGCGCGATCTGACTGACCGACTTGCACGGCGATTTTAGCGGGGATGCAGTCGATGGGGCTGCCCCGCCAAGTCAAACTGCGATTCCGTTTCGTGGGCCAATCCGGTTGATGGTGTGCCCCAGCGCCGCTGGTTCGTGGCCAGCCTTCTCCGCTATTTGCTTGATGCCTCAGCCTAGAACATCATGCCACCCAGCAGACGATCCGCATCCTGGCCGATCTGAGCCAGCACCGGCTTGTGATCCCACGGCGAATTGCTGATGAAATGCTGGAACTGCTGCGCGCAGCCCGCGTCAACCACGGTCGCC